>NZ_JAWUEI010000020.1:0-92426 GCF_036663495.1 Enterobacter sp. 342
TGAGTCCGGTACAATACCGAACTCAGGCCATGTCAGCCGCCAGTTAAGAAAGTGTCCAATATATGGGGTTCACTTCAAGTTGGCGGCTTTTTCATTTAGTACAACTTACAGCGCTTTCAGAATCGCATCCACGCTGGCTTTGGCATCGCCAAACAGCATATGGGTGTTCTCTTTGAAGAACAGCGGGTTCTGAACCCCGGCATAGCCAGTGTTCATGGAGCGTTTGAAGACAATGACGTTCTGCGCCTTCCACACTTCCAGAACCGGCATACCGGCGATTGGGCTACGCGGATCATCCTGTGCCGCCGGGTTAACGGTGTCGTTGGCACCGATGACCAGCACGGTGTCGGTCTCGGCGAAATCATCGTTGATCTCGTCCATTTCCAGCACGATGTCGTAAGGCACTTTCGCTTCCGCCAGCAGTACGTTCATGTGACCAGGCAGACGTCCTGCCACCGGGTGAATACCAAAGCGAACCTTGATCCCCCGCGCACGCAGCTTCTCAGTGATCTCCGCGACCGGATACTGAGCCTGTGCTACCGCCATGCCATAGCCTGGGGTGATAATGACTGAATGCGAGTTTTTCAGCATATCAGCAGTATCTTCCGCGCTAATCTCGCGGTGCTCGCCCACTTCTTCGTCAGAACCCGTCGAGGAACCATCAGAACCAAAACCACCGGCGATAACGCTGATGAACGAACGGTTCATCGCTTTACACATGATGTAAGACAGGATCGCACCGGAAGAACCCACCAGCGCACCGGTGACGATCAGCAGGTCGTTGCTCAGCATAAAACCTGCCGCCGCTGCTGCCCAACCGGAGTAGGAGTTCAGCATGGAGACGACCACTGGCATATCCGCACCACCGATGGAGGCCACCAGATGCCAGCCGAATGCCAGTGCAATAACGGTCATCACCAGCAACGCCAGTACCTGCAAGCCCACGCTTTCGGTACGCACGAAGACCACCAGCAGCACAAACGACACCACCAGCGCCGCCAGGTTCAGCTTATGACGGTTTGGCAGCATCAGCGGTTTAGAAGAGATCTTCCCGCGCAGTTTACCGAACGCAACAATGGAACCGGTGAAGGTGACCGCACCGATGAAGATACCGAGGAATACTTCCGTCAGGTGGATATTCACCAGAATCGGTTCCAGACCCGGGGTGTGGTACAAGTAGCTGTTGAAGCCCACCAGCACCGCCGCCAGACCGACAAAACTGTGCAGAATCGCAACCAGCTCCGGCATCTCGGTCATTTCAACGCGTTTCGCCAGGCGAATACCAATCGCACCACCGATGATCATCGCCACCAGAATCCACGCAACGTTGCCGGTGTCCGGCCCGAAGATAGTGGCAATCAGTGCAATCGCCATCCCGGCGATACCAAAGTTATTACCCTGCTGAGACGTTTCGTGTTTGGAAAGTCCCGCCAGACTGAAAATAAACAGGATTGCAGCAACAATGTATGCGGCTGTCACTAATCCTCCAGACATATGCTACCCCTTAGCCTTTACGAAACATTTTCAGCATGCGCTGAGTCACGGTGAAACCACCGAAAATATTGATACTGGCGATCAACACCGCAACAAAACTCAGGAAGCTGATCCAGCCGCCGTGACCAATCTGCAGTAACGCCCCAACCACGATAATCCCCGAGATGGCGTTGGTGACCGACATCAGTGGTGTGTGCAAGGCATGGGAAACGTTCCACACCACGTAGTAACCCACCACGCAGGAGAGCGCGAAGACGGTAAAGTGGCCAAGGAACTCTTTCGGCGCAACGTTAGCCAGCCAGCCGAACAGAATAATAGCCAGCGCCATGATCGCGTATTTGCGCCACGGAGAAGCAGGTTTGGCAGGTTCTTTTGGTTCTGGCGCCGCTTTCGGTGCAGCCTGAGGCTGAGCAGAAACCTGAATAGGTGGCGCAGGCCAGGTGATTTCACCTTCACGAACCACGGTAACGCCACGGACGACCACATCGTCGAAATCAACGGTGACGTTGCCATCTTTCTCTTTGCAGAGCAGTTTCAGCAGGTTAACGAGGTTAGTGCCGTACAACTGCGAAGACTGCGTTGGCAGACGGCCTGGCAGATCGGTATAACCGATCACCTTCACGCCGTTCGCGGTCGTTGTCACCTGATTCGGGACGGTATATTCACAGTTACCGCCGTTTTGCGCCGCCAGGTCGACAATCACGCTTCCCGACTTCATGGAATCCACCATTTCACGGGTGATCAGCTTCGGCGCTGGTTTGCCCGGGATCAGAGCGGTGGTCACAATAATATCGACATCTTTCGCCTGTGCGGCGAAGAGTTCCATTTCCGCTTTGATAAAGGCTTCAGACATGACCTTGGCGTAGCCATCACCGCTGCCCGCTTCTTCCTTGAAGTCCAGTTCAAGGAATTCGGCACCCATGCTTTGTACCTGTTCCTTAACCTCAGGACGGGTATCAAACGCGCGCACGATAGCCCCGAGGCTATTTGCAGCACCGATTGCAGCAAGACCCGCAACGCCTGCGCCAATCACCATCACTTTCGCCGGAGGGACTTTACCTGCCGCAGTGATTTGACCGGTAAAGAAACGACCAAATTCGTGGGCCGCTTCCACAATGGCGCGATAGCCCGCGATGTTTGCCATAGAGCTTAACGCGTCCAGCGACTGCGCACGCGAAATTCGTGGTACAGAATCCATGGCCATTACGGTCACGCCACGTGCCGCCAGCTTCTCCATCAGCTCAGGATTTTGCGCAGGCCAGATAAAACTCACCAGCGTCGTACCTGGATTGAGCAGCGAAATCTCACTCTCTTCCGGTGCGTTCACCTTCAGAATCACAGGTGACTGCCAGACTTCAGCACTATCCACCACTTCCGCGCCAGCCTGGATAAAGGCTTCGTCATCGAAACTTGCCAGTTTGCCTGCGCCGCTTTCAACCGCGACGGTAAAACCCAGTTTAAGCAGTTGCTCCACCGTTTTCGGTGTTGCCGCTACGCGGGTTTCATTGGCTAACCGTTCTTTTGGTACCCCAATACGCATAGTTTTCCCTTCCATCGGTTTTTGATGATGGTTTGTCGATAAATGCCCGCGGTTTGTATCAATTTTCGCCATCACGATAGCGACGAGATATGATTAACCCCGGAAAATAAAACAGTAACAAACTGTCTATAACCTACTGAAAATAGCGCCCGTGATCTACCGCCAGAAAACACTATTTCTTACTTTATCTGTGAAAAATAAGCGATCGGCGTCACTGACAGTGATATTTACCTTAAATTCATCCTCGAAGCCGATAAATCGCGCAAGCGAAGCGGTAAAAACATGATATAGCGCCATAAGAGAACAAGTTATTAACATTAAATTAACTTGTAAAAGTCATAAGCTTTATCAGTTTTACTTGTCAAACGCCTGTTTTTTCAACATATCACTAAATGTTATCGAATTCGGTGATTCAGTAAGCACTGGCAGTGAAAAATGCCGCAGACAGCGACAGGTTTTAAATGCCATAATCGGGACCGTCTCAAATTAACAACAATACCAGTACATGGTTTGCGCAAGGCGAAGGATTATTTTTATGAAGCTTAAGAACACACTCCTGGCGTCCGCACTTCTCTGTGCGACCACCCTGTCTGCAAATGCCGCAACAGAGTTAACGCCAGAGCAAGCGGCAGCGTTAAAACCTTTTGACCATACGGTCATTGTGGGTCGCTACAATTCCATTGGCGATGCCGTTGCCGCCGCGTCAAAAGCCGCCGATAAAAATGGTGCGGCCTCGTTTTACGTCATTGACCAGTCTGATTATGGCAACAGCGGTAATCAGCGCGTAACCATTGCGCTGTTCAAAGACAATGCACCGAAAGCTGATGCACCGAAAAACCGCGTGATTAATGGCATCGTTGAACTACCAAAAGATCAAGCGATCGCATTGGAACCTTATGACACCGTCACCGTTCAGGGCTTCTATCGCAGCCAGCCTGAAGTAAACGATGCCATCACCAAAGCGGCGAAAGAGAAAGGTGCGTACTCTTTCTATATCGTGCGTCAGGTGGATGCTAACCAGGGCGGCAACCAGCGCATCACCGCGTTCATCTATAAAGAAGATGCGAAAAAACGTGTTCTGCAAAGCCCGGATGTTATCCCGGCTGATTCCGAAGCAGGCCGCGCGGCAATAGCGAAAGGCGGTGAGGAAGCGAAGAAAGTTGAAATCCCTGGCGTAGCAACCTCTGCTGCACCAAGCGCTGAAGTGGGCCGTTTCTTCGAAACGCAGTCCACGAAAGGTGGCCGTTATTCCGTGACGCTGCCAGACGGTACCAAAATTGAAGAGCTGAACAACGCCACTGCTGCGCAGATGGTGCCGTTCGACAGCATCAAGTTCACCGGCAACTACGGCAACATGACGGAAGTCTCTTATCAGGTCGCGAAGCGTGCTGCGAAGAAAGGGGCGAAATACTACCACATCACCCGCCAGTGGCAGGAACGTGGCAACAACGTGACGATCAGCGCCGATCTCTACAAGTAACAAAATCATTGATCAAAGGCGGCGCAATGCCGCCTTTTTTTGTTACTTTTTTTGAATTTCTGCCACACGTCATTGCATGCTTTCGTTACACTCCGTAAAATCCCGCGCCTTAGTGTGATCCACCATTTTTATGCGCCTGTGCGAAATAATTATTCTGGATTTGGACTTTTCATAACAGGAAGCCAATGGAAAAGAAACTTGGCCTGAGTGCTCTGACTGCACTCGTTTTAAGCTCAATGCTGGGTGCGGGCGTATTCAGTTTACCGCAGAACATGGCGGCGGTGGCAAGCCCAGCCGCACTCCTTATTGGCTGGGGTATCACCGGTGTTGGGATATTGCTGCTGGCGTTCGCAATGTTGCTGCTGACCCGCATCCGACCGGATCTGGACGGTGGGATTTTCACCTATGCACGTGAAGGTTTTGGTGAGCTGATTGGCTTCTGCTCCGCATGGGGATACTGGTTATGCGCGGTTATCGCCAACGTCTCCTATCTGGTGATCGTCTTCTCGGCGCTGAGTTTCTTTACCGACACGCCTGAGCTGCGTCTCTTTGGCGATGGTAACACCTGGCAGTCTATTGTGGGTGCCTCGGTACTGCTGTGGTTCGTTCACTGGCTGGTTTTACGTGGCGTACAAACAGCAGCCAGTATTAACCTCGTGGCTACCCTCGCGAAGCTGGTCCCGCTAGGTCTGTTTATCGTGCTGGCCTTTATTGCGTTCCGTATGGACGTATTTAAGCTCGATTTCACCGGCGTTGCGTTGGGCGTACCTGTCTGGGAGCAGGTGAAAAACACGATGCTCATTACCCTGTGGGTGTTTATCGGTGTTGAAGGCGCGGTCGTGGTTTCCGCCCGGGCACGTAATAAACGCGATGTGGGCCGTGCAACTCTGCTGGCCGTAATGGCCGCGCTGGGGGTCTATCTGCTGGTCACGCTGCTGTCGCTGGGCGTGGTAGCACGTCCTGAGCTGGCCGGGATGCGTAACCCATCAATGGCAGGGCTGATGGTAAAAATGCTCGGTCCCTGGGGTGATGTGGTGATTGCTGCGGGGCTGATCATCTCCGTCTGTGGCGCTTACCTGAGCTGGACCATTATGGCCGCTGAAGTCCCGTTCCTGGCCTCCACGCACAAAGCGTTTCCACGCCTGTTTGCCCGTCAGAACAAAAACAGTGCGCCGTCCGCATCACTCTGGCTGACTAACATCAGCGTGCAGGTCTGTCTGGTGCTGATCTGGCTCACAGGTTCTGACTATAACACTCTGCTGACCATCGCCTCAGAGATGATTCTGGTACCCTATTTCTTAGTGGGCGCGTATTTGTTAAAAATTGCCACACGCCCGGCGCACTATGTTGTGGGTGTCGGAGCCTGTATTTACGGTCTGTGGTTGTTGTATGCTTCCGGGCCTATGCATTTGCTGCTGTCTGTAGTGTTATATGCACCGGGTTTGCTGGTGTTTATCTATGCACGCCGCACGCATCAGCTCGAAAACGCACTTAAACGCCGCGAGATGGCCTTAATCGGACTGTTACTGGTTGCAGCTTTACCGGCAACCTGGATGTTAATGGGATAGCATCGCCTTTCCCATTGTTGAACTGTAAAGGAGAATACGATGGGAAATGCACAGCTTCGCCCAATACTGATTACCGGTGGAGGCCGTCGTATCGGCCTCGCCCTTGCCCATCATTTTCTCAACCTTCGCCATCCGGTCATCGTCAGTTATCGTACTGAATATCCCTCTATCGAAGGATTACGAAAAGCAGGGGCTGTTTGCATTCAGGCGGATTTTTCGACCGATGAAGGCATTCTGGCCTTTGCGGATAAAGTGAAGTCCACCACGACGGGGCTGCGTGCCATTATCCATAACGCCAGTGCATGGCGAGCCGAAAAGCCCGGCACATCGCTCAGCGAAACGCTCTCAGCCATGTTACAGATCCACGTTAATACGCCCTATTTGCTTAATCACGCGCTGCAGGATCTGCTGCGCGGCCACGGACATGCTGCGGGCGACATTATCCATTTCACCGATTATGTGGTGGAGCGAGGCAGCGACAAGCACATTGCCTATGCAGCCAGTAAAGCCGCGCTGGATAACATGACGCGCTCGTTTGCCCGCAAACTCGCGCCCGAAGTGAAGGTAAATGCCATCGCCCCGGCAATGATTTTATTTAATGAAACCGACGATGCGGAGTATCGCCAGCAGGCGCTGAACAAGTCGCTGATGAAAATTGCCCCTGGCGAAAAAGAGGTGATTGACCTTGTGGATTACCTGCTCACCAGTTGCTACGTTACCGGCAGAACCTTTGCCGTAGACGGAGGCCGGCCACTGCGCTAGTGAAAGCGGCTCCAGAAGAAGATTAACACCCAGGCGCTGAGCCCCCAGCAGACCACTGCCCCGCTCAGCGCCAGGGGAAGTCGCAGAAAACCGGTGAAATACCAGAGCGATAACAGGTAGAGGAAATACGGGATAATAGACCACATGCCAAACACGATGGTCGTTCGCAATGCTTCTGTGCCCCGTTCAGAGGCCACAATATAGTGTGCAATGAGCGCAAAAGTCGGGAAGAGTGGGATCAGCCCGGCAATATAATAATTTTTGGTTTTAGCCAGGATGCCAATCAATAACACCACCAGCGCACCAAGTGCGGCCTTAATCACCAGCCCCATACTTTTCCCTATAACAATCAAGTAACAATATGAGTCAGAATAACGGAACTGACGCTAATTTTGAAAGATTAATGGAAGGTTAAGGTTCTGCGGTGTATGTTGGCATTTTTCACGATAACAGACGTTGTATGAATAAGATTGTTTATGTTGAAGACGAACCCGAAGTCGGGCAATTGATTGCCGCCTATCTGGGTAAACATGATATGGACGTCATTGTTGAGCCTCGTGGCGATCGCGCCGAAGAGGTTGTCGTGCGTGAAAACCCGGACCTTGTCCTCCTGGATATCATGTTGCCAGGAAAAGACGGCATGACGCTCTGTCGTGACCTTCGCGCCCGCTGGGAGGGGCCAATCGTCCTGCTCACTTCACTGGACAGCGATATGAACCATATTCTGTCGCTGGAGATGGGTGCCAATGACTACATTCTGAAAACTACCCCCCCTGCCGTTCTGCTCGCGCGCCTGCGTCTTCATTTACGCCAGCACGCCAGCATCGAACGCGAAGCGCCAGCTCCGTCACTGACACCTCACAAAGCGATGCGTTTTGGTACGCTTTCCATTGATCCGATTAATCGTCAGGTACTGCTTTCCGACGAGCTTATTGCGCTCTCGACCGCAGATTTTGACCTGCTTTGGGAGCTGGCAACCCATGCCGGGCAAATCATGGATCGCGATGCGCTGCTGAAAAACCTGCGCGGAGTGAGTTATGACGGCATGGATCGCAGCGTTGATGTTGCGATATCGCGTCTGCGCAAAAAGTTGCAGGATAACGCCACCGAGCCGTACCGCATTAAAACCGTGCGTAACAAGGGCTATCTGTTTGCTCCGCACGCCTGGGAAACCTGATTATTTCATCATCCGGAATCGTTAATGAAAAAGCTGTTTGTGCAGTTTTATCTTCTGCTGTTTGTCTGCTTCCTGGTGATGACCATGCTGGTCGGGCTGGTCTATAAATTCACCGCCGAACGTGCAGGCAGGCAGTCGCTGGATGACCTGATGAAAAGCTCGCTGTATCTGATGCGCAGCGAGCTGAGAGAGATCCCACCGCACGACTGGGCGAAAACTCTGAAAGAGCTGGATCTGAACCTGTCGTTTGATTTACGCATCGAGCCGTTGAAAGATTTCGATCTGGACGCGCCCACCATGCAACGTCTGCGCGACGGGGACATTGTTGCGCTGGATGAGAAATATACCTTTATCCAGCGCATTCCGCGCAGCCATTACGTGTTGGCTGTCGGGCCGGTGCCCTACCTCTATTATCTCCACCAGATGCGTCTGCTGGATATGGCGCTGATGGCCTTCATTGCCATTTCACTCGCGTTTCCGGTTTTTATCTGGATGCGACCACACTGGCAGGACATGCTGAAACTGGAATCCGCAGCACAGCGTTTTGGCGAGGGACATTTTACCGAACGTATTCACTTCGACAGCGGTTCCAGCTTTGAACGTCTGGGTGTGGCCTTTAACCAGATGGCCGATAACATCAATGCCCTTATCGCCAGTAAGAAGCAGTTGATTGACGGGATAGCACACGAGCTACGGACGCCGCTGGTTCGCCTGCGCTATCGTCTGGAGATGAGCGAGAATCTGACGGAAGCGGAATCTCAGGCTCTGAATCGCGATATTGGCCAGCTTGAAGCGCTGATTGAAGAACTGCTGACCTACGCGCGCCTCGACCGCCCGCAGAACGAACTGAACCTCAGCACGCCGGATCTGCCTGACTGGCTGCAAACTCACATTGATGATGTGCAGAGCGTGAACCCGCAGCGCACGCTGTTGACCCGCGTCACCCCAGGTGATTATGGCGCGCTCGATATGCGCCTGATGGAGCGCGTGCTGGACAACCTGCTCAACAACGCCATGCGTTACAGCGAAAGCACATTGCAGATTAGCCTGGATTTGCAGGGCAATCAGGCCAGCCTGACGGTAGAAGACGACGGGCCGGGAATTGCCCCGGAAGCACGAGAAACCGTGTTTGAACCATTTGTGCGCCTGGATCCCAGCCGCGACCGCGCTACCGGGGGATGTGGTCTGGGGCTGGCGATTGTCTACTCTATCGCACAGGCGATGGGCGGAACTGTGCATTGCGAGGAGAGCGAACTCGGTGGTGCGCGCTTCTGCTTTAGCTGGCCGGTTTACCATAACATCACCCTTCCCGTTCCTGCCTGACCTAAACCGCACGCTGGCCTGACCCGGCGTGCTGTGCTATATGATAAGTATGTTGTAACTAATGAGTGTATTTATGGCGACTTACGATCTCATCGAAAGGCTCAACAGCACCTTTCGCGAAATAGAACATGAGTTACTCACGCTGACAGAACGCTTGCAGACCTGCCGCCTGCTGGCCGCGCGCGTCTTTACCCTACCGGATGTGGCCAAAGGGGCAGAACATGATCCGCTGGATACCATCGACGTGAAACAGCACATCGGCAAAGCCGCATTTGAACTGGCACTAAAACATTATCGTCACCTATTTATTCAGCAGCAGTCAGAACAACGCAGCAGTAAGGCGGCCGTCCGCCTGCCTGGCGTGATCTGCCTGCAAACCGATGCGACAACGCGTGAGGCGCTGGAAAGTCAGATGGCGTATATCAACGACCTGAAAGCGGCATTTGAAAAGATCATCACAGAAGAGTCAGGCCTGGCCCCTGCAGCCCGGTTCGAGTGGGTGCATCGTCAGCTTCCCGGGTTGATTACCCTGAATGCCTACCGCACGCTGACGGTGCTGCGCCATCCCGCCACGCTGCGCTTCGGTTGGGCCAACAAGCACATCATTAAAAACTTCACCCGGGATGAGATTCTGGCGCAGCTGGAAAAAAGCCTGAAGGCGCCGCGCACCGTGGCACCGTGGTCGCGGGAACAGTGGATTGAACGCCTCGAACAGGAGTACCACAGCATCGCCTCGCTACCGGCAGACACGCGCCTCAAAATTAAGCGTCCGGTGAAGGTGCAGCCTATCGCCCGCGTCTGGTATTCCGGTCAGCAAAAACAGGTGCAGTATGCCTGTCCGACACCGCTGATTGCGCTTTACGATGCCGATCAGGGTGCTATCGTGCCGGATATCGGTGAACTCCTGAATTATGATGCTGAAAATATCCAGCACCGTTACCGACCTCAGGCGCAGCCGCTACAGCTGATTATTCCACGGCTGCACCTGTATGTGGCGGGATGATTATTTCAGACTGCCGACCATCGCCTCCGGGCGAACCCAGGCGTCAAACTCCGCCTCCGTCAGATAGCCCAGCGCCAGGGCGGAGGCTTTCAGCGTCAGCCCCTCTTTATGCGCTTTCTTAGCGATCTCGGCGGCTTTGTCGTAGCCAATATGGGTATTTAGCGCCGTCACCAGCATCAGGGATTCATTGAGCAGCTGGCTGATACGCTCGCGATTTGGCTCAATCCCTACCGCACAATGCTCGTTAAAGCTCTCCATCCCGTCCGCCAGCAGGCGAATGGATTGCAGAACGTTGTGGATCACCATTGGGCGATAGACGTTCAGCTCGAAGTTGCCGGATGCGCCTCCCATGTTAACGGCCACGTCGTTGCCCATCACCTGACAGCAAAGCATAGTCATGGCTTCACACTGGGTCGGGTTCACTTTACCCGGCATGATAGAGCTGCCCGGCTCGTTTTCCGGAATGCTGATTTCACCAATCCCGCAGCGCGGACCCGAGGCCAGCCAGCGTACGTCGTTGGCCATTTTCATCAGCGAGGCCGCCAGCCCTTTCAGCGCGCCATGTGTATGGACCAGCGCATCGCAGGTCGCCAGTGCTTCGAACTTATTAGGTGCCGTCACAAACGGTTGCCCGGTCGTGGTGGCAAGCTCCTCAGCCACGCGCACTGCGTATTCAGGGTGAGTATTTAACCCGGTCCCCACTGCCGTACCACCGAGCGCCAGCTCCGCCAGATGTGGCAGGCTGTATTCAATGTGCTTCAGGTTATGCTCCAGCATCGCCACCCAGCCGGAAATCTCCTGGCCGAGGGTCAGCGGCGTGGCGTCCTGCAGGTGGGTGCGACCAATTTTGACGATATCGCGGAAAGCCTGTGCTTTTTCGTCGAGGGTCTTTTTCAGCACATTCAGCTGCGGGATAAGCTGCTCGTGAAGAGCGATGACCGCCGCCACGTGCATTGCCGTCGGGAACACGTCGTTAGAGCTTTGGCTCTTGTTCACGTCATCATTCGGGTGAACCTTACGCTCCATGCCACGCACGCCGCCCAGCAGCTCACTTGCGCGGTTTGCCAGCACTTCGTTCATGTTCATGTTGCTTTGGGTGCCGGAACCGGTCTGCCAGATGGCGAGAGGAAATTCGTCGGGATGCTTGCCCGCCAGCACTTCGTCGGCGGCATTCATGATGGCGGTGGCCTTGTCTGCCGTCAGCAGGCCTAAATCCTGGTTGACTTTAGCGGCTGCGCGTTTGGTGAGCGCCAGCGCCTGAATCAGCGAGACGGGCATTTTCTCGGTCGAAATGCGGAAATGTTCAAGTGAACGCTGGGTTTGCGCGCCCCATAGCTTGTCAGCCGGGACGGCGATGGCGCCCATCGAGTCTTTCTCATGGCGTACCGTTGTCATTACTTACTCCTTGATTACAAAGATGGGATTGCTCACATGCTTAAGAGATAAGTATTGATGACTTCTGAGAAACGATATGGCGCTTTGTGCGCTCTTTTTTAGTGTCGGGTGGTGTTGACGCCACCCGGCTTTTTATCTTACTTCACACACGCCGAACACTGGGAAGACTGGATCTGTTTGAAGAAGTCGTTACCTTTGTCATCCACAAGGATGAACGCCGGGAAATCTTCCACTTCAATTTTCCAGATCGCTTCCATACCCAGTTCCGGGTATTCCACGCACTCCAGGCTCTTGATGCTGCCCTGCGCCAGCACGGCAGCCGGGCCGCCGATACTGCCCAGATAGAAACCGCCATGCTTGTGGCAGGCATCCGTCACCTGCTGGCTACGGTTGCCTTTCGCCAGCATGATCATGCTGCCGCCGTTGGCCTGCAGCTGGTCAACGTACGAGTCCATACGGCCTGCCGTGGTTGGGCCTAACGAGCCGGAAGCATAACCTTCTGGCGTTTTCGCCGGGCCTGCGTAATAGATTGGGTGATCTTTAATGTACTGCGGCAACCCTTCGCCGTTGTCCAGACGCTCTTTCAGCTTCGCGTGCGCGATGTCGCGTCCGACGATAATCGTGCCGTTAAGGGAGAGACGCGTCGACACCGGATACTGCGAAAGCTGCGCCAGGATCTCTTTCATCGGACGGTTCAGGTCAACGCGAACCGCTTCACCCTCACCTGCTTTACGCAGTTCTTCCGGAATATACTTACCTGGGTTGTTTTCCAGTTTTTCGATCCACACACCTTCACGGTTGATCTTGGCCTTGATGTTGCGATCCGCAGAGCAGGACACGCCCATCCCGACCGGACAAGATGCGCCGTGACGCGGCAGACGGATCACGCGCACGTCGTGAGCAAAATATTTACCGCCAAACTGCGCTCCCAGGCCCAGATTACGTGCTTCTTCCAGCAATTCCTGCTCAAGCTGCACGTCGCGGAACGCCTGGCCGTGCTCGTTCCCTTCCGTTGGCAGGCCATCGTAGTATTTGGTTGAGGCCAGCTTCACGGTTTTCAGCGTGCTTTCAGCCGACGTACCGCCAATCACAAACGCGATGTGGTACGGCGGGCACGCCGCGGTGCCGAGCGTACGCATTTTCTCGACCAGGTAGTTTTTCAGCTTGCCCGGGGTGAGCAGCGCTTTGGTTTCCTGGTAGAGATAGGTTTTGTTGGCTGAACCGCCGCCTTTGGCGATGCAGAGGAATTTGTACTCGTCACCGTCCACGCTATAGAGGTCAATCTGCGCAGGCAGGTTGGTGCCGGTGTTAACCTCTTTGTACATGTCC
The DNA here is from genome assembly GCF_036663495.1 of Enterobacter sp. 342. Classification (NCBI taxonomy): domain Bacteria; kingdom Pseudomonadati; phylum Pseudomonadota; class Gammaproteobacteria; order Enterobacterales; family Enterobacteriaceae; genus Enterobacter; species Enterobacter sp. 342. The sequence continues at coordinate 13,072 of NZ_JAWUEI010000020.1, forward strand.
AGCGCCGCGTTTTGCGAATAACGCAGGTTGTCTTCGGTGTAGGTGTTGTAGACGCCGTGCGCCAGGGCAGCTTCATCACCGCCGCCGGTCCAGACGCGCTGGCCTTTTTTACCGACAATGATCGCCGTGCCAGTATCCTGGCAGGTCGGCAGAACGCCTTTGGCTGCGATATCGGAGTTACGCAGGAATTGAAGGGCAACGTATTTATCGTTCTCGCTGGCCTGCGGGTCGCTCAGGATATCGGCAACCTGCTGCTGATGCGCAGGGCGGAGCATAAACGAGGCGTCATGGAACGCATGCTGCGCCAGCAACGTCAGCGCCTGCGGGTCCACCTTGAGGATCTCCTGGCCTTCAAACTCTGATACGGAGACGTGATCGCGGGTTAACAGGTAATACTCGGTCTGATCCTTACTCAGCGGGAAAGGATCCTGATAATGAAAGGGTTTATTCGACATTGTTCTCTCACTTACTGCTTCAGTCTGATTATTTGGGCAGATGTTCCGCTGCCCGCTTAAAAGCGAGTCAGCTTATCCTACACAATTTTTTAACAAAAACTGAGACTAGTACGACTTTTTACATCCGCAGGTTACTTCCACGTGGTTTATTGCTTTAATACCCGGAGTTAATTCCACATTTGAATCAGGGCTTGATAATGCAAAAACTCATTAACTCAGTGCAAAACTACGCCTGGGGAAGTAAAACTGCGTTAACGGATCTCTACGGTATCGCGAACCCGAACAACCTGCCGATGGCAGAACTGTGGATGGGGGCGCACCCGAAGAGCAGCTCAAAAATTGAAGATGCCAGCGGCCAGGTTCGCTCTCTGCGCGACGTCATTGATGCCGATAAAGGCGCGCTGTTGGGCGACAAGGTTGCCAGCCGTTTTGGTGAGTTGCCGTTCCTGTTTAAAGTACTGTGTGCCGACCAGCCGCTCTCCATCCAGGTTCACCCTAACAAGAAAGCCTCTGAGATTGGTTTCGCCAAAGAGAACGCAGCAGGCATTCCGTTAGATGCTGCCGAGCGTAACTACAAAGATCCTAACCATAAACCGGAGCTGGTCTTTGCGCTGACCCCGTTCCTGGCGATGAATGCGTTCCGCGAGTTTTCAGAGATCATTTCCCTGCTGCAACCTGTCGCAGGTGCCAACAAGGCTATCGCCCACTTCCTCAATAACCCGAACGCAGACGCACTGAGCCAGCTGTTTGCCAGCCTGCTTAACATGCAGGGTGAAGAGAAATCACACGCGCTGGCGGTGCTGAAAGCGGCACTGAACACGCAGCAAGGTGAGCCGTGGGAGACCATCCGCCTGATTTCCGAATTCTACCCGGACGACAGCGGTCTGTTCTCTCCGCTGCTGCTGAACGTGGTGAAGCTGAACCCGGGCGAAGCGATGTTCCTGTTTGCCGAAACGCCTCACGCCTATCTGCAGGGTGTCGCTCTGGAGGTAATGGCCAACTCCGACAACGTGCTGCGCGCGGGTCTGACGCCGAAATACATCGATATTCCTGAGCTGGTTGCCAATGTGAAGTTCGTGGCGAAACCTGCCGGAGAGCTGCTGACTCAGCCGGTGAAAAACGGCGCAGAGCTTGACTTCCCTATCCCGGTTGAGGATTTTGCTTTCTCACTACACGACCTGAGCCAGACAGAAACGACCATCTCGCAGGAGAGCGCGGCGATCCTGTTCTGCGTAGAGGGCGAAGCGGTGCTGCATAAGGGAGAACAGCGTCTGGTGCTCAAGCCGGGCGAATCGGCTTTCGTTGCGGCCAATGAATCTCCGGTTAGCATTAGCGGTAAAGGCCGCCTGGCGCGCGTTTTTAATAAGCTATAGGGACTTACTGAATTTTTTAACAACTCTTGCTAAGCTAGTTGCTGGTTTTATATCTCCGGGCGGTGTCTACCGCCTGGTTTCATTTTAGGGATAGTCGCAATGAAAAAATCGGTCGTAGCGGTTGGAGTGATTGTAGCGTTAGGCGTGGTCTGGACAGGTGCCTCCTGGTTTACCGGGAAACAGCTGGAAGGCCGTCTGGCTGAGATGGTGGCACAGGCTAACAGCGAGCTTAAACGCAACGCGCCGGAAGCCGGTCTTGAGCTGAGCTACCAGAATTATCAGCGCGGTGTATTCACCAGCCATATGCAGGTTGTGGTGAAGCCGGTTACCGGTTCTGAAAACGGCTGGCTGAAACCGGGCCAGAGTGTGGTGCTGGATGAGGTGGTGAGCCACGGTCCGTTGCCTCTGGCGCAGTTGAAGTCCTTTAACCTGATCCCGTCAATGGCATCCGTTCACACCGTACTGGTGAACAACGACCTGACCAAACCGCTGTTTGACCTGGCAAAGAATGAATCACCTTTCGAGATTAACACCCGCATCAGCTATGCCGGTGACACGAGTTCTGATATTGCCCTGAAAGCGCTGAACTACGAGAAAGAGAATGAGAAAGTTGCCTTTAGCGGCGGTAACTTCAAGCTGGATGCTGACCGCGACGGAAACGTGTTCTCCCTGACGGGTGAAGCGGAAAGTGGGCTGGTCAATGCCGTAAACGAATACAACCAAAAAGTTCAGCTCACCTTCAACAATCTGAAAGCCGACGGCAATAGCCGAATGACTGATTTTAAAGAGCGTATCGGCGATCAAAAACTCTCAATTGCTAAGATTGCAATTGCGGTTGAAGGCAAGGAGATGGCCGTACTGGAAGGTATGGATGTCGATGGTAAATCTGACGTCTCCAAAGACGGTAAGAGTATCAATACTCAACTGGATTACACGCTGAAGAGCCTGAAAGTGCAGAATCAGGATCTGGGAACCGGCAAACTCTCACTGAAGATCGGCAATATCGACGGTCAAGCGTGGCATGAGTTTAGCCAGAAATACAGCAAAGAGAGCCAGGCGCTGCTGACCGATACCGCGCTGCAGCAAAACCCGGAAGAGTATCAGCAGCAGGCGATAGCGGTGCTGTTCAATAACCTGCCGATCCTGCTGAAAGGCGAGCCGGTGATAACCGTTGCACCGCTGAGCTGGAAAAACAGCAAAGGTGAAACCAACTTCAACCTGTCTCTGTTCCTGAAAGATCCGGCAACCGCCACGGGTGAACCGCAAACGCTGGCGCAGGAAGTCGATCGCAGCGTGAAGTCTCTCGACAGCAAACTGACCATCCCTATGGAGATGGCAACTGAGTTTATGACACAGATTGCGAAGCTTGAAGGCTACGGCGACGAAGACGCCGGCAAGCTGGCGAACCAGCAGGTGAAAGGCCTGGCGGCGATGGGCCAGATGTTCCGCATCACCAAAGTGGAAAACAACACGATTTCCACCAGCCTGCAGTACACCAACGGCCAGGTAACGCTTAACGGTGACAAGATGCCACTGGAGGATTTTGTCGGCATGTTTGGTATGCCTGCTCTGGGGGTGCCGGAACCGGCTGAACCTGCAGCGCCAGCCGAACCGGCAGCACCTCAGCAGTAAACGACAAAACCCCTCGAATGAGGGGTTTTTTATTGCCAGGTGGCGCAGAGGCGTCTATTTCACCGTCACTAACCTTGCCGCCACAATCTGATGCCCGGCCTGGACATCCGTATTTTCGATGCGCTGCATGATCCTGTCTGCCAGCGTGTAGCCCATTTCTCGCGCAGGCGTCGTAGCCCAGACGATCGGAAGATCGTCCAGCGCATTTTCGCCGACGTCGGCAAATGCCCCTAACGCCACCTGATGACCAAAGAACGTTTCAACCCCACCCTCACCGCTCTGACGCCCGGCGCGGATCAGCCCAAACCAGGCCCCCATCGCGATCACGTCGTTATAGCAAATGACGGCGCTTATTGTCGGGTTGCTACGCAACAACGCGCTTATCGCTTCCGCCGCCTTCTTCTGGCTGGATTCACACTCAACGACCCATTCACTGTGGAACGGCAGACCGAATTTAATCAGCGTCGCGCAGTAGCCGCCGACCCGCTCGGCACGGGTCAGAGACGAACTTCTACCACCGAGCCAGGCAATGCGCTGATGACCGCGACGAATAAGATACTCAGTCAGCATTTGTGCGGCCTGCATGTTGTCCGGGCGCAGCGTGTCAGCCTCATCCAGGTAGCTGGCGCGCGAGGCAAAGACCAAAGGCACACCTTTTTCAGCGGCTCGTTCACACAGCTCACTGCCTACGCCTGACGCCCCGGCGACGATCACCCCGTCGACACCCTGGTTAAGCAACATATCCAGGCGGGAAAGCAGCTGATCGGCTTCACGGCCACCGTGCAGCAGGAAGACCATCCGTCCTTGCGCTTCAAGCGCCTCCGTTAACCCTGCGGTCAGTTCTGCATAGAAGGGAGACGTCAGGTCGCGGACAATCAAACCGATAACCCCGCTTTGCCCACCGCGCAGCGCCGATGCCTGGCGATTACGTACAAAGCCCAGTTGCTCAACCGCCTCGTTCACCCGCTGGCCGGTCGCAGGAGAGATCCGCCCTTTCCCGCTCAGCACCAGAGAAACGGTACTGACGGAAACACCCGCCGCCAGCGCAACATCGTTGATGGTGATTTTTTTCGCTACAGCCATGTGTCGGCGTGACTCCCTGAAATGAGATCGGTAAAACGTTTTATCAAACTGTTATCTTTATACTACCAGTCAAAGCCAGAGAATGTGATTTAGCGCGCACTAAACTTTGATAAAACGTTTTATCTTCTCGCAGCATTGAAGCAGGCAAACTGATTTTAACAATAAAGGAGTCGTTTTATGACGGCGAAAGCAGCACAAAAAATATCGCTGTGGGAGTTTTTCCAGCAACTGGGTAAAACCTTTATGCTGCCCGTGGCACTCCTCTCTTTCTGCGGCATCATGCTCGGGATCGGCAGTTCACTCAGCAGTAAAGACGTCATCACGTTGATCCCATTCCTCGGCGCGCCAGTGCTGCAGGCGATCTTTATCTGGATGAGTAAAGTCGGCTCCTTTGCCTTCAGTTTCCTGCCCGTGATGTTCTGTATTGCTATCCCGCTGGGTCTGGCACGCGAGAATAAAGGCGTGGCCGCGTTTGCCGGTTTTGTGGGTTACGCGGTGATGAACCTGGCCGTTAACTTCTGGCTGACCGCGAAAGGCATTCTGCCTACCACCGACGCTGCGGTGCTGAAAGCCAACAACATTCAGAGCGTTATTGGTATCCAGTCAATTGATACCGGGATCCTCGGTGCGGTGATCGCCGGGGTGATCATCTGGATGTTGCACGAACGTTTCCACAATATCCGTCTGCCGGATGCGCTGGCGTTCTTCGGTGGTACCCGCTTTGTACCGATCGTTACCCTGGTGGTAATGGGTCTGTTTGGTTTGATCATTCCGCTGATCTGGCCAGTCTTTGCGATGGGCATCAACGGTATTGGGCGCGTCATTAACGGCGCGGGCGATTTTGGACCGATGATCTTCGGTACCGGTGAACGCCTGCTGCTGCCGTTTGGTCTGCAGCATATTCTGGTGGCTCTGATTCGCTTCACCGAAGCGGGTGGTACCATGGAGGTGTGCGGCCACGATGTGAGTGGTGCGCTGACTATCTTCCAGGCACAGCTGAGTTGTCCAACTACCCACGGTTTCTCCGAAAGCGCAACCCGCTTCCTGTCTCAGGGGAAAATGCCTGCCTTCCTCGGCGGTCTTCCTGGTGCCGCGCTGGCGATGTACCACTGTGCACGCCCGGAAAATCGCCATAAAATTAAAGGACTGCTGATTTCTGGTGTGATTGCCTGCGTGGTAGGCGGTACTACTGAGCCAATCGAATTCCTGTTCCTGTTTGTTGCACCAGTGCTGTACCTCATCCACGCTGTGCTGACCGGTCTGGGCTTTACCGTGATGGCGGTGCTGGGTGTTACCATCGGGAATACCGACGGCAACGTGATCGACTTCGTGGTGTTCGGGATCCTGCACGGCCTGTCCACCAAGTGGTATCTGGTGCCGGTTGTGGCGGCTATCTGGTTCGCGGTGTATTACGGTATCTTCCGCTTCGCCATCACCCGCTTTAACCTGAAAACGCCAGGTCGCGATACCGATACGGCCACCAGCGTTGAGCAAGCTGTTGCAGGGACAGTGGGTAAATCCGGCTATAACACCCCCGCTATTCTGGCGGCGCTGGGCGGTGCGGATAACATTACCTCTCTGGATAACTGTATTACCCGTCTGCGTCTGTCGGTGGCGGATATGTCGAAAGTAGACACCAACGCCCTGAAAGCCAACCGGGCCATCGGCGTGGTACAACTCAATCAGCACAATTTGCAGGTGGTTATCGGCCCACAGGTACAGTCAGTGAAAGATGAGCTGGCAACCCTGATGCGAACTGTCGAAGCCTGATGCCTCAACCCCCTCACCATGAGGGGGTTTTACTTTAAGGACGCACGTCATGTTTGATTTCTCTACCGTCGTGGATCGACACGGCACCTGGTGCACGCAGTGGGATTACGTCGCCGACCGTTTTGGTGCGGCCGATTTGCTGCCTTTCACTATCTCGGATATGGATTTCGCCACCGCCCCCTGCATTACCGACGCACTGCATCAACGTATTAACCACGGCGTGTTGGGCTACAGCCGCTGGAAAAACGAAGAGTTTCTCGCCGCCATTGCTCACTGGTTCCAGCAACGCTTTAACAGCCGAATAGATACTGAGACCGTCGTGTATGGCCCTTCCGTCATCTACATGGTTTCTGAGCTGATACGCCTCTGGTCGAAACCTGGTGACGGTGTGGTAGTGCATACCCCGGCATACGACGCGTTTTATAAAGCCATTGAAGGCAATGCGCGTCACATTGCGGCCGTTGAGATGGAAAAGCATGCTGAAGGCTGGCAGGGAAACATGGCTGCGCTGGAGACGGCGCTGGCGAAACCAGAAAATACAATCTTGCTGCTGTGCAGCCCGCAAAACCCGACAGGTAAGGTCTGGACGCGTGAAGAGCTGAATCACATGGCTGAACTGTGCGCACGTTATGACGTAGCGGTGATCAGCGATGAAATTCATATGGACATGGTGTGGGGAAAACATCATCACACACCATGGAACGCGGTGGCGCGCGGCAAATGGGCGCTTCTCACCTCCGGTTCGAAAAGTTTCAATATTCCGGCACTGACCGGCGCTTACGGTCTGATTGGTGATGAAGAAAGCCGTAACGGTTATCTTAACGCGTTGAAAGGCCGGGACGGACTCTCTTCCCCTTCCGTGCTGGCACTGACGGCGCATATCGCCGCCTATCAGCAGGGAGCACCGTGGCTGGATGCCTTGCGACGTTATCTGGAAGAAAACTTGTCGTATATTGCGCAGGAAATAAACAGTGCTTTTCCGAAACTGAACTGGCAGCCTCCTGAAGCGACCTATCTGGCCTGGCTCGATCTGCGCCCACTGAATATTGACGATCGGGCGCTGCAAAAAGTGCTGATCGAGCAGCAAAAAGTTGCCATCATGCCGGGATATACTTACGGCAAAGAGGGAAATGGTTTCGTGCGCCTGAATGCCGGCTGCCCGCGCAGCAAGCTGGAACAAGGGGTTCAACGCCTCATCGCCGGGATTAACACGCTGCTGTGATCAGTTTGCGCAACGGAATATTCCATTGCGCAAATAGCTTTTTACCTCGTTTTGTTTTTATAATATGGCGCACTTTAACCAGAAAAGAGTGCGACCATGATTGATACACGCCTGCCATTAACTGATATTCATCGTCACCTTGACGGTAACATTCGTGCCCAAACCATTCTCGATCTTGGCCGCCAGTTCAATTTAACGCTTCCTGCTCAGACACTTGAGTCTTTGATTCCTCATGTTCAGGTCACCTCTAATGAACCGGATCTGGTCAGCTTCCTCAGCAAACTCGACTGGGGTGTGAAGATGCTGGCCTCGCTGGATGCCTGCCGCCGCGTGGCATTTGAGAACATTGAAGATGCCGCCCGTAACGGTCTGCATTATGTCGAACTGCGTTTCTCACCAGGTTATATGGCGATGACCCACAACCTGCCCGTTGCAGGCGTAGTAGAAGCCGTCATTGAAGGCGTCCGCGAAGGCTGTAAAACGTTTGATGTCCAGGCCCGTCTGATTGGCATCATGAGCCGTACGTTCGGTGAGGCCGCCTGCCTGCAGGAACTGGAAGCGCTGCTGGCGCATCGCGATGCCATCACTGCGGTCGACCTCGCCGGTGATGAACTGGGCTTCCCGGGTAGTCTGTTCCTGTCCCATTTCAACCGCGCACGTGACGCCGGCTGGCATATTACTGTTCATGCAGGTGAAGCGGCAGGCCCGGAAAGCATCTGGCAGGCCATCCGTGAGCTGGGCGCCGAGCGTATCGGCCACGGCGTAAAAGCGGTAGAAGATCGCGCTCTGATGGATTTCCTGGCGGAACAGCGCATCGGGATTGAGTCTTGCCTGACGTCTAATATTCAGACCAGCACCGTAGCAACGCTGGCAAAGCACCCGCTGAAAACGTTCCTTGAGCACGGTGTGCTGGCTTCACTGAACACTGACGATCCGGCGGTTCAGGGAGTGGATATTATTCACGAATATAATATTGCCGCACCTCAGGCGGGTCTGAGCCGCGAGCAGATCCGTCAGGCGCAGATCAACGGGCTGGAGATCGCTTTCCTGACGCCTGAAGAGAAGCAGGCCCTGCGGGATAAGGTGGCAACCGCGTAAGCCTTAGCCTTTTTGCCGGGTAGCGGCTACGCCTTACCCGGCCTATAAAATATGTACCTTATGCCAGACAGAGCGTAGCGCGATGTTTGGCTGATTCGATGCCCAGCTCAATCAGCTCCATAATCTGAATGGCCTGGCTTGCCGGAACCGGATTTTCCCCCGTTCCGTTCAGCGCATCGCGGATAGCCGCATAATAAGCCGGGTAGTTACCCGGAATAGTCAGCAAGGTTTCCTCCACCAGCTCCTCACCTTCAACCCGCGTCACGACACCGTCTCGCATATCATAGCCCCAGTCTTCCTGTGGCAAACGCTCCCCGTTTTTTAAGCGATCTTCCTGCGGGTCGAGACCGAACTTCACATAACTCCCGCGTGTACCGTGAATGATATAACGCGCGGATTCTGCAGCCGCCACCATCGTCCCGTGCAGCACAATTCGACGCTGTGGGTAACTCAAAACCGCGTGGAAATAATCCGTTGTCTGCGCTCCGGGTCTGAGTTGCGCCAGATCGACCGTCATACTCACCGGCAGGCCAAACAGATTCACGGCCTGATCCAGAAGATGCGGGGCCAGATCGTACCAGATGCCGCTACCCGGACCGGCTTGCTCGCGCCAGCGGTTTCGGACCTGCGGGCGAAAACGGTCAAAATGCGATTCAAAAAAGAGGATCTCCCCTAACGTACCTTCGCTGAGAAGTCTTTTTACAGTCAGAAAATCGCTGTCCCATCGGCGGTTATGGAACACCGAAAGTAGCCTGCCCAGGCTCTTTGCCAGCGCCTCCAGCTCGCGCGCTTGTGACAACGTCACGGTAAAGGGTTTATCAACAACCACATGCTTACCCGCTTCCAGCGCCGCCTTTGCCAGCGGAAAGTGCGTGTCGTTTGGCGTGGGGATAATAATTAAATCAATATTCGGATCGTTGAAAAGATGTTTAGGTTCAGAGACAACCGGCACGGAAGGCCAGTCGGCATGGACTTTAGTTGCATCACTACTGGATACGGCAGCCAGCGCCATTCCGGGCGTCCCGGCGATCAGAGGCGCATGAAACGTTTTTCCCGCATATCCATAACCAATAAGCCCGACGCGGATATTATCACTCATAGTGTCATCCTCTTTTATGGCGTTCTTATTTCACACTGGCTAGCCTGGCATTACCACAGATTAATAATGTGCCATATGACTTAAAATAGCAGGTTGTACGGGTTGTTTTTGTTACATAGTATTAACCACCTGATTTTGCTTAAGGGAACCGTTCCCAAAGCACTTGCCGCCGGGGAAACGCCGCTGTAACATCTGCTCCCTGTATTTATGGATAAATTACAACTACGAATCATGACGTCAATTATTAATCGAATCATTGAATTAGCGGGATGGATTGTCCTTGGGGTTTCGGTCATTTTGCTGGGTGTTGCCAGCCATATCGATAACTACCAGCCGCCGGAGCCTGTCACAGTCGCCCAACCTAAGTAACCGGTTACTGCAATAAAGAGTGACATAATATGTCAGTTACGTATTGCCAGCCCTGGTGAACACGGTTAACCTTCTCTTCCAGGCATCATCTGATGCCTGAAACTTTCAGAAAAGAAAACTCCTAATTTCGTCGCGTTACCTGAGTGGGCTGTTTACGTCTTTATTAATCCGTTTATTATTCGAACGAATTACCTTAACTGGTATTACTCACTTTTATATGGAAACTTATTAATATGACAGTTCAGGACTATTTATTAAAATTTCGCAAGATCAATTCGCTTGAGAGCCTGGAAAAACTGTTTGACCATCTGAACTACACACTGTCGGATAATCAGGAAATCATCAACATGTATCGTGCCGCTGACCATCGCCGTGCGGAACTGGTATCCGGTGGCCGTTTGTTCAACGTGGGTGAAGTGCCTAAGTCTGTCTGGCGTTACGTTTTATAAGAAAGTAGCCATCAGCGCGAAATGTTATATACTCTCCGCCCTGCAAACTGGCTGTACAACATTTCGCGCAGATTATGGGAGAGTTTATGACCGCAACGCCTGGAGACCGCATTGGAGGCTGGTTAATCGCCCCACTGGCATGGCTGCTGGTTGCCTTATTAAGCGCATCACTCGCGCTGCTGCTTTATACCACCGCACTGATTACTCCGCATGCCATCCAGACGCTGATGTCGCAAAGTGTGCTTAATATTGCGATGTGGTTTGTATCGTTCGTTTTCGCGATAGGGATGTGGTACTACACGCTGTGGCTGACCATCGCTTTCTTTAAGCGCCGTAAAAGTGTGCCTAAGCATTACATTATCTGGCTGCTGATTTCGGTTCTGCTGGCGGTAAAAGCTTTTGCTTTTTCGCCGGTTTCTGACGCACTGGCCGTCCGCCAGTTACTTTTCCCTTTACTGGCCGCTGCGCTGCTGGTGCCCTATTTCAAGCGTTCGACGCGGGTGAAAAACACCTTCGTGAACCCGTAATAACCTTACAGATAACCTGTTGTCGCCTGCGTTGGTTTATCCGATAATAGGCGGCTTTTTTATTTCAGGCTAAATAATGACCGATTACTTACTGCTCTTTGTCGGCACAGTGCTGGTTAACAACTTCGTCCTGGTGAAGTTCCTTGGTCTGTGTCCGTTTATGGGCGTTTCCAAAAAACTGGAAACTGCGATGGGCATGGGGCTGGCGACCACCTTTGTCATGACGCTGGCGTCTATTTGCGCGTGGTTGATTGATACCTGGATCCTTATCCCGTTGGGGTTAACCTATCTCCGTACGCTGGCCTTTATTCTGGTTATTGCCGTGGTTGTGCAATTTACCGAAATGGTGGTGCGCAAAACCAGCCCGGCTCTTTATCGTCTGCTGGGTATTTTCCTGCCGTTGATCACCACCAACTGCGCCGTGCTCGGCGTAGCGCTGCTGAACATCAACCTTGGCCATAACTTTATGCAATCGGCACTGTATGGTTTTTCTGCGGCCGTCGGTTTCTCTCTGGTGATGGTGCTGTTCGCCTCTATTCGTGAGCGCCTCGCCGCAGCGGACATCCCTGCGCCGTTTCGCGGTAATGCGATTGCGCTGGTGACCGCAGGTTTAATGTCTCTGGCCTTTATGGGCTTTAGTGGTCTGGTGAAGTTGTAATGAATGCTATCTGGATTGCCATCGCCTCTATCAGCGTCCTGGGACTGGTGTTTGGCCTTATCCTGGGTTACGCCTCCCGCCGTTTCGCGGTAGAGGACGATCCTGTTGTTGAAAAAATTGATGAGCTTCTTCCACAAAGCCAGTGTGGACAGTGTGGCTATCCCGGTTGCCGCCCCTATGCCGAAGCTGTAGGGATTCAGGGTGAAAAAATTAACCGCTGTGCGCCGGGTGGTGAAGCGGTAATGCTGAAAATTGCGGCTCTACTGAACGTTGACCCGCAGCCCATTGATGGCGATGCAGACGTCCAGGAGCCAGTGCGCGCCCTTGCTGTGATCGACGAAGCGAACTGCATTGGCTGCACCAAATGTATTCAGGCCTGCCCTGTAGATGCCATCGTTGGCGCGACTCGCGCCATGCACACCGTCGTCGCGGATCTGTGCACTGGCTGCAACCTCTGCGTGGCGCCCTGCCCGACGCAATGTATTGAACTGCGCCCGGTTGAAACGACTACCGAAAGCTGGAAGTGGGATCTTCAAACCATTCCGGTTCGCAACATTCCTGTGGAACAACATGCTTAAGTTATTTTCTGCTTTCAGAAAAGAGAAGATTTGGGACTTTGACGGCGGTATTCATCCGCCGGAGATGAAAACCCAGTCCAACGGCACCCCACTGCGTCAAATTCCGCTGGCGACGCGTTACATCATGCCTCTCAAGCAGCATATTGGCGCGGAGGGCGAGCTGTGTGTGAAAGAAGGTGATACGGTTCTTCGCGGTCAGCCGCTGACTTTTGGCCGGGGACGAATGCTGCCTGTACACGCGCCAACGTCCGGCAAAGTGATGGCAATCGCTCCACATACAGTGGCTCACCCGTCAGCACTTTCAGAACTGAGCGTCATTATTGAAGCCGACGGTGAAGATCGCTGGATCGAGCGTGACGGCTGGAGCGACTACCGCAACCGGAGTCGCGATGAGCTCATCGAGCGTATTCATCAGTTCGGTGTTGCCGGACTGGGCGGCGCAGGCTTCCCTACCGGTGTCAAACTGCGTGGCGGTGGCGATAAAATTCAGACGCTGATTATCAACGCTGCTGAATGCGAGCCTTATATCACCGCAGACGATCGTCTGATGCAGGATTGCGCCGCCCAGGTGGTGGAAGGTATTCGCATCCTCGCGCACATTCTGCAGCCGAAAGAAGTACTGATTGGTATTGAAGACAATAAACCACAGGCCATTTCAATGCTGCGCGCCGTGCTGGCCGGTAGCCATGATATCGCCCTGCGCGTCATTCCGACCAAGTACCCTTCTGGTGGCGCAAAACAGCTGACACAGATCCTTACCGGTAAACAAGTGCCGCATGGTGGACGCTCCTCAGATATCGGTGTGCTGATGCAAAACGTCGGGACCGCGTACGCAGTGAAGCGCGCAGTGATTGACGGCGAGCCGTTGACCGAGCGCGTGGTTACGCTGACCGGAGAGTCTGTCTCGCGACCGGGGAACGTCTGGGCGCGACTGGGGACACCGGTTCGTCACCTGCTGGAACAGGCTGAATTTTGCCCTGGCAGCGACCAGATGGTGATCATGGGCGGCCCACTGATGGGCTTTACCCTGCCGTGGCTGGATGTCCCGGTGGTCAAAATCACTAACTGCCTGCTTGCGCCTTCCCCAACCGAAATGGGCGAAGAGCAGGAGGAGAAAGGTTGTATCCGTTGCAGTGCCTGTGCCGACGCTTGCCCGGCGGACCTGCTTCCGCAGCAGTTGTACTGGTACAGCAAAGGCCAACTGCACGACAAAGCACAAGCCCATAATCTGGCTGACTGTATTGAATGCGGAGCCTGTGCCTGGGTTTGCCCAAGTAACATTCCACTGGTGCAGTATTTCCGCCAGGAGAAGGCTGAAATTTATGCCATCTCAATGGAAGAAAAACGTGCAGCCGAAGCGAAAGCCCGCTTTGAAGCGCGCCAGGCTCGACTGGAGCGCGAAAAAGCGGCTCGTCAGGAGCGCCATAAGCAGGCTGCTGTTCAGCCAGGCGAGAAAGATCAGGATGCTATTAACGCTGCACTGGCGCGAGTTCGCGAGAAAAAAGCGACGGCAGCCCAAACCGTGGTGATCCCGGCGGGTGAGAAACCGGATAATAGCGAAGCAATTGCCGCCCGCGAAGCTCGTAAAACAGCGGCTCGCGCCCGTCAGGCGGAAAAAGCGCAAACAGCTCAGGCGGATGTCGAGGTTGATCCACGTAAAGCCGCCGTTGAAGCAGCAATTGCCCGTGCCAAGGCCCGTAAAGCCGGAGAGCAAAACGTGGTGGTCGAGAAAGAGGCTGTGGATCCACGCAAAGCTGCCGTCGAAGCGGCAATAGCCCGTGCCAAAGCCCGTAAGACAGCACAACAGACGCAAACTACCGAACCCGAAACGCCGGTCGACCCGCGCAAAGCCGCCGTTGAAGCAGCAATAGCCCGCGCAAAAGCCCGTAAAGCGGCGCAGCAGGAAGAACAACCGCAGGCCGCAAATGACGACCCGCGTAAAGCTGCCGTCGCCGCTGCCATCGCGCGCGTCCAGGCGAAGAAAGCCGCACAGCAAGCAGTTAACGAGGATTAAATGGTTTTCAGAATCGCAAGTTCCCCTTACACCCACAACCAGCGCCAGACATCGCGCATTATGATGCTGGTCTGCCTGGCCGCGCTGCCAGGCATAGCCGTTCAGTGCTGGTTTTTCGGCTGGGGAACCCTGTTCCAGATAGTCCTGGGTTGTGCCAGCGCCTTAGCCGCTGAAGCCCTGGTACTTAAACTGCGCAAGATGGCAGTTTCCCGCATTCTTGCCGACAACTCCGCGCTACTGACCGGCCTGCTGCTGGCCATCAGTATTCCACCGTTTGCCCCATGGTGGATGGTGGTACTCGGTACTGTCTTCGCAGTGATAATTGCCAAACAACTGTATGGTGGGCTCGGTCATAACCCGTTTAACCCGGCAATGATCGGCTACGTGGTGCTGCTGATCTCCTTCCCGGTTCAGATGACAAGCTGGTTGCCACCGCATGACATTGCAGCAACGGTTCCGGGCTTTATGGATGCCTTGCACGTGATCTTTACCGGCCATACCGCACTCGGCGCTGATATGAACTCACTGCGTATGGGCGTGGATGGTATCAGCCAGGCGACGCCTCTCGATACGTTTAAAACATCCCTGCACGCTGGTCATAGCGTTGAGCAGATTATGAAATCAGCTATTTACAGTGGCGTACTGGCAGGCGCAGGCTGGCAGTGGGTTAACCAGGCGTATCTGCTGGGCGGTCTGTTCCTGCTGCAACAAAAAGCCATTCGCTGGCATATCCCGGTGAGCTTCCTCGTGACGTTGGCGGTTTGTGCCACGCTTGGCTGGGCATTCTCCCCTGAGTCAATGGCCAGCCCGCAGTTGCATTTGCTCTCCGGCGCGACCATGTTAGGTGCATTCTTTATCCTGACGGATCCGGTTACTGCGTCAACGACCAACCGTGGCCGCCTGATCTTCGGTGCGCTGGCTGGGTTGCTGGTATGGTTGATCCGCAGCTTTGGTGGCTACCCGGATGGTGTGGCATTTGCCGTCTTGCTCGCCAACATCACAGTTCCGCTCATCGACTATTACACGCGTCCGCGCGTGTACGGGCATCGTTAAGGGTTTCGCCATGTTAAAAACTATGCAAAAACACGGTGTTACGCTGGCTGTCTTCGCCGCGATCCTGACTGGTCTGACGGCACTGGTGAATTCATTGACCAAGACGACCATCGAAGAACAGGCTTCGAAGCAGCAAAAAGCGCTGTTCGATCAGGTGATCCCGTCTGATTTCTACGATAATGACCTGCAGCAAAGCTGTGTCATCGTCCAGGCACCGCAGTTAGGCAAAGGCGCACATCGCGTCTTTATCGCCCGTAAAGGGGATAAACCGGTGGGCGCGGTGATGGAAGCGACAGCGCCCGATGGCTATTCCGGCGCCATTCAACTGCTCGTTGGCAGCGATTTCTCCGGTACGATACTGGGCACCCGCGTGACGCAGCATCATGAAACGCCGGGTCTTGGCGATAAAATTGAAACCCGTCTGAGCGACTGGATTTTGCATTTTGCCGGTAAAGTAATTCATGGCGAAGGAGATACTGCCTTTGCGGTGAAGAAAGATGGCGGCGAGTTCGACCAGTTCACTGGGGCGACCATCACCCCACGCGCCGTGGTGAACGCCGTAAAACGAGCCGGGCTGTATGCTGAAACGCTGCCCGCGCAAATCAACAATCTTCCGGCCTGTGAGGAGTAATCATGAGCCAGGTTAAAGAGGTTATTGTCCAGGGGTTGTGGAAGAACAACTCCGCGTTGGTACAGCTTCTGGGAATGTGTCCATTGCTGGCGGTCACCTCCACCGCCACCAACGCGCTTGGTCTGGGTCTGGCGACCACACTGGTACTGACCCTGACCAACCTCTCCATCTCAGCCCTGCGCCGCTGGACACCGTCGGAAATCCGTATTCCGATTTACGTCATGATCATTGCCTCGGTCGTGAGTATCGTCCAGATGCTGATTAACGCTTACGCATTCGGTCTGTATCAGTCGCTGGGCATCTTTATTCCGCTTATCGTCACCAACTGTATCGTGGTTGGACGCGCGGAAGCCTTCGCGGTGAAAAACAGTCCGGCCATGTCGGCGCTGGATGGTTTTTCGATTGGTATGGGTGCCACGGGAGCCATGTTTGTATTGGGCTCAATGCGTGAGATCCTCGGCAACGGTACGCTGTTTGACGGTGCAGACGCGCTGCTGGGTGGTTGGGCTAAAGTGCTGCGTATTGAAGTCTTCCACACCGATACGCCGTTTCTGCTGGCCATGCTACCGCCAGGCGCATTCATTGGCCTCGGCATGATGCTGGCGATAAAATACCTGATTGATGAGAAACGTAAGCGCCGCGCGGCAGAGCGCAGCGTCCAGGAAGGGATACCCGAGAAGGCCTCATGAATAAAGAAAAGCGCATTGCGATCCTGACTCGTCTGCGGGACGAGAACCCACACCCGACGACAGAGTTGAACTTTAACTCCCCGTTTGAGCTGCTGATCGCCGTGCTGCTCTCTGCACAAGCTACCGATGTAAGCGTCAATAAAGCCACCGCCCTGCTCTATCCTGTTGCCAATACGCCGAAGGCCATGCTGGAACTGGGCGTGGAAGGCGTGAAGTCTTATATCAAAACCATCGGCCTGTTTAACAGCAAAGCTGAGAACGTGATTAAGACCTGCCGGATCCTACTGGAACAGCACGGTGGCGAAGTGCCGGAAGATCGCGCGGCGCTCGAGGCGTTACCCGGTGTAGGCCGAAAAACCGCGAACGTTGTGCTAAATACGGCATTTGGCTGGCCGACTATCGCTGTCGACACGCATATTTTCCGCGTATCTAACCGCACCAATTTCGCACCCGGCAAAAATGTCGAGCAGGTTGAAGAGAAACTGCTCAAGGTGGTTCCTGCCGAATTTAAGGTTGATTGCCACCACTGGCTGATTCTGCACGGGCGTTATACCTGCATTGCCCGTAAGCCTCGCTGCGGCTCCTGCATTATTGAAGATCTCTGCGAATACAAAGAAAAAGTGTATCCCTGATCAGCTAATCCCCTTACTAAAAGAAGGGCTCCTAAGTGCCCTTCTTTTGGCCGTTATTTGTCCGCCTTTTACTTACCCTGCCTTGTCACTTGTTCGGCTGTTTAACGCTCAAACAGGTTAATACTTTTTTTATAGTCAAAAATTTCTATACATCTGTGATCGCGATCACCCTGATAACTTCATGTTGATTTTTTGTTGTCAAAATCAGCCTAAACCCTTTATCTGACAAGACACACTCCTCCCTCCGCCGTAGATAAGACCAGCTATTTTTCAGAATATGGGCTATATCACTGCAACAAGCGGTAGATAGCAGAATATATCGCCAAAAGTCCATCACGGCGGGTCATTGCCAGTCGAAAAAACTACCTTTACTCATCGTATGAAATTTAACTCTGAATAACATTTATATAAACCGATGATTATACCACTCAAGATATATGTAACAGATTATTACAAACGTATTGCCAGATGGAGCAGGATAGTGAACATTACCCGCCGTTTCTCCTCCCAAAATAACTATAAGGCGTATGGACTACGGCCATCACGCTATGAACACCCCCGTTAATATGGGATGTAAAAAAAGAGGTATATGTGTCTACTGCAAACAATAAACCAACAGATGAAAGCGTAAGTCTTAACGCTTTTAAACAACCAAAAGCGTTCTATCTCATATTCTCTATCGAGTTATGGGAGCGTTTTGGTTATTACGGCCTGCAAGGGATCATGGCGGTTTACCTGGTAAAACAGCTGGGTATGTCCGAAGCCGATTCCATCACGCTGTTCTCCTCCTTCAGTGCTCTGGTGTACGGTCTGGTCGCAATCGGCGGCTGGCTGGGTGATAAAGTTCTCGGTACTAAACGCGTCATCATGCTGGGCGCCATTGTGCTGGCAATCGGTTATGCGCTGGTTGCATGGTCAGGTCATGATGCTGCTGTCGTGTATATGGGCATGGCGACCATCGCCGTTGGTAACGGGCTGTTCAAAGCCAACCCGTCTTCCCTGCTCTCTACCTGTTACAGCAAAGATGACCCGCGTCTGGACGGTGCATTCACCATGTACTACATGTCCGTGAACATCGGTTCCTTCTTCTCCATGCTGGCAACACCGTGGCTGGCCGCTAAATTCGGCTGGAGCGTGGCGTTCTCCCTGTCTGTGGTCGGTATGCTGATCACCGTTGTCAACTTTGCCTTCTGCAAACGCTGGGTTAAAAACTACGGTTCAAAACCTGACTTCGAACCCGTACATGTGGGCAAGCTGCTGGCGACCATTGTAGGTGTTGTGATCCTCGCAGGAATCGCTACCTGGCTGTTGCACAACCAGGGTATCGCGCGTGCTGTTCTGGGTGTGGTTGCACTGGGTATCGTGATTATCTTCGCGAAAGAAGCCTTCGCCATGCAGGGTGCTGCGCGTCGTAAGATGATTGTGGCGTTCATTCTGATGCTGGAAGCGATTATCTTCTTCGTACTGTACAGTCAGATGCCAACCTCTCTGAACTTCTTCGCTATTCGTAACGTTGAGCACTCCATTCTGGGTATCGCATTCGAACCGGAGCAGTATCAGGCCCTGAACCCATTCTGGATTATGATTGGTAGCCCAATTCTGGCCGCAATCTATAACAAGATGGGTGACCGTCTGCCAATGCCGCACAAGTTTGCTATCGGCATGGTGCTGTGTTCTGGCGCTTTCCTGGTGCTGCCACTGGGTACTAAATTCGCGACTGATGCAGGTATCGTTTCCGTTAACTGGCTGATCCTGAGCTATGCTCTGCAGTCTATCGGTGAACTGATGATCTCCGGTCTGGGTCTGGCGATGGTTGCACAGCTGGTACCACAGCGTCTGATGGGCTTCATTATGGGTAGCTGGTTCCTGACCACTGCCGGCGCAGCAATCATTGCAGGTAAGATTGCAAACCTGATGGCCGTTCCGGATAACGTCACTGACCCACTGGTCTCTCTGAACGTCTACGGTACTGTATTCATGCAGATTGGTGTTGCTACAGCAGTCATCGCTGCTCTGATGCTGCTGACGGCACCGAAACTGAATCGTATGACTCAGGACGACGACAAGACCGCTAAAGCGACTAAAACCGCTACCGCGTAATATCATTGAGAAACGACATAACAGAAGCCGCTAATGCATTAGCGGCTTTTTTTTTACCCGTTCGCGCACTAACATAGCTGAAACCTCAGCAAAAAGGAGTTACCGATGAAACTGTTCTACAAACCGGGTGCGTGCTCTCTTGCTTCCCATATCACCCTGCGCGAGAGCGGCAAAGATTTCACGCTGGATGGCGTTGACCTGATGAAAAAGCGCCTGGAAAATGGCGATGACTTTTTTGCCATTAACCCGAAGGGACAAGTTCCGGCACTGCTGCTGGATGACGGTACTCTGCTGACCGAGGGCGTGGCGATTATGCAGTTCCTGGCAGACAGTGTGCCCGATCGCCAGTTACTGGCACCGGTAAGCACGGTTTCTCGCTACAAAACACTGGAATGGTTGAACTATATTGCGACCGAGCTGCACAAAGGCTTTACGCCGCTGTTCCGTCCCGATACACCAGAAGAGTACAAACCCACCCTGCGTGCTCTTCTTGAGAAAAAGCTGCAATACGTTAACGAATCGCTGAAAGACGAACAGTGGATTTGTGGTTCGCGTTTCACCATTGCCGATGCGTACCTGTTTACCGTACTGCGCTGGGCGCGCGCGGTTAAACTGAACCTGGAAGGGTTAGACCATATCGCATCGTATATGACACGCATGGCAGAACGTCCTGCGGTAGCTGCAGCGCTGAAAGCGGAAGGGTTGAACTAACCGAGCGGCCTGTGTTGCCGGGTGGCGCTGACGCTTACCCGGCCTACAAATTCCGCAGGCCCGTGCAAGCGTCAGCGCCGCCAGGCGGTGTTTAAAGCTGAGTGGCGCTAAAATAGTGCTCCGGTTTCGCGATACGATCCTGTGCCGCAACCACCTGTAATTCATACTCCTGCATTTCTTTCGTCGCAATCATGATTTCGTACACCGCCGCCGTGACATGCTCCAGGGCATCTCGCAACGTTGCACCCTGCAGCAATTTCACCAACAGCAGACCGCTGGTCACATCCCCAACCCCTACCGGCTGACGCGGGCCAAAATCCACCAGCGGACGGCTGATATGCCAGGCATCATCTTTCGTCACCAGCAGCATCTCAAAACGGTCCTTGCTAAGCCCTGCGCGCGCGAGATGTTTCACCAGCACAATTTCTGGCCCCTGGGCTATCAGCTCGCGAGACGCGCTTACCGCCTCTTCTACGCTGTTAACGGGATGCTCACAAAGGATCTCCAGTTCGACCAGATTTGGCGCAATGATATCGCTGGCGGGCAGTGCATGGCGGACATGAAACTCTGCGACACCTGGTGCCACGATGCAGCCTTTCTCCGGATGTCCCATAACAGGGTCACAGAAGAATTTTGCCGACGGATTTGATGCTTTCACCTGACGTACGATGCCGAGGATATGCTCCCCCTGCTCCGCTGAGCCGAGATAACCGCTCAGTACGGCGTCACAACGTTTGAGCTGACCGATATCGGCAATACCTTGCACAACTTCCGTGAGGTGTGAAGGCGGCATTACGCAGCCGGTCCATTGGCCGTATTGCGTGTGGTTGGAGAACTGTACGGTGTTGAGGGGCCAGACGTTGGCACCGAGGCGGCGCATTGGAAATTCCGCGGCGCTATTGCCAGCATGTCCGAAAACAACGTGGGACTGAATGGCGAGGATGTTCTTCATTTTTTCTTACCAAACCCTGTAAAAACAAAAGGGGCGTGGTTTCCCACGCCCCCTGGCTACTTTTAATTATTTCCAGCAGACCAGACAGTAATTTTTCTTGCCGCGACGCAGCAGCGTGTAGCGACCATACAGACGATCACTGTCAGTGAAGGTGTATTCCGGGTCGGACTGCTTCTCGCCATTGATGGTGATAGCGTTGGACGCGATAGTTTTACGCGCCTGACCACGGGAAGGCTGCAGCTCAGAGTCCACCAGCGCCTGCATCAGGTCAGCCCCTTTTTCCATCTCAACCATTGGCACGCCGTCCTGCGCCAGCTGTTCGAAGTCCGCTTCGCTCAGATCGCTCAGGGTACCGTTGAACAGGCTTGCCGTAATACGTTTTGCCGCGGCCAGACCTTCTTCACCGTGAACCAGTTTGGTCACTTCGTCAGCCAGCACGTACTGCGCACGTGGTGCCTTACCGCTGTTTTTGTCCTCTTCTTCCAGCGCATTGATTTCTTCAATGTCCATAAAGGTGAAGAACTTCAGGAAGCGGTAAACATCGGCATCCGCCGTGTTGATCCAGAACTGGTAGAATTTGTACGGGCTGGTTTTCTTCGGATCAAGCCATACCGCGCCACCTTCGGTTTTACCGAATTTGGTCCCGTCGGCTTTAGTGATCAACGGAACAGTCAGACCAAAGACCTGGTTCTGGTGCAGACGACGGGTCAGGTCAATACCGGAGGTGATGTTACCCCACTGGTCAGAACCGCCAATCTGCAGGGAAACGCCGTGCAGTTTGTTCAGGCAGGCAAAGTCATACCCCTGCAGCAGGTTGTAAGAGAACTCGGTAAAGGAGATACCCTGATCGTCACGGTTCAGACGCTGCTTCACGGCTTCTTTGTTAATCATCTGGTTAACAGAGAAGTGCTTGCCGATGTCACGCAAGAAGGTCAGCACGTTCATGCTACCAAACCAGTCATAGTTGTTCGCGGCAATGGCGGAGTTATCACCACAGTTGAAGTCAAGGAACGGCGCAACCTGTTTGCGGATCTTATCCACCCACTCCTGCACGGTATCTTCGGTATTCAGTTTACGCTCAGCGGCTTTAAAGCTTGGGTCACCAATCAGACCTGTCGCACCGCCAACCAGGGCTACAGGTTTATGGCCCGCCATCTGGAAGCGTTTCAGGCATAACAATGGAACAAGATGCCCCAAATGCAAGCTGTCAGCGGTGGGATCGAAGCCGCAATAGAGCGCGATCGGGCCTTGCGCCAGTCGCTCTGCTAACGCTTCCTCGTCCGTCACCTGGGCCACAAGGCCCCGCTCTTGCAATTGTTTAATCAAGTTACTGCTTGCCATCAAATTCTCCATGTATAAACGACTGCACCTTTGCCGGTACACGACTTTTCGCCTGATGCGAAAGGACCATAGAATAAAGCGCAAGCGCGGTGTGCGCTAGCGCTTAAATCAACAAATTTCGGGGATTACGGTGCCAGTCTGTCGATTTTCCAGCCGCCATTGTCGCGCTGGTATAAAAAGCGATCGTGCAGGCGATGTTCGCCCCCCTGCCAGAACTCCATCTGCTCAATCGGAATACGGAAACCACCCCAGAAACTTGGCAGGGGGATTTCCCCCTGCTGGAACTTCTGTTTCAGCTCCAGGAATTTACTTTCCAGCACACCGCGAGCGGAAATTCGGCTCGACTGTTTTGAGACCCAGGCGCCAATCTGGCTGTCGCGCGGGCGACTGTGGAAATACTTCACCACTTCCAGCGTCGAGAGTCGTTCCGCTTTGCCTGTCACCATGACCTGACGCTCCAGCATATGCCACGGGAACAACAGGCTGATACGCGGATTGTTTTCCAGATGGTGTGCTTTGCGACTGCCCAGGTTGGTGTAGAACACTAAACCTTTCTCGTCATAATGCTTGAGTAATACGATACGCTGATACGGCTGACCGCTTTCATCGACCGTCGCGACAACCATCGCCGTTGGATCGGCAAGTTTCGCTTCGCAAGCCTGTTTCAGCCAGCGTTCAAAAAGCTCGAGGGGTTCAGCGGGAAGGTCCTGGCGACGCAGGCCACCTTTGGTGTATTCACGGCGCAGATGCGCGATTTGCTGCAGTTCGTCGTTATCTGACATGGCGTTAGCTGACATTGAGATTGGGTGGCGCTATTGTGCGCCGCCCCTGTAAAAATCTCAACGCTTCGGATTTTCGAGCTGACAATTGTTCAGCACGATACGGTCACGTTTGTAGACTGTGGCGCTGTCCCCTTTCGACCAGAAGACATAGATACCATCGGTATAACGTGCACCGGAGGCCGAGATGCCTTGCTTCAGGGTCAGCAATTTATTGTCGTACACAAAACTGGCTTCCTGGCGCGGGTTATTCAGCTTAACGGTCAGCGGCTTTTCATCGCAACGATACTCCAGCGTATCGGTCTGCATACGCTCAACGAGCTGGTTATAGACGCTGCATCCTGACAGCAACAAAGGCGCTACAATAAGAAGTAGTTTTTTCATGGGCGTATTCCGACGACTTTCCTGGTCCTGGAGGGCATGACTGCCCTCCTGTTTTTATTCCATTCTAACGGCAATACGCGACGCTGAATTTCAGTTAACTCTGATTATGACGAGGGTTGGCCGGGAAAATGGCACCAAGGACGCTCGCCTCGCGCGCACCGGTTACCGACGGTAAATTCCCAGGCAGCCCGGCAATCGTGCGCCAGGCAAGCCAGGCAAAGGCCAGCGCTTCCATATCATCCCCACTGATGCCAGCCTCATCTGTTGTCGTGACTTCTGTCCCCGGCAGTAGCCCGGCAAGACGCGCCATCACCAGCGGATTTCGGCTTCCCCCCCCACACACCAGCAGACGTTCGCATCCGCCACTGAGAAGCACCTGTTCAGATATCGACACGGCCGTTAATTCGGCAAGTGTTGCCTGGACATCCTGCGGTGCGAGTGCCGGGAATTGCGCCAGCTGACGCTCAAGCCAGCCATAGTTGAAATACTCGCGTCCCGTGCTTTTAGGTGCCGGAAGGGCAAAATAAGGGTCGCTTAACATGGACTGCAACAGCGGAATAATCACTTTACCCGCACTCGCCCACTCCGCGTTTTTATCATACGGCTGACCGCACTGACGCCAGATCCAGGCATCCATTAACATATTGCCCGGGCCGGTATCGTAGCCACGTACGGGCTGTCCCGGGATGAGCATCGACAGATTGGCAATACCACCAATATTGAGCACCATACGGCGTTCAGAAGGGTGCGCCAGTAAAGCCTGATGGAAAGCGGGCACCAGCGGTGCGCCCTGTCCTCCAAGCGCAATATCGCGACGACGAAAATCGCCCACCACCGTTACACCGGTCTTTGCCACAATCTGGTTGTTATCACCAATTTGCAAGGTATGCGGTGCTTGGCCACCTGGCTCATGCCAGACAGTTTGTCCGTGACACCCGATGGCAACCACATCCTGCGGACGAAGATGTTCTTTGTGCATTAACGCCTGTACCGCATCAGCAAACAGCGA
This sequence comes from Enterobacter sp. 342, assembly GCF_036663495.1. Taxonomy (NCBI): domain Bacteria; kingdom Pseudomonadati; phylum Pseudomonadota; class Gammaproteobacteria; order Enterobacterales; family Enterobacteriaceae; genus Enterobacter; species Enterobacter sp. 342. The sequence continues at coordinate 37,680 of NZ_JAWUEI010000020.1, forward strand.
TCCCAGACGTACATCGAGCTGCCCTAGCTGGGAAAGGGTGAGTTGCTGCCCCTGACAGATACTCAGAATATCCTCTTTCAGCGAAATGGGGATTGGCCAGGTCAGGCTCGCCTGCTGCGCCACCATGTTTTCGTCAATAGCGGCCAGAACGACATCTACCCCATCCAGACTGGTGCCTGACATCACACCAATGTAGCGACCCGATTTCATGCGCTTTCCTTACGTTGCGTGGGCTAAGAGTATCCACTCAACCATAAACAGCGCTGCTTTGCTATCCGGCGATAATATTTTTTAACAATGTCAGACGGGTAACACGTGCGAAGACTGTTTATGTCTCGTTAAGTCAAATTCAAGTACAATTTTCCTATTGTTAGTGCAAAGATATGAACTATGGCCCCTTATGCCATATAATTTAGCCATAACGGATGCCCTCAATTGGGCGTTTTTGGTGAACAGGAGATTCAAATGATTTTACGTGTACTGGGCGTTTCGCTGATTGGTTTAACCCTGGCTGGCTGTGTGAATGACAGTTCACTTTCTGGCGACGTTTACAGCGCTTCTGAAGCGAAACAGGTTCAGAATGTGACTTACGGTACTGTTGTTAATGCCCGTCCTGTACAAATTCAGGGTGGTGATGAAAACAACGTGATGGGCGCAATCGGCGGTGCCGTGCTGGGTGGTTTCCTGGGTAATACCGTCGGCGGTGGTACAGGCCGTTCACTGGCGACCGCAGCAGGAGCCGTTGCTGGTGGTGTAGCAGGCCAGGGCGTTCAGGGTGCGATGAACAAAAGCCAGGGCGTAGAACTGGAAATTCGTAAAGATGATGGCAGCACCATTATGGTTGTTCAGAAACAAGGTAGCACCCATTTCTCAGCAGGCCAGCGCGTTGTTCTGGCGAGCAACGGAAGCCAGGTTACCGTGTCTCCTCGTTAATTCTTTTTTGGATGTGGTCATCCGACCACATCCATTTACAAAAACATAGATTTAATAAATACTTTCACACAAATATTCACTTAACTTATTATTAATGAGTCTTGATATTGTTCCTGCGCAAAGTATTTATCACACTCATTAGTTAAACTCATCACAATTATCTTTTGGTTGCTTATTATAAATTTGTTAAAAACTTATATGCTTGTGATGAATCATTATGTGAAGAATCGTTATTTCTTGTTCTGTGTCGGCTGCGTGGTCGTCATTGCGCTATTACAGGGCTTATTTTTAGAGCTTGTCGAACGGGTTCCCACGTTTTCACCTCTCTTATTCCCTACACTCACCATATTTTTACTGGTTTTCCATCTTTTTATTGCCTGTTTTATGACAATGAAATACTGGTGTGACCGAAAAAGGTTGTATCTGGTTGCGATTGCCTTAGCCTTCGCTGGCTCGGCTATGCTGATGGTCGGTACGCTATCCAGCTTCCCTGCATGGTTAGATCTCTATCAGTTCAACGCCGTTAATTATAATGATGCCATGATCTTCTTTATGTTCCGTCATCTTTTAATGGCGGTTCTGATAATCCTTTCAGCCCTACTTTATACCATCAGGGACTACCCCCTTTCACGTGCAGTACATATTTCCATCGTTACCAGTGCGTTTATCTTTACTGTCACTATGGTGGCCCTGGCCTGGTCCTGTTCCAGCCATTCATCACTGTTATTACTGGATCTTGTCGATAATGAAACCCGGCAATTTATGGTTCTCTGGAGCCAGGCCATTAATATTCTTCTCATTGTTCTTTGGATAGTGACGTTAGCAACACTAATGTTTATTACCCGCGTACGAAATCTTTTCTGGGTTGGCGGTAATTTTTTATGCGTCTGTTATATTGTGACGCTGACAATGCTTCTGGCTGGCGGACACGCCGAAGATATCGCCTGGTATCGTGCCCGTTTATTTGAGACGGTTGCTACGCTACTTATTATTTTTGTTCTGCTCTATGATGTTTTCAGGTTGTATCGCGACTCACACTTAAAATATCAGCAGTCCTATCAGAACTCGATCCGCGATCCACTCACTCGCCTTTATAACCGTAGTTATTTCTATGAATCATTAAATCAGGCCCTGAGTATCGCCAAAGCCAGTCGACCTGTTTCTGTTATCGTCAGCGACCTCGACCGCTTTAAGCGCATCAACGACAACTATGGGCATCTCCAGGGAGACAAAGTGTTGCAGTTCGTCGCTCATCTGCTGATGGATTCCGTGCGCCCACAAGATATTGCGGCCCGTATCGGTGGCGAAGAGTTTGTTCTGATGCTGGCTAACACCTCTTCAGAGGAGGCTTACAAGGTGGCTGAACGCATACGACTCAATCTGAGCGGCTTTGATAAGGCCAGCAGCGAGGGGCAGTTACCGGAACCGATCACTATCAGCATGGGAGTATTTACGGCAACCTCATCAGGGATTACCGCAGAAGAGTGCGTGGAAAGTGCCGATAAGGCAATGTACGAAGCAAAAGAGACCGGCCGTAACCGCGTAGTTATCTTTAAATGAAAAAGGCCTTGCTGTCGCAAGGCCCTGTGTAGTGTCAGTCGCGTGCCTGCAACTCATGGATGTTTTGTTCCAGGCGTCCAATAAGACTGATGAGCATTTCAAGCTCCGCCGGAGAAACACCTGAGAGGATTTCACCCCGCGTTTTGGTAATCACGGCTTCCATTTCAGTGATGATGGGAGTCGCTTTCTCTGTGAGTTTAATCCGCTTTGCGCGACGATCGCTGGCGCAGGTTTGTCTGGAGATAAGTCCCTTCTCTTCCAGTTGGTCAAGCGTACGCACCAGTGACGGCTGCTCAATACCTATCGCTTTTGCCAGTTGAATTTGCGACTGTTCAGGCGGTAGCTGATGAATGTTATGCAGCGTAACCCAATGTGTCTGTGTCAATTCCAGAGGTTTCAGGCGATGGTCAATCAGAGCACGCCAGACGCGTACCAACCTTGCCAGATCAGAACCTAATGGCGATTCCAATTTCATCTCCTTATAATTAGCTTGCTAAGTTATTATACTGATTTTAGAATAGTGTGCAGCATTTATATTGCCAAAACAAATGCAATACTGCATTCATGGAACTTAAAAGTATGACTTACACTGAATTGTGATGCCTCATCATACTAAGACAAGCCATTGTGACATTCTGTTCACTGCAAAGGATTTCTACCTGTGACGTTTTTTCATCACTCAGAGGGGTTGCCCCTTCAGGACTTGATCTTCGGTGCATCAGTCTACTTTCCGCCTCTGTTTAAAGCCGTACTGGTAGGTTTTATTCTCTGGCTCATCGCACATCGTCTGCTTCGCGACTGGATGTATTCCGGCGAAATCTGGCATCCCATGTTGATGGATCTCTCCCTGTTTGCCCTCTCCGTGTGTCTGGGCCTTGCTGTCCTGGTGGTGTGGTGAATATGCCTCTGAAAACATTGAAGTACTTTTCCACGTTGTTTGTTCTTGCTCTCGCGCTGGTTGCAGGCTGGTGGCTGTGGAATTTTTATATGCAATCCCCCTGGACGCGTGATGGCAAAATTCGCGCTGAACAGGTCAGCATTACTCCCCAGGTTTCAGGGAGTATTACGGCGCTTCTCGTTAAAGATAACCAGTACGTTAAAAAGGGAGACGTTTTATTCCGAATCGACGATACCCCGTATCACATTGCGATTCTGAATGCCCAGGCTCAACTGGCGAAAGCGCAGTCTGACTTAGCAAAAGCCAACAATGAGGCAAACCGCCGCCGACACTTATCGCAAAACTACATCTCTGCGGAAGATCTAGATACCGCGAATATCAACGTTAAGGCCATGCAGGCAAGCGTCAACGTGGCTGAGGCTACGCTGAAACAAGCCCAGTGGGAGCTGACCCAAACCGTTATTACGTCGCCTGTCGATGGTTGGGTGACCAACCTTTCAGCCCGTGTCGGTAACTATGCCACTACCGGACAGCCGGTGTTTGCGCTGGTCGACAGCCACTCCTTCTATGTCGTGGGCTATTTTGAAGAGACCAAACTTCGCCATATCCGCGAGGGTTCGCCGGCAGCCATAACCCTTTACAGTGGCTCTCGAAAGTTACAGGGTCACGTATCCAGTATTGGTCGGGCGATATACGATCAAAGCGTTGAAACGGATTCCGGCCTGGTACCGGATATTAAGCCGAACGTTCCCTGGGTGCGTCTGGCTCAACGCGTTCCGGTTCGCGTAGAGTTTGACCGTTTACCGCAGGACATCACCCTGGTATCCGGCACGACCTGTACCGTCTCCATCGGAACCCGTTAATGAAACTGCAGGTGCTCTCCTGGCGTAACACGCCGTGGATGAAAGCGACGCGTCCCCAGTGGCGCTACGCGCTGCGTAATGGCATCGCGATGTGTCTTGCGCTGACCATCGCCTATTATCTGGATCTCGATGAACCCTACTGGGCGATGACCTCTGCGGCGGTGGTGAGTTTCCCCACGGTCGGAGGCGTTATCAGTAAAAGCCTTGGTCGTATTGCAGGCAGCCTGCTGGGTGCCACTGCAGCGTTAATTATCGCGGGTCATACGCTGAATGATCCATGGCTCTTCTTGCTGAGCATGGCGGCATGGCTGGGATGCTGTACCTGGGCCTGCGCCCATTTTACCAATAACGTCGCCTATGCTTTCCAGCTGGCGGGCTATACCGCTGCCATCATTGCCTTTCCGGTGGTTAACGTACTCGATACCACCGAACTGTGGGATATCGCGCAGGCGCGCGTCTGTGAAGTGATTGTCGGTATTCTCAGCGGCGGGTTCATGATGATGATCCTGCCCAGTACGTCCGACGGCACCGCGCTCATCACCGCGCTGAAAACCATGCATGCCCGATTGCTGGAGCACGCAAGCCTGCTGTGGCAACCCGATACCAACGATGAGATCCGTCTCGCCCATGAAAAGGTTATCGGTCAGATCCTGACCATGAATCTGTTACGCATTCAGGCCTTCTGGAGTCATTACCGCTTTCGCCGTCAGAATACCCTGCTTAACTATCTGCTACACCAGCAGCTGCGCATGACCAGTGCTATCTCCAGCCTGCGCCGGATGCTACTCAACTGGCCGACGCCACCTGAAAACACCCGCGCGGTGATTGACGCGTTGCTCGCAACCCTTGCACGCCCGGATGCGGATATCTACACCGTCGCGAAGATCATCGCTCCGCTCGCACCGGTCGATGAGTACGATTATCGTCATCGTGCCTTCTGGCAGCGTCTTAATTATTTCTGCCGGCTGTATCTGCGCAGCAGCCGCTGGATTAACGCCGTCGAGAATGCCACCCCGGTGACTGAATTTAACGTCCCGGGTAGTCCAGCGCTCGCACGCCATACAGATTATCTCGAAGCACTGTGGAGCGGTTTTCGCACCTTCTGCGCACTGATGCTGGTGGGGGCATGGAGCATCGCCACACAGTGGGACTCCGGTACGGCAGCCCTGACGCTCGCAGCCATCAGCTGTGTGCTTTATTCCGTTGCAGCCTCACCATTTAACTCTCTTACGCTGCTGATGCGCACCCTCGTGTTGCTGTCGCTGTTCAGTTTTGTGGTGAAGTTTGGCCTGATGGTGCAGGTAAGTGACCTGTGGCAGTTCCTGCTGTTTCTGTTTCCGTTGTTAACCACCATGCAGCTTCTGAAGCTGCAAATGCCCAAACTGGCGGGGTTATGGGGACAGTTGATTGTCTTTATGGGGTCGTTTATTTCCGTGACAAATCCGCCGGTTTACGATTACGCCAGTTTTCTCAATGACAACCTGGCGAAGATCCTCGGTGTCGGGCTGGCCTGGCTGGCCTTCGCGGTGTTACGCCCCGGTTCAGATGCACGCAAGAGCCGTCGCCACATCCGGGAGTTACGCCGGGGGTTTGTCGACCAACTCAGTCGTAAACCGCATTTAAGTGAAAATGAGTATGAATCGCTGGTTTATCACCATGTCAGCCAGTTAAATAACAGCCAGGACGCACTTTCCCGCCGCTGGTTATTGCGCTGGGGCGTAGTGCTGTTGAACTGTTCGCATGTCGTCTGGCAACTTCGCGTGTGGGAAACACGCTCTGATCCACTCTCACAGGTTCGGGATGTTTGCATCTCCCTGCTACGCGATGTCATGAGTGAACGCGGTGTTCAGCAGCGCCCCCTGGAAGCCACACTGACTGAGCTGCAGCGGATCTGCGATACCCTCGCGCGGCACCATTTGCCTGCAGCCCGTGATTTGGCCTCAATCATCTGGCGCCTGCACTGCTCGCTGTCACAGCTGGAGCAAGCACCTCCTCCGGGAACCATTGGGGATCAAATTACACCGCAGGCATAACGCACCCCGCCACCACCAAGTGGTTTAGGCTGATCGGACATATTGTCACCGCCAACATGGATCATCAGTGCTTTGCCCTTAATCTCAGCCAGCTTTTTCAGCCGCGGGGCAACGACGGGATCCGTGGCTTTACCGTCGTTATTCACCACCAGCACAGGGAGATCGCCGAGATGCCCCATCCCGTTCGGACCTTCATGTTTACCGGAGTGTTGGGGATCAAAGTGGCCGCCCGCTGATTCCGCCGCCGAGGCTTTCCCCTCTTTCAGCGCAGGCTGACAGCTACCGTTGGCATGAACATGGAAACCATGTTCACCAGGTGGGAGTGCTTTAAGGTTAGGTGCGAACTCCAGTCCCTTGTCGGTCTCGGTTATTTTCACCGTTCCGATGGACTGCCCCACCCCCTGAGAGGTGACAAGATTCATTTCCACTTCATCACTGGCCGCCTGCGCGCCTGCGCAGACAACCAGCGTGACGAGAGCCAGAACAAAACGCTTCATAAGACCTCCACGGGTTATTTTTTGCCCCTTAAGTTTATACCAGGGGCAAAGATTTCACCGGAAAGTCACTTTTTGCTGGTTTACGGTACGTCGTAGCCGAGTGCGGCTTTACGGATGCGGAACCACTGCTGACGAGTCATCTGCAGCTCTTCTGCCGCAATCGCAGAGCGTACGCGTTCAATTTTACCGGAACCAATAATTGGCAGTGGTTTTGACGGCAGGCGCAGGATCCACGCGTACACCACTTGTTCGATGCTCTCAGCATTGAGCTCGCGGGCGATGGTTTCCAGTTCAGTGCGCAGCGGCTGGAATTCATCGTCGTTAAACAAACGTCCTCCTCCCAGGCACGACCACGCCATCGGGCGAATACGCAGCTGTTGTAGCTGATCAAGCGTCCCATCCAGCAGCAGCGGCTGATGAACCGGGGAGATCTCAACCTGGTTAGTGGCCAGGGTAAATGGCAGGCGCGACTGAAGCAGCGCAAACTGTGCCGGGGTAAAGTTTGAGACGCCAAAATGACGGACTTTCCCGCTCTGATGCAGATTCAGGAACGCTTCAGCTACTTCATCGGCATCCATGAGCGGATCGGGACGGTGGATTAACAGCAGGTCGATATGATCCGTCGCCAGATTGACCAGTGACTGCTCAGCACTTTTGATGATATGCGCACTGTCGGTGATGTAATGACCGAGAGCGTGCTCAGGTTTTGCGGTGGTGGCAATACCACATTTCGTGACGATCTCCATGCGATCGCGCAGTGCCGGAACCAGCTTGAGCGCCTCGCCGAATGCGGCTTCACACTGGTAGCCACCATAAATATCGGCATGATCGACCGTGGTGATCCCTAAATCGAGATGCTCTTCAATAAAGCTTGCCAGCTGGAGGGGGGACATATTCCAGTCCATCAGACGCCAGTAGCCCATTACAAAACGGGAGAATTCTGGCCCCTGGGGGGAAAGGGTAATTCGCTGAACCATAACATTTTCCTCAAGGATGTAATGTCATGAGTATACGCAATTACCCGTTTAAAACAGTGAAGGTTGCTGGGGTTCTTCTGCCTCACCCGCTTTGTTTGCGCGTATTTTGCGCAAAAGTCGCTGTCGGCAAAGTCGAAGCACCTCCTGTTTTTGCGTGTCGCTAAAGGTTTGCCAGTTGAAACGTTCATCACGGGTACGCATGCACCCGCGGCAATATCCGCGTTCATCTACCTGACAAATACCCCGGCACGGGCTCTGGATGGGGAAAAACTCCAGTTGCTCTGCCACACTCACCTCCACATTACCGCTATCACTTACAGTGAAGACGTTAAACATCCCGCGTGCAAGGGCTTTACCACAGATTTGTGGCATTAAGGTTTCACTAATCTTCCCTCTCTATACTCGCCCCATCATTAAAATGACAGGTTTTACACTCAATGTGGTTAATTAAAAAGTTACAGTGTAACGATATTAAATTTACTCTGGGCTGTGCACTCTTCTTTACTCTGGTGAACGGGCTATTTATACAGCGCAGTTGGGCAATTATCGCCCCAGTCCATCTTCACGACATCCTCTTTGCCGCAACCGTACCGCTGGTGCTTTTTTGCGGTTGGGTGATTGTGTTTAGCCTGCTCAATATTCCCTTTATTCGCAAGCCGCTGCTGATTGTGCTGACTCTCGGCTGCGCCGCAGCAACCTATTTTATGTATACCTACGGCGCGGTTATCGATCAGAACATGATCGTGAACGTGTTCGAAACGAACTCCCAGGAAGCCACCGCCCTGGTAACACCGCAGATGATTCTGTGGCTTGTGGTTGCCGGTCTCATTCCATCCGTAGTGCTGGCGCTGACCCGCATTCGTACCGGGAAATGGTGGTATGCCCTGTTGATGCGTGTTGCCGCGATGCTCGGTGCCCTGATGGTGATTATCCTCATCGCCGCCGTATTTTATAAAGATTACGCGTCGCTGTTTCGCAATAACAAAAGCATTGTCAAAATGGTCACTCCGGCGAACTATGTCAGTGCCGTGGTGAAGTACAGCAAAATGCGCTGGTTTGAAGGCGATCAAACGCTGGTGCGGATTGGCGAAGATGCACACAAGGGTCCATTGATTTCAGGCCAGCACAAGAAAACCGTTCTGGTGCTTGTTGTCGGCGAAGCGTCCCGCGCGGCGAACTACTCCCTGAATGGTTACACGCGTGAAACGAACCCGGAACTGAAAAAGCAGGATGTGATTAACTTCCCGCAAGCCTCTTCATGTGGTACCGAAACTGCCGTTTCCGTCCCCTGCATGTTCTCCGGCATGACACGCAGCAAATACGATGCTGACCTGGCTCACCACCAGGAAGGACTGCTTGACGTGCTCAACCATGCGGGTGTCAATCTTCTTTGGCGCGACAACGATGGCGGCTGTAAAGGCGCCTGCGATCGCATTCCGCATACTGACATGACGCAATGGAAACTGGATCAGTTCTGCAAAGACAAATCCTGTATCGACGACGTGAATTTCTATGGTCTGGACAACGTGCTGGATGGCCTGAAGCAAGATACTGTTCTGGTTATCCACCTGATGGGCAGCCACGGGCCCGCGTACTATCGCCGATATCCGGATAATTTCCGTAAATTCACCCCAACCTGCGACACCAACGAAATCCAGGATTGCGACCATCAGGCGCTGATAAACACCTATGACAACACCATCCTGTATACCGACAGCGTAGTCAGCAAAACAATTGATACATTGAAGGCGCGACAGGCAAGCATGAACACTGCGCTGATTTACCTCTCAGATCACGGTGAGTCGCTGGGTGAAAGCGGTATCTATCTGCACGGTACACCGTACATGCTGGCACCGGAACAGCAAACGCACATTCCGTTTATGTTCTGGTTATCTCCGGACTATGCGAAAAACTTTGGCATCAACGAACAGTGTTTACGGGACCATGCTGCAAAAAATGCGGTTTCTCAGGACAATTTGTTCTCGACTGTACTGGGTATGATGGATGTGAAATCAAAGGTTTATCAGCAGCAACTGGATATTCTGAACACGTGTCGTCAATAAACTCGCTTGCATTAGACCGAACGGTCTATTAGAGTGCGGCCATGAGCAGAAATACTGAACACGATACCCGCGAACATTTACTGGCGACCGGCGAGCAACTTTGCATGCATCGCGGGTTCACTGGTATGGGTCTGAGCGAGCTATTAAAAACCGCTGAGGTACCGAAAGGGTCGTTTTACCACTACTTCCGGTCCAAAGAGGCATTTGGCGTCGCAATGCTGGAGCGTCATTATGCTGGTTATCACCAGCGTCTGGCGTCTCACTTTGCATCGGGTAAAGGTAACTATCGCGATCGTGTTTTGAACTACTATCAGGAAACGCTGAACCAGTTCTGCCAGCAGGGCATTATCAGCGGATGTCTGACGGTAAAACTTTCTGCTGAAGTGTGCGATCTCTCCGAAGACATGCGCACGGCAATGGATAAAGGTGCCAGCGGTGTTATCGCCCTGCTGGCTCAGGCACTGGAGAAAGGCCGCGATGAAAAAACGCTGGTCTTTCCCGGTGAGCCTTTAACTCAGGCGCAGGTTTTATACGCCCTCTGGTTGGGCGCTAATCTGCAGGCCAAGATTTCACGCAGTGCCGTGCCGCTGGAAAGCGCGCTGGCACATGTGAAAAACAGCATTACTACGCCTGGCGTTTAACAGGCGTTTTTATTTACTTTATTACTAGTCGACTGGTCTACTCAGGAGTCTTTATGTCAGCTGAAAAATTATTTACCCCATTGAAAGTGGGTGCTGTCACTGCCCCAAATCGTGTATTCATGGCTCCGCTGACTCGTCTGCGTAGCATTGAGCCAGGTGATATCCCAACCCCACTGATGGGTGAATATTATCGTCAGCGCGCCAGCTCTGGCCTGATCATCACTGAAGCCACGCAGATTTCTGCACAGGCTAAGGGTTACGCAGGTGCACCAGGTCTGCACAGCCCGGAGCAGATCGCCGCATGGCAGAAAATTACCGCAGGTGTTCACGCTGAAGAGGGTCGTATTGCGGTCCAGCTTTGGCACACCGGTCGTATCTCTCACAACAGCATTCAGCCTGGCGGTCAGGCACCGGTTTCCGCTTCCGCCCTGAGCGCGAATACCCGTACTTCACTGCGCGATGAAAATGGTCACGCAATCCGCGTTGATACCTCAATGCCACGCGCGCTTGAGCTGGACGAGATCCCGGGTATTGTTAACGACTTCCGCCAGGCCGTAGCCAATGCGCGCGAAGCCGGGTTTGATCTGATTGAGCTGCACTCCGCTCATGGCTACCTGCTGCACCAGTTCCTGTCACCGTCATCTAACCATCGTACTGACCAGTATGGCGGCAGCGTCGAAAACCGTGCCCGTCTGGTACTGGAAGTGGTTGACGCGGTATGCCAGGAGTGGAGCCCGGAGCGTATCGGCATCCGCGTCTCTCCGATTGGCTCTTTCCAGAACGTCGACAACGGCCCGAACGAAGAAGCGGACGCGCTCTATCTGATTGAAGAGCTGGCGAAACGTGGTATTGCTTATCTGCACATGTCCGAGCCAGACTGGGCCGGTGGTCAACCTTACACCGACACTTTCCGTCAGAAAGTGCGCGAGCGTTTCCACGGCGTGATCATCGGTGCGGGAGCCTATACGCCTGAGAAAGCCGAAGACCTGATCAATAAGGGTCTGATCGACGCCGTCGCGTTTGGCCGCGACTACATCGCCAACCCGGATCTGGTTGCCCGTCTGCAGCAGAAAGCAGCGCTGAACCCGCAGCGTCCGGAAAGCTTCTACGGCGGCGGCGCAGAAGGCTACACCGACTACCCTTCTCTGTAATCCCTCCATTGAGCATTGATAGCGGCGACAATTCGCCGCTATACTAAAACATCGTTTCTGTTCAAAAACATATTCTATTCCATAGGTTAATGAGGAAATTATGCGCCTACTTCACACCATGCTGCGCGTTGGCGATCTGCAACGTTCTATTGATTTCTACACTAACGTACTGGGTATGAAACTGCTGCGCACCAGTGAAAACCCGGAATATAAATACTCACTGGCATTTGTGGGTTATGGCCTGGAAACGGATGAAGCGGTCATTGAGCTGACTTACAACTGGGGCGTAGACAGCTATGAGCTGGGTACAGCATACGGCCATATCGCGCTGGAAGTAGATAACGCTGCCGAAGCATGTGAACGCATTCGCCGCAACGGTGGTAACGTGACGCGTGAAGCGGGCCCGGTCAAAGGTGGCACAACCGTGATTGCGTTTGTTGAAGATCCTGACGGCTATAAAATCGAGCTGATTGAAGCCAAAGATGCCGGTCGCGGTCTGGGTAACTGATCCCTCAGGGCGCAATATGCGCCCGTAGTTTTACTGCATACCCTTCCAAAATTTGCCATAATGCGCTCTGCTTTTTCCCCATGTAAGAGACCCTGATGTCCGATAACGCTCAATTTAGCGGTCTGTGCGACCGTTTTCGTGGTTTTTATCCCGTTGTCATTGATGTAGAAACAGCCGGATTTAACGCTAAAACCGATGCGCTGCTTGAAATCGCCGCCATTACGCTGAAGATGGATGAACAGGGCTGGCTTACACCGGACACTACGCTGCATTTCCACGTTGATCCTTTTGAAGGGGCAAACTTACAGCCGGAAGCACTGGCGTTTAACGGTATCGACCCGCATAACCCGCTACGTGGTGCAGTCAGTGAATATGATGCGCTGCACGCCATTTTTAAGATGGTGCGTAAAGGCATGAAAGAGAGCAACTGCAGCCGCGCGATCATGGTGGCCCATAACGCCACGTTCGATCACAGCTTTACCATGGCCGCCGCAGAGCGTGCCTCGCTCAAACGAAATCCTTTCCATCCTTTTGTCACCTTCGATACCGCAGCCCTGAGTGGCCTGGCGCTGGGACAAACAGTGTTATCAAAGGCCTGTATCACGGCAGGTATTGAGTTTGACGGTACGCAGGCACACTCTGCCCTGTATGACACGGAGCGCACCGCAGAACTGTTCTGTGAGATTGTTAACCGCTGGAAACGTCTGGGCGGCTGGCCGCTGCCGATGGGTGACAGCGAAGAGTAAAAAAAAGCGACCTGAAGAGGTCGCTTTTTTATTTCTGCAGAATGTTACTCTGCGTCCGGCTCTTCAGTTTTGTACTTAGCCGCCGTCTCTTTGATCAGCTGCTGCAATTCACCGCGCTGATACATCTCAATCAGGATATCGCAACCGCCAATCAGTTCGCCGTCTACCCACAGCTGTGGGAAAGTCGGCCAGTTAGCGTACTTAGGCAGCTCAGCGCGGATGTCCGGGTTTTGCAGGATATCAACGTAAGCAAAACGCTCACCACAGGCAGACAGTGCCTGAACTGCTTGCGCGGAGAAGCCGCAGCTTGGCAGCTTCGGAGAACCTTTCATATACAGCAGAATCGGGTTTTCAGCGATCTGGCGCTGGATTTTTTCAATAGTGGTGCTCATGTCTTGCTTCCTTTAACTTCTGTTACGGCATTAGTCTGACATTGTAGCGGTTCAGACTGGCATCGGAAAATAACATTTTTGTCACGTTTATTTATTTTACCGCGAGTCATGAAAAGTTGCATTGCAAATGGTGTTTAACCCTGCTGCGGTCAGGGTTTTGCTTAGGGAATGAACAAATATGCGACAGAACGATGAATTTTTTTGCACTTGCTAACGAAACACGATTGTAGATTGAAAAATGCTATTAACTTCTCGGGTTTTTATGGATTAGAATCGACGGGCTTTGTAAATCATACGCAGGTGCTATAGATGACCTGCATTTATCAGGGGACTGCCCAGTGGCGCGGATAAATAAAATCTCGATCACGCTCTGTGCTTTACTGTTTACATCACTCACTTTCACGCCAGTGGCAAACGCCTCTCAGCAGGCGCGGCATTCTGCTGTGCAAAAGAACCATCTGGTGAAAGCCACAGAACGTAAGAAAAAAACCACCAGTAAGAACGACAAGAAAAAAACAACTGCTCAGACTAAACAAACCACTTCCAGCAAGACCAAAACAAAATCTTCCCGCACTGCTCACACATCCAAAAGTAAAGCCTCGCAGACCGCCGCCAACCTCGTGACTGAAAAATGCATCACTCGTAAAGGACATAAGGCGAAATGTACGAAGGTCACCAAACTCGCAGAAGTGCATAAAGTTCGCGTCCAGAAAGCGCAAAAGACGGCGATGAACAAATTGATGGGGCAGATTGGTAAACCTTATCACTGGGGTGGAAGCTCCCCGCGTACCGGTTTTGACTGCAGCGGCCTCGTCTATTACGCGTATAAAGATCTGGTGAAGTTCCGCATTCCACGCACCGCCAATGAAATGTACCACCTGCGCGATGCTTCTCCGGTTGACCGTGGCGAGCTGGAAAACGGCGATCTGGTTTTCTTCCGCACACAGGGTCGCGGCACGGCTGACCACGTCGGTGTCTATGTCGGTAACGGGAAATTCATTCAGTCACCACGCAGCGGCCAGGATATTCAGATCACCTCGCTGAGTGAAGACTACTGGGTTCGTCACTATGTCGGCGCGCGTCGCGTCATGACACCTAAAACCATTCGCTAATCCCTGCCCTGCCGCATCGCGGCAGGGTAAGTTCCTCTTTTGCATACCCTTTCAATTTGCTATTCTCTCCTCGTTGTCTGTGTGGTTATTGGCAACACAAAATACAATAAGGAGAGAAGCAATGTCGTTCGAATTACCTGCACTACCGTATGCAAAAGACGCCCTGGCACCGCATATTTCTGCGGAAACCCTGGAATATCATTACGGCAAACATCATCAGACCTACGTCACCAACCTGAATAATCTGATCAAAGGCACCGATTTTGAAGGCAAAACACTGGAAGAGATCGTCCGCAGTTCAGAGGGGGGTGTATTTAACAACGCTGCTCAGGTGTGGAACCACACTTTCTACTGGCACTGTCTGGCACCGAATGCTGGCGGCGAACCGACCGGTGAACTGGCTACCGCGATTAACGCAGCATTTGGCAGTTTCGCTGATTTCAAAGCGAAATTTACCGATGCAGCTATCAAGAACTTCGGTTCTGGCTGGACGTGGCTGGTAAAAGAAGCCGATGGCAAACTGGCTATCGTTTCCACCTCTAACGCGGGTACCCCACTGACCACCAGCGCTAAGCCGCTGATGACCGTGGACGTTTGGGAACACGCTTACTACATTGATTACCGTAACGCGCGTCCGAACTACCTGGAGCACTTCTGGGCACTGGTTAACTGGGAGTTTGTGGCGAAGAACTTCGCCGCATAAGAGACACGCAGAAGGGTTCGCCCTTCTGCGTTTTTTGCTTATTCAGCAGCGCAGGCCGTTTCCGGCTGCTTACGACCGGACATCATCACTAACAGCAGACCGAGCGCGGCAATAATCGCCCCCATCACCGGTACAAAACTGTATCCCAGCCCTCCAGAAATAACCGCGCCACCGGCGGCTGCACCGAGCGCATTACCGAGATTGAACGCGCCAATATTCACTGAAGACGAAAGACCCGGTGCCTCATGGGCGACACGCATCACGCGCATCTGTAGCGGTGGAACCACAGCAAAGGTGGCTGCTCCCCAGACGACCATCGCAATGGCTGCTCCGAACTCATTACGTGCCAGCCACGGAATAGCAATCATGATGACAATCAGCAGGGTTAAGAAGCCCTTCAACGTCCCGCTTACGGAACGGTCGGCAAATTTCCCACCCAGATAGTTACCAATCGAGAAGCCCACACCAATCAGCACCAGCATCGCAGTGATAAAGATCGGTGTTGCGTGAGTGATGTCGTGAAGCACGGGAGAAATGTAGGTATAGAGGGTAAACATCGCCCCTGCCCCCAACACGGTAGTCAGCAGCGCCGAGAGCACCTGCGGGCGTACCAACACAGACAACTCTTTACGCACGTCAGGACGTTCCCCCGCACTGCCTTTCGGCAGGGAGAAGAACAGTGCCACCATCGCGATCACACCCAGCCCGGCAGTCGCCAGGAAGGACATACGCCAGCCAATCACTTCCCCCAGCCACGTCGCGGCAGGTACGCCGCCAATGTTGGCAATGGTTAGCCCCATAAACATGGTGGCCACGGCACTCGCCTGCTTGTGTTTTGGCACCACGCCTGCTGCAACAACCGACCCCAATCCAAAGAACGCGCCGTGGTTAAGGCTGGTCAGAATGCGTGACAACATCAGGGTGGTGTAGTCCGGCGAAATGGCGGAAAGCACGTTGCCCAGGGTGAAAATCGCCATCAGGAAAATCAGCGCATTGCGGCGCGCGCGGTGCGAAAGCAGAAGCGTCATCAGCGGTGCCCCAACCATCACGCCGATAGCGTAGGCGCTGATTAACATCCCTGCGGCAGGGATCGAGACATCCACGCCTCTGGCAATAACTGGCAGTAAACCCATCGGGGAGAATTCAGTGGTGCCAATCCCAAAAGCGCCAATCGCCAGGGCCAGCAGGGGAAAATTGATTTTCATACGTCAACTCCGGATGCCGTGTCATGTGGTGACACAGAACAAAGAAGCGGAAAGCATGACATCAATCACAAAAAATGAGAAGTTAACAAAATAGCAAAAGATTTTTGCCAGAGAAGTAACAATCCGGGGAATCGGGAGGGAGAAGACTCTCCCTCCGCGTAAATCAGTGCAGTGCGGCCGTCAGACCCGCTGCGACAATCAAAGCCAGCACAATAACGGTGGTGAACAGCGAAAACTTCAGATCGGAACTCATCAATTTTTCTCCTTTTAATCCCCCCACGAAAAGTGAGCTTGCTCATTTTTGCACAATTTACGTCAAAAATCTTCCTGGATTTAAACGGATAACCACTTTACCTCTTCCCCTTTTCATCAAGATAGGACAAAATTCCACGCTAAATTTATTAGCGTACCGGCCATTGACCCCCTCCTGACGTCCTGTGTCGTTTTCCCGGCGTGTCGCAATTCAAAATTGCGTGATAAGGGTGAGAGAAGGCAAACGTTTACCTTCAAGTTTTTCAGGAGTTTAGGATATGGTCTGGAGTGACATTTAATGGCAACAATTAAAGATGTAGCAAAACGCGCAAACGTTTCCACTACAACCGTATCACATGTAATTAACAAGACCCGTTTTGTGGCGGAAGAGACGCGCAATGCCGTCTGGGCAGCCATCAAAGAGCTGCACTATTCGCCAAGTGCGGTTGCGCGAAGCCTCAAGGTTAATCACACCAAGTCTATTGGTTTGCTGGCGACCAGCAGTGAAGCGGCCTATTTTGCCGAGATTATTGAGGCAGTAGAAAAAAACTGCTTCCAGAAAGGCTATACCCTGATTCTGGGCAACGCGTGGAACAGCATTGAAAAACAGCGAGCTTACCTGTCGATGATGGCTCAAAAGCGTGTTGATGGTCTGCTGGTGATGTGTTCCGAGTATCCGGAATCTGTGCTGTCGATGCTGGAAGAGTATCGCCATATCCCAATGGTGGTGATGGACTGGGGTGAAGCCCGCGCGGACTTCACCGATTCCGTGATCGATAACGCCTTTGAAGGCGGTTATATGGCGGGTCGTTACCTGATTGAACGCGGTCACCGCGAGATCGGCGTGATCCCGGGTCCACTGGAGCGCAACACCGGT
Source organism: Enterobacter sp. 342 (assembly GCF_036663495.1). Lineage (NCBI taxonomy): Bacteria > Pseudomonadati > Pseudomonadota > Gammaproteobacteria > Enterobacterales > Enterobacteriaceae > Enterobacter > Enterobacter sp. 342. The sequence goes on from NZ_JAWUEI010000020.1 coordinate 55,091, forward strand.
GCAGGTCGTCTGGCTGGGTTTATGAAAGCGATGGAAGAAGCGCTGATCACCGTGCCGGAAAACTGGATCGTGCAGGGCGACTTTGAACCGGAGTCGGGCTACCGCGCTATGCAGCAGATCGTCTCCCAGCAGCACCGTCCGACCGCCGTTTTCTGCGGGGGCGACATCATGGCAATGGGTGCCCTTTGTGCGGCCGATGAGCTGGGTCTGCGTGTACCGCAGGATATTTCTGTGATCGGGTATGACAACGTGCGTAATGCGCGCTTCTTTACGCCGGCATTAACGACCATCCACCAGCCGAAAGATTCACTGGGTGAAACCGCCTTCAATATGCTGATGGACAGGATCGTCAACAAACGCGAAGAGTCGCAGTCCATTGAAGTTCACCCGCGTCTTATTGAACGCCGCTCTGTTGCCGATGGTCCGTTCCGCGACTATCGCCGGTAATCTCTTAACGGGGCCAGTTAACCTGGCTCCCGTAACCACTCCCGGTTTAGCGTTTCGCTGTCTCCCAGATAATCCAGTAACCAGGCCATCGCAGGTGAGACATCATTTTGCTGCCAGGTGAGGCAGCAGGCCGCATCCGGGAATGGATTCTCCAGTGTCAGTTCAACCCACTCTCCGGCATCAATTCGCGGCCGCGCAAAATGAACGGGTACCATCGCGACACACAAACCAGCACTGAGACACGTCGCTGATGATTCCCAGTCGGGTGCAACCACCCGCCGCTGGTTGTCCAGAAGCCAGGTGATACGCTTGGGTAATGAACGGGACGTATCCTCAAGTACCAGCGACGGCCAGTTGCGTAGCGTATCGTCGCTCAATGGTCCTTCCAGAGCCGCCAGCGGATGATCACTTGCCACCACGCATTTCCAGCTCAGCATTCCCATATCACGAAAAGCGTACCGACCCCCGACAGGGATCGCCTGCGTGGCGCCAATGGCCATCTCCGCCCTTCCGTCCGCCAGTGCATCCCAGACACCGTTGAACACCTCCTGTGACACCCGCAATTCGACGTCAGAAAAATGACGATAGAAATCGACAATCATTTGCCGGGTACGCTCGGGTTTGACAATATTATCCACCGCGATGGAAAGATGCCCCCGCCAGCCGTTAGCGATCTGTTGGCACTGTTCGCGGGTGATCTGCATTTTTTTGATAACAGAACGCCCTTCTTTCAAAAACCACGCACCGGCGGGCGTTAATTCCACATCCCTATGTCGCCGTTCAAACAGCGGAACCGCCAGCCACTCCTCCAGTTGACGCACCGTGTAGCTGATAGCTGAAGGGACGCGGTGTAACTCCTGCGCCGCTCCACTGAAGCTGCCGTTACGCGCGACAGCATCGACTACTTCAAGAGAATAATCTGACCACATTTTCTGCCTGCAAAAAATTTGAATGCAACCACCAAATATTAGCGTTTCACAAGCCGCTTTGCACTCCCTACACTCAGCGCCAATGTATACCTGCCTCCTCAGGAGAATAAAACAATGCAACCCAGGAATGGTTTTTTAGTCTGGCTCGGCGGCTTAAGCGTGCTGGGCTTTTTGGCCACTGATATGTACCTGCCGGCTTTCGCCGCTATGCAGGAAGATTTGCAAACCCCAGCCGCGGCCATCAGCGCCAGCCTGAGTTTGTTCCTCGCCGGTTTCGCCTTCGCGCAGCTACTTTGGGGGCCGCTATCAGATCGTTTTGGCCGTAAACCGGTCCTGTTGCTGGGCCTGGGCATTTTTGCCGCCAGCTGTCTGGGTATGTTATGGGTACGCGATGCGACCTGGTTGCTGGTGCTGCGCTTTGTGCAGGCCGTCGGCGTCTGCGCAGCAGCGGTGACCTGGCAGGCCCTCGTTACCGACTACTACCCAGCCAACCGCACCAACCGGATTTTCGCCACCATTATGCCGCTGGTAGGGCTTTCACCTGCCCTCGCCCCGCTCCTGGGCAGTTGGATCCTGGTGCATTTCGAGTGGCAGGCTATCTTTGCCACGTTGTTTGCCATCACACTGGTACTCATGCTGCCGGCATTCGCGCTCAAACCTGCGCATAAAAAAGAGGCGCATGCGGATGCAAAGCCCATTACCTTTACCTCTTTGCTGAGTGCCAAAGCATATCGCGGTAATGTCCTGATTTATGCCGCCTGCTCGGCGAGTTTCTTCGCATGGCTGACCGGTTCGCCATTTATTCTGCATGATATGGGGTACAGCCCGGCGGCGATTGGCCTGAGCTACGTTCCGCAAACCATCGCATTCCTGGTGGGCGGGTACGGCTGTCGTGCGGCTCTGCAGAAATGGGAAGGTCAGCAGATGCTGCCGTGGCTGCTGGTGCTGTATGCATTGAGCGTTATCGGGACATGGGCTGTTGGTTTTATCCCGGGCACCGGTCTGGTAGAAATTTTAATGCCATTCTGCGTGATGGCCGTCGCTAACGGGGCAATCTACCCTATCGTTGTGGCGCAAGCATTACGTCCGTTCCCACAGGCGACGGGTCGCGCGGCTGCGCTGCAGAACACCCTGCAGTTGGGTCTGTGCTTCCTGGCAAGTCTGGTGGTCTCTGCGCTGATTGCCACGCCGCTCCTGACCACCACCACCGTGATGCTGGTGACTGTTGTGCTGGCCTTTGTGGGCTACCGTATGCAGGCTGCCGCACAGCGTGAGCTGAGTGACAGCCCCCCGGTTGAAACGTCGCACGCGTAATCGCGCCGGAAATTATGTTAACTTCCAGTGATTAGGTTGCTAAGAATTTTTTATTGAATCACCAAATTTTGAGGCCTATACTAAATTTGGTTCGATTAAATACGATAAATATTAAGTGTTAACGGGAGCCGGAGTGCTCCCGTTTTACCATGGAAGGCATTTCGGCAAGGGTTATCTCCCTTCCTCTGTTCTACGTCGGATATTAGCCTCGCGGTATTTACCGTGAGATTTCTCACAAACCAAAAAAAGCGTCTACGCTGTTTGAAGGTTCTGATCACATCAGGGTGATGGAGAAGCTATGAGTTCATCGTGTATAGAAGAAGTCAGCGTTCCGGACGATAACTGGTCCCGGATCGTCAGTGAACTGTTGGGTCGAGCAGGCATCACTATCAATGGATCGTCACCAGCGGATCCCCAGGTTAAACATCCCGACTTTTTTAAACGCGTGTTGCGGGAGGGATCGTTAGGTCTGGGAGAAAGCTATATGGATGGCTGGTGGGAGTGCGAACGGCTGGATATCTTCTTTACCAGCGTGTTGCGCGCCGGTCTGGAAAATCAACTCCCCCGCAATCTGAAAGACACACTGCGCGTCGCCTCAGCCCGGCTGTTTAATCTGCAAAGTAAAAAACGCGCATGGATCGTCGGCAAAGAGCATTACGATCTCGGCAACGACCTGTTCAACCGTATGCTTGACCCCTTCATGCAATATTCCTGCGCTTACTGGAAAGAGGCTTCGACACTTGAAGAGGCTCAACAGGCTAAGCTGCATCTGATTAGCGAGAAACTGAAGTTAGAACCCGGAATGCGCGTGCTGGATATCGGCTGCGGCTGGGGTGGGCTGGCCTGGTTTATGGCGAAGCACTACGGCGTCAGCGTGGTGGGTGTCACTATTTCCGCTGAGCAGCAAAAGATGGCGCGGGAACGCTGCCAGGATCTTGATGTGGATATCCGGCTACAGGATTACCGCGATCTTAACGAACAGTTTGACCGTATCGTTTCCGTGGGCATGTTCGAGCACGTGGGGCCGAAAAACTACGACACCTATTTTGAGGTGGTGGATCGTAATTTGAAACCAGACGGCATCTTCCTGCTGCACACCATCGGCTCTAAGCGAACCGATAACAACGTTGACCCGTGGATCAACAAATACATCTTTCCGAATGGCTGTTTACCGTCCGTTCGCCAGATTGCCAACGCCAGTGAACCCCATTTCGTGATGGAAGACTGGCATAACTTCGGTGCGGATTACGACACCACCTTGATGGCATGGCATGCTCGTTTTCAGGAAGCCTGGCCTGAGATTGCGGACAACTATTCTGAACGATTCAAGCGGATGTTTAGCTATTATCTGAATGCCTGCGCGGGTGCGTTTCGCGCGCGGGATATTCAGCTCTGGCAGGTGGTATTCAGCCGGGGCATTGAACACGGTTTGCGTGTCGCCCGCTAAAAAAATAACCCCGGTTACCCGGGGTTATTTTTTATTCTTCTTCTGCTGTTTTAATTATTGCGGCTTCTTTTGCCGCCAGCACACGCTCAACGGTATCCACCACCGCCTGAGTTTGCGGATCGATTTCGATATTTACGCGATGCCCCAGTTTTTTCGCCCCCAGCGTGGTGCGCTGCAGCGTTTCAGGAATTAAATGCACACAAAAACGCGTAGGTGTCACTTCCCCGACAGTCAGACTAATCCCATCAATACCAATAAACCCTTTGTACAGGATGTATTTCATTAATGAAGGATCCTGCATTTTAAACCAGATTTGACGGTTATTTTCCGAGGTCACAATTTTCGCCACTTCGGCAGTGGTCATGATGTGCCCCGACATCAGATGCCCGCCAATCTCATCGCTGAACTTCGCCGCCCGTTCTACGTTGACGGTATCCCCAACCGCCAGCTCACCCAGATTGGTGATACGCAGCGTCTCTTTCATTAAATCAAAGCTGATCTGGTTGCCGTTAATTTCGGTAACTGTCAGGCAGCAGCCGTTGTGGGCAATCGAGGCGCCGGTTTCGATGCCATCAAGCATATATTCCGGCAGCTCAACAACATGAGTTCGGAAATTAGGTTTTTCATCAATGGACACCACTTTGGCGGTACCCTGCACAATACCAGTAAACATGCTTACAACTCCTGTTTTTTCCGGACGGTGGTGACACCGTTTAATCCCATCACAATAACAGTTGGAAAAACAGGTTGCCAGCGGAGCGCATTTTCTGGCGATTTTTTCACTAGATAAATAGCTAAAGCCCGCTACAATAGCTGGCACCCCCCTGCATTTTCTTCTTGCTGCCAGTTACGGCGGCTTTTTTAGTCTCTCAAATAACAACAAAATAAAGGTGTTCACGTGCAGAAGTACATGAATGAAGCGCGCCAGTTATTGGCACTGGCTATACCAGTGATCATCGCGCAAGTGGCCCAGACCGCAATGGGATTTGTGGATACGGTAATGGCGGGCGGCTACAGCGCCACCGATATGGCGGCTGTTGCTATCGGCACGTCAATCTGGCTACCGGCTATCCTGTTCGGCCACGGTCTGCTGCTCGCGCTCACGCCTGTTATCGCTCAACTCAATGGTTCCGGGCGACGTGATCGCATTGCCCACCAGGTCCGCCAGGGTTTCTGGCTGGCTGGGTTTGTCTCTGTGCTGATCATGCTGGTGCTCTGGAACGCGGGTCATATCATTCGCGCCATGCATAACATTGACCCGGCACTGGCTGACAAGGCCGTGGGTTATCTGCGCGCCCTGCTCTGGGGCACCCCAGGCTACCTCTTTTTCCAGGTGGCGCGTAACCAGTGTGAAGGTCTGGCGAAAACCAAGCCCGGGATGGTGATGGGCTTTATTGGTTTGCTGGTCAATATTCCGGTTAACTATGTCTTTATTTACGGTCATTTCGGAATGCCAGAACTGGGTGGTGTCGGCTGTGGTGTCGCGACGGCAGCCGTTTACTGGGTGATGTTCTTCTCAATGATCGCCTTTGTAAAACGCGCCCGTTCCATGCGCGATATTCGAAACGAGAACAGATTTAGTACACCAGACTGGAGCATTATGACGCGTCTGGTACAGCTAGGTTTGCCGATTGCCCTCGCGCTGTTCTTTGAGGTGACGCTTTTCGCCGTGGTCGCCCTGCTGGTCTCCCCGCTGGGCATTGTGAACGTGGCCGGGCACCAGATTGCGCTGAACTTTAGCTCGCTAATGTTCGTCCTGCCTTTGTCGCTGGCGGCGTCAGTGACTATCCGTGTCGGCTTCCGTCTGGGGCAAGGTTCGACGCTAGATGCAAAAACAGCCGCGCGAACCGGGCTGGGTGTCGGTGTCTGCATGGCCGTCTGTACAGCGCTCTTTACCATCACGCTACGCGAGCAAATTGCCCTGCTCTACAATGACAACCCCGAAGTCGTGGCCCTGGCGTCGCATCTGATGCTGCTGGCTGCGGTATACCAGATATCTGATTCCATTCAGGTCATTGGCAGCGGTGTGTTGCGTGGATATAAAGACACGCGTTCCATCTTCTTTATCACCTTCATCGCCTACTGGGTGTTGGGTCTGCCGTGTGGTTACATTCTGGCCCTGACCGATCTGGTGGTTGACCGCATGGGGCCGGCCGGATTCTGGATGGGCTTTATCATCGGTCTGACCTCTGCGGCAATTATGATGATGATGCGCATGCGCTTCCTGCAACGTCAGCCATCAACGGTCATTTTGCAACGCGCTGCACGTTAAATACGCAGTAGCCGCCAGCTGGCGGCTACTTTCTCTTCACTTTGCGCGGTAATACAGCAATCGCGTGAAATCAGAGAGAAAAATGCATTTTCCCTCTTGCCTCATTGGTGCTGTGCCGCTAATATTCGTCCCCGTTGTCACCGACAACACGTTGCGTTCATAGCTCAGTTGGTTAGAGCACCACCTTGACATGGTGGGGGTCGTTGGTTCGAGTCCAATTGAACGCACCATTCTGCGTCCGTAGCTCAGTTGGTTAGAGCACCACCTTGACATGGTGGGGGTCGGTGGTTCGAGTCCACTCGGACGCACCATTTCAGTCCTGAAATGGTGCAAATCCTCTTCTGCTTTCCTGAACTTTCCTAATTCCGCATTTTCATCACTGTTCTCCTGCTACGCTTTTCTCATGGAAAAAAAGAGGAAAACCGTCGATGAAGAAAATCGCCATTATCGGTTCCGGCCCAACAGGGATTTATACCTTTTACGCGCTTCTTAAAAACCCTCACCCGCTTTCAGTTTCGGTCTTTGAACAAGCTGATGAAGCGGGTGTTGGGATGCCCTACAACGACGACGATAACACTCGTCTGATGCTGGCGAACATCGCAAGCATTGAAATTCCTCCGCTATTTATGACCTATCACGACTGGCTTAAGGGCCAGAGCGAAGCCTATCTGGCACGCTTTAAGGTGGATAAATCCCGTTTACATGACCGGCAATTCCTGCCCCGGATCCTGCTGGGCGAGTATCTCCGTGACAGCTTTCTTTCAATCGTAAAAGAGGCTAAAGATCGCGGATTTCAGGTTGATATCCATGAATCCGCCCAGGTCACCGATATTGTACCCACGAATGACGGTGTCACACTTTCAGTCAACGACAACACTTTCTCTGAACGCTTCGACCTTGTGGTTATCGCCACCGGTCACGTCTGGCCAGAGGACGACGAAGCCTCTCGCACGTACTTCCCAAGCCCGTGGTCCGGTTTGATAGGCGCCAAAATTCCGCCCTGCCGCGTCGGTATCATGGGAACATCATTAAGCGGTCTGGACGCGGCCATGGCGGTGGTAATGCAGCACGGCACGTTTCGCGACGACAAATTCATCCTGGATACAGGCAGCGACGCGTTAAAGATTGTCCTGATGTCCCGAACAGGCATTCTGCCGGAAGCCGATTTTTACTGCCCTATCCCATACGAACCATTGTCAGTTTTGACTGAGCCCGCGGTTGAGCGCGAAATTGCCAAAGGCCCGGATGCCCTGCTTGATCGCATTTTTACCCTGATGGTGAAAGAACTTGAACTTGCTGACCCGGCGTGGTGTGAGAAAGTTGCTCTGCATAAGCAGACGGCAGACAGCATGCGTGATGCCTGGTTTGAAGATCGTAAACGGCACGATCCATTCACCTGGGCGGAAGAAAATCTCGATGAGGTTGAACGCAACAAACGCGACAGGCGCACCGTGGCCTGGCGCTACACCGTGCTCCGGCTGCATGAAGTGGTTCAGGCGATCGTGCCACATCTCGACGAACGTGACAGTAAACGCTTCAGACAAGGTCTGGCTCGGGTCTTTATTGACAACTATGCGGCCATCCCTCCACAGTCGATCCGCAGGCTACTCGCACTTCGCGAAGCTGGCGTTATCAGCGTGGCAGCTCTCGGTGACGATTACACGCTTGATGTTGGCAGCGATCAGACAATGATCACCACAAAAGAGACCGTTCACCGTTTTGACGTTTTTATTGATGCACGTGGACAAAAGCCGCTCAAAACGAAAGATCTGCCCTTCCCGACGCTGCGCAAACAGCTGGAGGCAACAGGCGAAGAGATCCCCGAGATTAACGAGGATTACACCTTAAAAGCACCTGAAACCGTTCGCGGACGCATCGCCTTCGGCGCGATACCGTGGCTGATGCATGATCATCCCTTCGTTCAGGGGCTGGCGGAGTGTGCAGAGATTGCAGAGGCGATGGCGAAAGCGGCAGAAAAACCCGCGTCGGGGTTACGGCGGAAATTACCGTATAGTGAGGACTGACAGGGCGTCCATGCCCTGCTGTAATAGATTACTCGAAATACACTTCCGGGTTTTCAGACAGCGACACGAACGTTTTCGTCGCTTTATCCAGCGCACGAATTTCGCCACTTTCAATGTCATACACCCAGCCGTGCAGTCGGATAGAGTTGTTACGCAGGCCCACTGCCACGGACGGATGGGTCTTAATATTGCTCAGCTGCGCAAATACGTTTTCCTGCACCATCGCGTTGACTTTATCGATCGGCTTATCCCAGGTTTTCTTCTCAACCACCGCTTTTGCCGCATCGGAATAACGCAACCAGTGAGAAACAGCAGGCATCGGCTCCAGGTTCGCGTTATCAGCAATCGCCTTCATCGCCCCACAGTTGGAGTGACCGCAGATCACGATATCTGTCACACCCAACGCCACAACAGCGTATTCGATGGTCGCGGAAACACCGCCAGGCTCTGGCCCGAATGGCGGCACAATGTTGCCAGCATTACGAATGACAAAGAGTTGTCCCGGCTCTTGCTGGGTAACCAGTTCCGGGACCAGGCGGCTGTCGGAGCAGGAGATGAACAGCGCTTTGGGATTCTGGCTGGACGCTAAACTGCGAAAGAGTTCTTTACGTTGCGGGAAAATCTCTTTTTGAAAGCTGAGAAAACCTTCAATGATATGTTGCATAGCAATTTCTCTTTTATCTGTTTTAGTTTAGGTATGATCGAGATCACACTCGTAAAGTTTACCCATCGTGGTTTACTTCAGACAAGCAATATATTTCTGGCCCGACCGCTGCACAATCTCGTCCGCGAAGGCCTGGATGTTCTGCCCTTCGAACGCGCCATACAGACGTGCAAACGTTCTGCCTTCCAGATGACTCACGACCGACGCTACGGTCCGGGCTGGCAGCGGAAGATAATTCGGGTAACTCCACATAAACGAGACAGCGTCTTTACCCGGCGTGACCTGCAGAATATCGCCCACCAGTAATACTCCTTCACCTTCCTGCCAGTGCAGCACTGTCCCGCCTGCAAAATGGCCGCCAAGGCGCAGCAATGTGACCGACGGGAAAATCTCCAGCGCATCACCGTGCCAGAAGCGAATTGCCGGGCTGTCGCGCATGACCCATTCACTGTCGCTGGCGTGCAGATACAGCGGTGCATCAAACGCCGCCGCCCATTCCTGCATCGTGGTGTAATAGTGCGGGTGTGAAATCGCAATAGCGCTGATGCCGCCGAGTGCAGTGATGAGTGTTTTAGTTGCCGGGTCGAGATTAGCGATACAGTCCCAGAGAATATTGCCATGCGGGGTACGCAGGAGCAGGGCCCGCTGGTTGATAGCAAATGCGGGCACCGTCTTGATACTGAACAATTGCGGCTCCAGTTGCTGCCATTTGTTGCTGTGCGTGGCGGTTACGGTGTCGAAATCTGTCCATACCTGGCCCGTGACGGGCACGTACTGGCGTTCATCCTCGCAAATCGGGCATCTGTCCGGCTGTGCATCATAGGCAGTTCCGCAGGTTTTACAGAGTGTAATCATGTGCTCTCCTCAGCGATAAAGCACTGAGTATGGCAGGGATTATCCTTATGTGCTGCGAGGTACATTGCTGGCTTTTTTTGCCCTATACTGTGCCAGTATCAAAAAACTGAACAGAGCAGGTGCCACATGGAAATTGATCTCGATAACTTAGTCTTTAACGGGCTGGATGAAGCCGAAGAGCGTAATGCGGAACGTCTGGACGATGCAGACAAAAAAGCGCAGGCGATTGTCGCCGATGACGACTGCGGCGATGCCTGCAAGATCTGATAAAAAAGCACCGGTTTCCCGGTGCTTTTTTGTATTACTTTTTGAGCCCGTCAATGGCAGCCTGAGCGCAGGCTTCATCAAGATGACCACCCGGTGCGCCACCGATACCAATCGCCCCAATAACCTCATCGCCCTCTTTCACCGGCAAGCCCCCCGCCAGCAGCAGGAACCCCGGGATATCTCTCATGTTCTGCGCGCCCGCATTGCTCTGCGCCGCTTCCATCACTTTGCCTGACGCATTCTTTGCGCTAAGCGCCGTATAGGCTTTCATTTCACTGGCTTTAACCGTGTGTGGACCGGCATTGTCCGTGCGCTGCACCGCTTTTACCACGCCCGCGCGGTCAACAACGGTGACCGTCACCTGGTAATTTTTTGCCGTACACGCCTGAATGGCGGACGTCGCCAGCGCATTCGCCTGCGCCAGTGAGAGATTTTTTTGATTCAATGTATCGGCCTGCGCCGCCAGACTCAGACTACCCGCGGCCAGTGCCGCAACCATCATTACTTTTTTCATCGCACTTCCTCGAGTGTTAGGGGACGTTGCAGAGATTACCCCGACGCGCGATGAAACATAATTCGGTTGAATACGCACTCAACCTGGTAGTTTTACGGATTGCAATTTGTCGTATTCCCGGATTGCCTGGACAAGGCTGCTGACGCCAAGCCTGGTAAACGCCGATGCGCGGTGCGCTTCTACCGTACGCGGCGAGAGGTTCAGCCGTGCAGCCACCTCTTTGTTGCTGAGCCCTTTCATCAACTCACCCAGAACCTCATGCTCACGTGCAGTCAACTGCGCGAAACGCGCCGCGATCCGGGAGGTTTCCTGCCAGCCGGAATAACGACGCTGGCTTTCCTCGAAGGCTAACCCCACCGTCTCTATAAGCTTATCGGCATCCAGCGGCTTGGTGAAAAACTCAAACACACCGTTTCGAAAAGCCCGACGGCAGGCATCAACGGTACCGTGTCCGGTCATGATAATCACCGGCAGCAGGGGCCAGGGCCATTCGCCTTCCTCAAGCCAGGTGAGCCCGCCCTTGCCGGGCATCCGCATATCCAGCAACATACAGCCCACCAGCGCCGTACCCCGTGCATGGGCTGCGATAAAGGCATCGACACTGTCAAACGTCTTTACCGGCCACCCCATACCTGAAAGCAGAAAAGCCATTGACTCTCTGATGGATTCATCATCATCAATCAGCCAGATTGTCTTATCCATTCGTCGCCTCCTTTCCGTGCGCCAGTTGTAATCTGATCTGCGCCCCACCCTGCGGCGCATTACCCAGCGTAATCGATCCATTCATACGCGTCATTAATGACTCCGTTAAGGTCATCCCCAGACCGATACCCACTTCTCTGCCGCTGTAAAACGGCATAAAGGCATGCTGTAACGCCTCCTGGCTAAAGCCAGGGCCACCGTCTGTGATGGTGATCTGGACGCCACTCTCGGTTTTTTGACTCTCAATTTTTACCCAACCGGCAGCAGCCAACTGTTGGGCCTGAATCGCATTGCTGAGCACATTATGCAGCACCTGCTCCAGCCAGAGACGATCTGCCAGTACCGTTGTTGCGCCAGGGGCAAACGCATGGCTGACCGTAATATGTTCGGCCTTGCGCTCGTGCTCAAGCAGGTTCACCACTTGCTGCCAGCAGTGTACAAGATCGGTTTCACGCAGGATCACCTTCTCCTGTACAACATGTTCACGAAAACGGGTCAGCAAGGCGCTAATACGCTGAATTTGTGTCAGTGCAGCCGCCAGCGCCTGCGACACCGCCTGCCCGTTATCCTGTTGTAGCTGGCGCTGCGCGCCCTGGATCCACGTCTGCGCGGCGGTGAGCGGCTGGTTGATCTCGTGCACAATCCCAGCAGTGATTTCCCCCAGGGTATTGAGCCTGGCGTGTTGATAATAGAGCGCTCTTTGCTCGGCATCTTTACGCGCTTTACGCTGCCAGAGCACCACGCTCGCCAGCGCAATCACGATCCCCCATCCAATAAAGAGTAAGGGGTAAATAAGCCCATTGACGCCGAACCAGTCTGGCTGTGAATCGGCCTCCAGCGTAAAGGGTTGAGTATGCTGCGGGAAGGTGCGTTGCCAGTGCCAGAAGGCACCAGATATTTGCTGGTCCCCGTTTGGCATAAAACGGATCCCGAGATGGGTAAAGGGATGATGTGCAGTCAGGATTGGACCAAGGTCTACCAGTACGCGGATTTGGCGCCAGGGATTGTACAGCCAGTACTGGACTTCATTGGCAGGCTCAACCCGGGGGGCATCAAGCGCTCGTCCCGTCGTTTTTTCCAGGGCAAGAAGCTGGGGGAATTTTTTACGAAGAGTGACGATATCTTCATCGCCATTCAAAAGCGGCAGTACGGATTCATTTTGCGTCAGTACCGCGCTTAATTCAGAGAAGAGCGCCGCGAACTCACGATCGCGCTCCCAGAACTGACGGCGGATTTGTTCGGCATAGAGCAACACGCCGCTGATAAGGCAGACTATCGTCCAGATAATAATGCCGCGCTTGATAAAGGGGTTCTTCATTCCGTTAACTGAGCTGACTCAACCATCTGTCGACATTAACAGCTATCCGGCGTCAGAACAAAATCCAGCACAGCTCATTCCAGTATATTTCGCGCGTGCGGCGCAGTTCAGCGTGACGTTTTATCATGGAACCACTCCGGGTCGATGTTGGCAACGTCTACGCCATACAGGCTGGCGACAGGCAGTATTGACTCAAGAACACGTTGCGCGCTGTTCTCCGCATTCACTGGTCGGGTCGCAAAAAACCGCCGTAACGTGCTGATCCATTTTTTCATCGTCTGCCCCTCTCTCACCGTATTTTCCTTAAGTTAAACACCCAAAGTCCACGCAGGTGAAATACCAATATCAGCTGTCGATGTGCAGGATTTGCAAATAGCACCCTGTATTTTTACCTGCCAGTAACACTCTGTTCACTAATGCTTTTTTGCTAAAAGCAAAGCACGATTTCTTCTTTGGCAATAGCTTTCACTTGTGGGAGCGTAACGGGGTAAAACAAAAACAACGGGATGATTTATTACTATGGCAGCAAACATGAACGGATTTACAAAACGGACACTGGCACTGGGATTACTGGCGGCTGGAAGTCTGCTCTCAGCGCAGGCACAGGCCGATCAGCTGGCGGATATTAAAGCCGCAGGTGTAGTGAAAGTGGCCACATTTGATGCCAACCCACCGTTTGGCTCTATTGATGCAAAGACACATGAGATTGTGGGATACGACGTGGACTTCGCCAAAGCGCTGGCAAAAGCACTTGGCGTGAAGCTGGAGCTGGTCGCCACCAACCCGGCCAACCGTATTCCGCTGCTTCAGTCTGGTAAGGCGGATCTGATTGTGGCGGATATCACCATCACGCCAGAGCGCGCGCAGGTTGTTGATTTCTCCCTCCCCTATTTCGTGACCGGGCAGCAGTTCCTGGTACCGGCAAAGTCCGCCGATAAGCTGGATGACTATAGCCGGGCGCGCATTGGCGCGGTCAAAGGAACCACGGGCGAACAGGCGCTGCACCAGCGATTCCCGCAGTCCCGCGTGCTCTCTTATGACGATATTCCACTGGCGTTGACGGCACTGCGCAATGGCAACGTGCAGGCAATCACCCAGGACAGCACCATTCTGGCCGGTCTGCTGGCGCAGGCGCCGGATAAAGCCAACTTCAAAATCCTGCCCGATCTGCTGAGCAAAGAAGAGATTGGCGTTGGGGTGAAGAAAGGTGAAACAGCGCTGCTGAAAGCCGTCAACGACGAGCTGCTTAATCTTGAGAAGAACGGTCAGGCAGCAAAAATATATGATGTCTGGTTTGGCCCAAATACGCCTGCTCCACAGCCTCGTGCCTTTAAAATAGAAGCCCAGTAATATGCTCTCAGGTTTATTCTCACACTCCGCGGCCAGTGCCGCGGATTTTTCACATCTGGAACAGGCCAGCGTCGAGTTTCGTCATGTAGACAAACGTTACGGTGACCATCAGGTGTTAAACGACATTAACCTCACCATCCCCCCCGGTGAAGTGGTTGCCATCCTCGGGCCTTCGGGTTCCGGTAAATCCACCCTGATTCGTCTCATCAACCAGCTTGAAACCCTGAGCGGCGGAGAGATCCTGGTCGACAACAAGCCGACCGGTAGACTTTCTGGTACCGGGCTGCGGCAGTTGCGAAGCCGCGTGGGGTTTGTGTTCCAGCAATTCAATCTTTACGCTCATCTCACCGCCAGCCAGAATATCACTCTGGCGCTGGAGCAGGTTCACGGCTGGAAGCCGCAGCCAGCCCAGGAGCGCGCGCTGTCCCTGCTGGAGAAAGTCGGGATGCTGGAAAAAGCTCACCATTTCCCGGCAGAGCTTTCCGGTGGTCAACAGCAGCGCGTGGCGATCGCGCGCGCTCTGGCCTCTTCGCCGCAAATTATTCTCTTCGACGAACCGACGTCGGCACTCGATCCTGAAATGATTGGCGAAGTGCTGTTTGTGATGAAAACCCTCGCCCACAGTGGGATCACCATGATTGTCGTGACCCACGAGATGCAGTTTGCCCGGGAAATTGCCGACCGGATTGTCTTTATCGACGGCGGACAAATTCTCGAGATCGCGCCGCCGACGCAGTTTTTCAGTCAACCCTCGCATCCGCGCGCCCGGCGGTTCCTGCAAAAGGTGCTCAACCCACTGCATCAGGAGCATCTGTAATGCCCGCGCTCGACTGGCAGGGGGTACTGACCGGACAGCCTCTGCAGTGGATACTCTCCGGATCCCTCACCACCCTGTGGGTCACGCTTGCCGGGGTGATGCTGGCCAGCCTGCTGGCGTTGTTTTTAATGCTCCTGCGCCTTTCCGGCGGACGCCTCGGAAACGTGGTCGTCAGTAGCTGGGTGTCGCTGTTTCGCAATACACCGCTGCTGGTGCAACTGCTGTTCTGGTATTTTGCCGCCTGGAACGGGCTACCTCAGGTATTTCGCGACGCGGTGAATGCGGATCACAGCTGGTCTATTCTGCCCGGCGACGTCTGGTGGTTTACCCCCGAGTTTTTATGTTCGGCCTGGGGATTGGGCGTCTTTACTTCGGCGTTTTTAATCGAAGAGGTGGAATCGGGGTTACGTTCTGTCCCTGCCGGACAGCGGGAGGCCGCGCTGGCACAGGGGTTCTCTTCATGGCGTTTGTTTCGTCACATCCTTCTTCCGCAGGGACTGGCCAACGCCTGGCAACCCGTTGTGGGGCAGTACCTTAATTTGATGAAGCTCTCCTCGCTCGCCAGCGGGATTGGCTTTGCCGAACTCACCTATCAGGTCAGGCAGATTGAAAGCTACAACGCGCATGCGCTGGAAGCCTTTACCCTCGGAACCGCACTGTATCTGCTGACTGGTCTGGTGATGGGAATGGTGCTGGTTCGCATCGGACCTGAAGCAAAACGTAAACGCCCAAACGTCGCCACCTCAGGGAGTGAAAAACATGATTGCCGGATTTAATGTCATCGCCGATAACGTCGATTATCTGCTGTGGGGACGCGCGGCAAGCGGTGAACCGGGTGGCGTATTGCTCTCGTTAATGATGGCGGCTGGAGCCGCAGCCATCGCTCTGCCCGGCGGGGTTGCTCTCGCGTGTCTTGCCTGGCGCTTTACCGGGCTCGTACGCAAACTGCTTTTTTTGTGGGCAGAATTGATCCGCGGTATCCCACTCATCTTTGTGATTTTCTGGATGTGGTATCTGCTGCCGCTCATTACCGGGGGCGATCTGCCGGGGGCACTTACCGTCACGCTGGCGCTGGCCTGGTTTACGGCGGCAACCGTGATGCACTCAGTATTGGCCGGGCTTAATGCGCTACCCTCCGGGCAATATGAGGCCGCACTGTCTCAGGGATTCAGCACGCAGCAAACGTTGTTGCGTGTGCTGCTGCCGCAGGCACTGAGGAATATTCTGCCGTCACTGGTGGGAATTTTTATCAGTCTGCTGAAGGATACGTCGCTGGCGTTTATCGTGAACGTACCGGAACTGACCACGGTGGCGGGACAGGTCAACAACCGGGTGCAAATCTACCCGGCGGCCATTTTTATCTTCACGGGTGTGGTTTATTACCTGCTCTGCTGCTCGCTGGAGCAGCTTGCGAAACGCTGGCGTATTACCCAGCCAGCGCTTTAACCACTGTTTCCATCGCTTCAGTTGTCAATTCACTGCGTTTAACGCGCTGGTTCGCCAGCGCGGTACGCAGTACTCCGGCAATGACAATATGCTTTGGCTCCTGCCCTAAATCGCGCATCTCAAGTACCACCTTCCCGACCACCCGGCACATCTCCTGATACAGCGCTTCATCTTTAGTCACGTTACCCATCGTCATCACTCCATTGCCTTTTAAACGTTGAGCTTAAATGATTCTCCTGCCGGATACAAAAAAGAAGCCCGGCGAGGAACTCGTCGGGCTTCATCTGTAAAATCAGTAAATTAGTTATTTACTGGAATGACTGCGCCTTTGTACTTAGTACGGATCCAGTCCTGAATCTCTTTCGAGTGCAGCACGTTTACCAGCGCGACGATATCTTTCTTCTTCTCGTCACCACGATGGACGGTAATGATGTTGGCGTACGGGTTGTTTTCGCCGCTCTCAACCGCAATCGGGTCGTGAACCGGATCCAGACCGGCATCAATCGCGTAGTTGGCGTTGATCACCACCGCGGCACCTTCATCGTTGTTGTACATCTGCGGCAGCAGAGAGGCTTCAACGTTAGGGGTGAACTGCAGCTTTTTCGGGTTTTCCACGATGTCGCTGATGCGCGCGGTCACTTTGTCGATGCCCGGTTTCAGCTTGATCACACCCTCTTTCTCGAAGATGGAAAGAATTCGGCCCTCTTCAGAAACAGCATCACGCATGATGATCTTGCCACCTTCTGGCAGGTCTTTCAGCGATTTGTATTTCTTTGAGTAGATACCAATAGGCTCAATGTGGATTGCGCCTGCACTGACAAAATCATAATCCTTATCGCCCGCGTGATCTTTGAGCACGCTGTTCAGATAAGGGATGTGCTGGAAATAGTTCGCGTCGATATCATGACCCGCCAGCGCGGTGTTGGGCAGAATGTAGTCCTGGAACGGTTTAATCTCCAGATCGATCCCCTGCTTAGCCAGAATCGGTTTTGCCTGCTCCAGAATTTCAGCGTGTGGCGTGTTGGATGCGCCCACGGTCAGGGTATCTGCCCACGAGGCAAAGCTCAGGGCACTCAGGGTTGCTGCGGCGATCAGTGTCAGTGTCTTTTTCATGATGTGGTTCCTGTGTGTATTTATTAGCGTTTATCTAACAGTGAAGTAATGATGTCGCCGCAAAACTGGATGATGAAAACGATGATTAAAATGGTCACCGTTGCCACCAGCGTGACGTCACCATGGTTGCGCTGGAATCCTTCCAGATAAGCCAGATTTCCCAACCCACCGGCGCCAATCACCCCCGCCATCGCGCTGTAACTCACCAGTGCAATCAGCGTCACCGTAATACCTGATACCAGTGCAGGTGATGATTCCGGCAGTAAAACCCGAAACACTAACGTGCTCAGTCGTGCGCCCATCGAGCGGGTTGCTTCGATGACGCCTTTGTCCACTTCACGCAGGGCGATCTCCACCAGGCGCGCGTAGAAAGGTGCGGCACCCACGATCAACGCCGGCAATGCCGCGTTAGCGCCGAGAATGGTGCCAACAATGGTCTTGGTGAACGGGATCAGCAGCACAATCAAAATGATGAACGGAATAGAACGGAACACGTTCACCACAATCGAAATGACGCTATACACCGTGCGATTGTGGAACAACCCACCGCGTGCGGTTAAAAACAGCGCCAGACCCAGCACGATGCCCAGCACAAACGTCGCCACGCCTGAAAGCGCCGTCATGTACAGCGTCTCCAGCGTCGCCGCCCAGAGCTGATCCCATTTGAGATGCGGAAAGAGATTCTCAGCCATGTTTAATCACCTCACCTTCAATATCGCTGTGCTGCAGGTCGGCGAGGATGTTGTTCAGTTGTTCGTCAGATGCCACCACGTGCACCCAGAGCTGGCCAAACACGCCGTGGGCGGTTTGTGTCATTTTCCCGTGCAGAATGTTAAACGGCAGGCCGTAGCGCAGAGTCAGTTCGCCTACGATCGGCTTATGCGTGCTATGGCCGGTAAACGTCAGTTTGATGACCGTGCCTTCAAGTTCATTGGCCAGCTCGCTATTAAAGGTTTCCTCCTCCGCGTACTGACTCACCTGACGGACAAACTGCTGCGTAATGGGCTGTTGCGGATGGGTAAAGACGCTCAGCACATCTCCTTCTTCCACCACTTTACCGTTCTCCATCACCGCCACACGGTCGCAGATTTTGCGCACTACATGCATCTCGTGGGTGATCAACACGATGGTCAGTTTGAAACGACGGTTGATATCTAACAGCAAATCGAGGATCTGATCGGTAGTCTGCGGGTCGAGCGCTGACGTGGCTTCATCACAGAGCAGCACGTCAGGGCTGTTAGCCAGCGCACGCGCAATGCCAACACGTTGTTTCTGCCCGCCGCTTAACTGTGACGGGTAGGCATTCTCACGCCCTTTCAGCCCAACGAGTTCGACAAGCTCGGCCACGCGGGCTTTGATTTTCGCTTTTGGCACGCCAGCAATTTGCATTGAAAACGCGATGTTTTCTGAAACCGTGCGCGACCACAGCAGGTTGAAATGCTGGAACACCATACTGATTTTCAGGCGTGCCTGGCGCAGTGCTTCACCACTGGCGGCAGAAATGTTCTGCCCATTGATGGTGACACTTCCGGTGCTGGGTTTTTCCAGACCGTTCAGCAGACGTATCAGCGTGCTTTTCCCGGCTCCACTGTAACCAATAATTCCGTAAATCTGTCCCTGCTCTACCGTCAAATTGACATCATCAACGGCAGTCAGTGCCACCTTTCCGTTGTCAAAAACCTTCGAAATATTACTCAGTACAATCATTCTTATTCGTTATCCGTTCCGCGCATGGCAGTTTAGAAGTATGGATGTCCAAATGAGTGTAAACAGGCGTTATCAGCTTTTAAATGAACAAAAAGGCATGTGTTATAACTTAGGGGAATAAACAGCGAGTTTGCCGGGCGGGAAGCATTTAGACCAATTTCAGCAATGATTATCTGCCAGATGCATATCTGCTGGCAGTCCCCCTTAAAAATCGGTCATTTTTGCAGCATCTTTCACTGATATAGCCATCCTCACATCCAGAGCACTTTACGTCTTGCTGTCCTGACTTCCAAAAATGGCATTTATATTCTTTTCTGTTCTAAAGAGCAGTGAATGGTTCTTTATTGAGAAAATTTCACCGTCCTATCATCCCGTCATGACATCCAGAAAGGAAAACATCATGACGATTTATCACTCCGTTACCGAACTGATTGGTCGTACCCCGCTGATCCAGCTGCATAAGCTTGATACTGGTCCCTGCTCGCTGTTCCTTAAGCTGGAAAACCAGAATCCGGGCGGTTCTATTAAGGATCGCGTGGCGCTGTCGATGATTAACGAAGCGGAGCGTACCGGCCAGCTGCAGCCGGGCGGCACGATTATTGAGGCGACAGCAGGGAATACCGGTCTCGGCCTGGCCCTGATTGCCGCCCAGAAAGGCTACTCGCTGATCCTGGTGGTACCGGACAAAATGAGCCGCGAGAAGATTTTCCACCTGCGCGCGCTGGGTGCCCAGGTAGTACTGACTCGCTCCGACGTTAATAAGGGCCATCCCGCCTACTACCAGGATTACGCCCTGCGTCTGGCTAACGAGATCCCCGGCGCGTTTTACATCGACCAGTTCAATAACGACGCCAACCCGCTGGCGCACCGCACCACCACGGCACCGGAACTGTATGAGCAGTTGGACGGCAAGATCGACGCTATCGTCGTGGGCGTGGGTTCAGGCGGGACGCTGGGCGGTCTGCAGGCCTGGTTCGCTGAGCACTCTCCGCAGACGGAGTTTGTGCTGGCAGACCCGGCAGGATCCGTTCTGGCAGACCAGGTAGAAACCGGGAAGTATCACGATGCCGGCTCCTGGCTGGTTGAGGGGATTGGCGAAGACTTTATTCCGCCACTGGCCCACATTGAAGGCGTGAATCGCGCCTGGCGCATCACCGACCGGGAAGCCTTCACAACCGCGCGCGAACTGCTAAAAACGGAAGGCATTCTGGCGGGCTCCTCCAGCGGCACACTGCTGGCGGCGGCGCTGAAATATTGCCAGGCGCAGACCACGCCAAAACGCGTGGTGACCTTCGCCTGCGACAGCGGCAATAAATATCTCTCGAAGATGTTCAACGATGACTGGATGCGTCAGCAAGGCCTGATCACGCGCCCGCAGGCCGGCGATCTCTCCGACTACATCGCCCTGCGTCACGATGAAGGTGCTACCGTCACCGCCGCCCCGGACGACACGCTTGCCACCGTACTGGCACGCATGCGTCTGTATGACATCTCCCAGTTGCCGGTACTGGAGAACGGCAAGGTCGTCGGCATTATCGACGAATGGGATCTCCTGCGGAATATCGGCGGCGATGGCGATCGCTTCGCGCTTCCCGTAACTGAAGCCATGACCCGTCAGGTGGAGTTCCTCGATAAACACGCTCCAGAGAGCGACCTGAATGCCATTTTCGACCGCGGCCTGGTGGCTGTGATCAATGATAACGACCGTTTTCTCGGTCTGATTACGCGCAGCGACGTTCTGACCGCCTGGCGCAACCGCCTTCAGCAATAAAGGAATAAAAGATGAAAAACCTGGCAACCCTGAGCGTACACAGCGGCGAGTTTAACGATCAACATGGCGCAGTTATGCCACCGATTTACGCCACATCGACGTTTGCGCAACCGTCTCCCGGGGAACATACCGGCTATGAATATTCCCGGAGCGGTAACCCAACCCGCCATGCGCTGGAAACCGCCATCGCCGAGCTGGAAGGTGGCACGCACGGCTACGCCTTCGCCTCCGGTCTCGCCGCTATCTCTACCGTGCTCGAACTGCTGGATAAGGACAGCCATATCGTCGCTATTGATGACGTGTATGGCGGAACGTATCGCCTGATCGAGAACGTGCGCAAACGCAGTACCGGGTTGCAGGTCAGTTGGGTTAAACCTGATGACTTAGCCGGGCTTGATGCCGCCATTCGCCCGGATACACGTATGATCTGGGTCGAAACGCCAACCAACCCACTGCTTAAGCTGGCAGACCTGGCGGCCATTGCAGCTATCGCCCGTCGTCATAACGTCATCAGCGTGGCGGATAACACCTTCGCGTCGCCGGTGATCCACCGTCCGCTGGAATCGGGTTTCGATATTGTGGTGCACTCCGCCACCAAATACCTTAACGGCCACTCTGATGTCGTCGCCGGACTGGCGGTGGTAGGAGATAACCAGGCGCTGGCGGACAAACTTGGCTACCTGCAAAACGCGGTCGGTGGCGTACTGGATCCGTTCAGCAGTTTCCTGACGCTGCGCGGTATTCGCACGCTTGCTTTGAGGGTAGAAAAGCACAGCACCAACGCGCTGGCGATTGCGCAATGGCTGGAGCAACATCCGCAGGTTGAAAAAGTGTTCTATCCTGGTCTGGAATCGCACCCACAATATTCGCTTGCCCGCACGCAGATGGCGCTGCCCGGCGGAATGATTTCTGTCGTGGTAAAAGGCAATGCGCAACGTGCAGCAGAAGTAATTCGCAACCTGAAGTTATTCACCCTTGCGGAAAGCCTTGGCGGCGTTGAGAGCCTTGTGAGCCAACCTTACAGCATGACGCACGCCTCTATTCCGCTGGAGCAACGCCTGGCAAATGGCATTGTGCCGCAGTTGATCCGTCTGTCAGTGGGAATTGAAGATCCAAAAGACCTGATTGCTGACCTCAGTCAGGCGCTGAAAAAATAAGCAAAATGCGGCAGGTTAATCCCCTGCCGCCATAAGTTGTCATTATGGCTTAACGCCTTGATAACAATATTATGTGAAACTGCACAGATTATTTCTGAAACACCGTTTCCATTTTCCTTTTAGCTAAAAATCAGCGTATAATGCGCGCCTAATCCCTGGTGAATGGTTTCAGCGCTTGGAATACAAAAAACAACGTACAACTTCTCCTCTCCTTCGTTGGGCTGTCACTCAGGCACACTTTCTTCTGCACGCTCATTTGATGTCTCCTATCCTTAGTGCGTGTCATATACTCTTTTGCAACACAGGTTTGACTCCGCGGCGGTGCGCCCCCGGAGCGAGATTTCCATATCCTTCCCAACTTAAAGACTAAGACTGTCATGAAAAAGACGAAAATTGTTTGTACTATCGGCCCGAAAACCGAATCTGAAGAGATGCTGAGCAAAATGCTGGATGCCGGCATGAACGTGATGCGTCTGAACTTCTCCCATGGTGACTACGCAGAACACGGACAGCGTATCCAGAACTTGCGCAACGTGATGAGCAAGACCGGTAAAAAAGCCGCGATCCTGCTGGATACCAAAGGTCCTGAAATCCGCACCATCAAACTGGAAGGCGGTAACGACGTCTCTCTGAAAGCGGGCCAGACTTTCACCTTCACTACTGATAAATCCGTTGTCGGCAACAGCGAAATCGTTGCTGTGACCTACGAAGGCTTCACCAGCGACCTGTCCGTCGGTAACACCGTACTGGTAGACGATGGTCTGATCGGTATGGAAGTCACTGCTATCGAAGGTAACAAAGTTATCTGTAAAGTGCTGAACAACGGCGACCTGGGTGAAAACAAAGGCGTTAACCTGCCAGGTGTTTCCATCGCGCTGCCAGCACTGGCTGAAAAAGACAAACAAGACCTGATCTTCGGTTGCGAACAAGGCGTTGACTTCGTTGCTGCCTCTTTCATCCGCAAACGTTCCGACGTGGTTGAAATCCGTGAGCACCTGAAAGCGCACGGCGGCGAGAAGATCCAGATCATCTCCAAAATTGAAAACCAGGAAGGCCTGAACAACTTCGACGAAATCCTCGAAGCCTCTGACGGCATCATGGTTGCACGTGGCGACCTGGGCGTTGAAATCCCGGTTGAAGAAGTGATCTTCGCGCAGAAGATGATGATCGAGAAATGTGTTCGCGCGCGTAAAGTGGTTATCACTGCAACGCAGATGCTGGACTCCATGATCAAAAACCCACGCCCTACCCGCGCAGAAGCAGGCGACGTGGCAAACGCCATCCTTGACGGTACTGATGCAGTTATGCTGTCTGGCGAATCCGCGAAAGGTAAATATCCGCTGGAAGCAGTGTCCATCATGGCCACCATCTGCGAACGTACCGACCGTGTGATGAAAAGCCGTCTGGATTACAACAACGACAGCCGTAAACTGCGCATCACTGAAGCGGTGTGCCGTGGTGCAGTTGAAACTGCAGAGAAACTGGAAGCCCCACTGATCGTGGTTGCTACCCAGGGCGGTAAATCTGCTCGCGCTGTGCGTAAATATTTCCCGGATGCGACCATCCTGGCACTGACCACCAACGAAACCACTGCTCGTCAGTTGGTACTGAGCAAAGGTGTTGTGCCTCACCTGGTGAAAGAAATTGCCTCTACCGATGATTTCTATCGTCTGGGTAAAGAAGTGGCTCTGGAACTGGTTGATCGTGGTCTGGCGCAGAAAGGTGACGTTGTGGTCATGGTTTCTGGTGCACTGGTACCAAGCGGAACCACCAATACAGCATCTGTTCACGTACTGTAATAATTCCCGAACGAATTAATTTTGATAAAAAGCGCCCGCCGGGCGCTTTTTTTATTCCTGGCATTAGCCAAAGTCATTCAAAATGCAAATCGGGTTTTTCTATTTAATTGCGAATTATCTAAGATGAATCCGATGATAAATGCCTTTTTTTACATAGATTTTTGCCCGAAAAGGGCTGATTCGATGCTTCTTTGAGCGAACGATCAAAAATAGGGGTATTCCCATCAAAAAAATATTCTCAACCCAAAAAACTTTGTGTAATACTTGTAACGCTACATGGAGATTAACTCAATCTAGAGGGTATTAATAATGAATCGTACTAAACTGGTACTGGGCGCGGTAATCCTGGGTTCTACTCTGCTGGCTGGTTGCTCCAGCAACGCTAAAATCGATCAGCTGTCTTCTGACGTTCAGACTCTGAACGCTAAAGTTGACCAGCTGAGCAACGACGTGAACGCAATGCGTTCCGACGTTCAGGCTGCTAAAGACGACGCAGCTCGCGCTAACCAGCGTCTGGACAACCAGGCTACTAAATACCGTAAGTAATAGTACCTGTTAATAAAATGGCGCACATTGTGCGCCATTTTTTTTGCCTGCATCAAACAGCTACTGCGTCACCTTCTCCCCTTCATCTTCCGCTACTACAGCAGACGCCTGACTGTTCTGCACCGACAACACGTTATTACTGGCTGATGGCGCGCTACCCGACGATACAACAACCGGGATCCCGGCACGGCGTGACAGCGCCTTATTGATAAGCGCTTTATCACTTCCCGCCTGAGAAACAAACGTCGCAAAGTCTGCGGAATGCGTGATTGGCGAAACCTGCGGATTTTCGCCCTCAACCTGCGCCAGCGGACGGTGGACTTCAATATAGCGTTTACCATCGGGCTCGACGGAAAACTTCACGGGCTCATTGATAATCTGTACCCGCGTGCCAACCCGCACCTGTTCGAACAGAGCTTTAATGTCCGGGGCATTCATCCGCATACAACCAGAGCTGACCCGCAGGCCGACGCTGTCCGGCGCGCTGGTGCCGTGGATCAAGTATTCCCCATTACCCACGCCTAAACGCAGTGCGAAGCGTCCTAGCGGGTTATTTGGCCCGGCGGGTACAACCGGAGGCAATTTAATGCCCTGCTCCAGAGAGCGTGCTCTGATGCCCGGTGTTGGTGTCCAGGTGGGATTAGGGATTTTCTGGCTCACCCGCGTAGTCGTGACCGGTGTTTCCAGCCCCAGCTGCCCGATGCCGAGCGGAAAGACCTGAACAATGTTTTCTCCCGGCGGGAAGTAGTAGAGACGAAGCTCGGCGAGATTCACCACAATCCCCTCGCGGGGCGTATCCGGCAACAGCATTTGCGACGGAATGGTAATAACAGTTCCCGGAGCAGGGTTCACCGGCGCAATGGTATTATTTGCTTCAAGGATGACCTGGGCTGCAGTGTTAAACCGGCGGGCAATGGTCTGCAGTTTATTATCCCCTTCCTGTATCGTGTAAGTTTGATTTTGCCCAATCAGACGACTGCCTGCGGGCGGCAACGGGTAATCCATCGCACGAGCCGAATGAAGAGCACCGAGCGAACCAAGGAGTAATAGAGTTATTAGAGACGCGCGCTTCATGCTGAGATTCCTTATTCACTGACAGAACGCCAGAAAGCTGAAAAACCAGCGAGGCGGGAACCACCTCGCGAAACAGAATGAATGCTGTTTTGTAAGTCTAGCTAAGGATTGCAGCTTTAGCGCGAATGGCGCGAATCATCGCTTCGAGTCCCTGGGAACGGGAGGGGGTGAGGTGTTGAGTCAGGGCCATTTTTTCAAACCACGGGCGGACATCAAACGCAACAATGTCCTGCGCCGACATCTGGTGATAAAGAATAAACACCACGGCGATAAGCCCTTTCACAATTGCCGCATCACTGTCGCCGTGCAACTGGATTGTACCGTCGCGAGATTGCTCCATCACAATCCATACCTGGCTCTGGCAGCCCTGAATAGTATTCTCCGGGTTATGCGCCTCTTCACTGAGCGGGGGTAAACGCTGTCCCAGCTCAATAATATAGAGATACTTTTCTTCCCAGTTCGCGCAACGCCCGAAGTTACGCAGCAATTTATCTTTGTCCGGCAACTCAGCCATATTTCGCCTCTCCGTTAGCCCAGCAACTGGTGAATACGTTTTAACCCTGCCACCAGTCTGTCGACCTCTTCCATTGTGTTGTACATCACCAGCGAAGCGCGACACATTGCCGGCACCTGGTAAAACGCCATCAGCGGCATGGCGCAGTGGTGTCCTGTACGGACCGCCACGCCGTAATTATCAAGGAAACTGCCCACATCATAGGCGTGGTGTTTCCCGAGATTAAACGCGATCACCCCTTGCCGGTCAGCAGGGCCGTACAGGGTCAGACCTGGCACGCTGGCAAGTTCCGCAAGCGCGTAATGCATCAGCAACTGCTCATACTCCTGAATGGCATCAAGACCCATCGCCGAGACATAAGAAACCGCTGCCCCCAGCCCGATAATCCCGCCAGTGTTAGGTGTCCCCGCCTCAAAACGCCACGGCGCGCGGGCGTAAGTAGTCCCTTCCGACAGACTGACGGTGGCGATCATCGACCCGCCCCCTTCCCACGGCGGCATCGCCTGCAGGATGTCCTCTTTCACATACAACACGCCAATCCCCGTCGGGCCGTACAGCTTATGCCCGGAGAAGACGTAGAAATCACAGTCCAGCGCCTGAACATCAACCGCGTGGTGCATTACCGCCTGAGCACCGTCAATCAGCACCTTCGCGCCGGCCTGATGGGCTTTCTCGACAATCTCTGCGACCGGGTTTTCCGTACCCAGCACGTTGGAGACCTGAGTTACCGCCACCAGCCGGGTTTTATCGTCGAGCAGTGCGTCAAACTGCTCAAGCTGCAGCGTCCCGTCTTCATTCAACGGAATGACCCGCAATTGCGCACCCACACGCTCACAGAGCATCTGCCACGGTACAATATTAGCGTGATGCTCCATCTGGGTGATGATGATGTTGTCACCTGCGTGGACCTGCGCGTTGCCCCAGCTGTTGGCGACAAGGTTGATCCCCTCCGTGGTACCCCGCACAAACACAAGCTCTTCCGGTGACCGTGCATTGAGAAAGGCGGCAATTTGCGTACGCACATTCTCCATGCGTTGAGTCGCTTCCGCACTCAGCGTATGGATCCCCCGATGCACAGCGGCGTAGCCGTGACGGTAGAACTCGGCTTCCGCATCCACCACCTGATTCGGCTTCTGCGCACTGGCCGCACTGTCCAGGTAGGCCAGAGGAAGACCGTTCACTTCACGGGTCAGAACCGGAAAATCTGCCCGCACTTTCTCTACGGGAAAACTCATACTTCGCCTCCAGGCAGACGCTGACCAATACGAGCCAGCACCTGCTGTTTTAACAGGCCATCGTGCAACGCTTCCGTCAGTTCGGCGGCAAACGCATAGATAATCATTTTCTGCGCCGCCTGCCGGTCGATGCCGCGGGAACGCAGGTAGAACATCTGCTCATCATCAATCCGCCCGACTGTCGCACCATGGCTGCATTTCACATCGTCGGCATAGATCTCCAGTTGCGGCTTGGTATCCACTTCCGCCAGTCGTCCCAGCAGCAGATTGTTGTTAGTCATCTGCCCGTCAGTTTTAATCGCGTGTTGTGCCACATTAATCAGGCCATTAAACACCGCACGCCCTTTGTCGCTGACAATGGTTTTGTGCAACTGGCGACTGTTGCAGTAGCCTTTGTTGTGTTCAAGCCAGGTGCGCGTGTCGCACACTTCCGATTTGACCGGCATCGCCAGGCTGTTGATGCGCAGCGTGGTGTTTTCACCGTTAAGCTGTGTGCTGGTGTTATGGCGCAGCACGGCGCCCCCGAGCAGAAAACTGTGGCTGTAGGCTGCGGCATCCTGACCGAGTAAAATATCGTTATGGGCGAAGTGGTGACTCTGCGCATTCTCAAACGCCAGCTTGATATGGTGAAGCTGGGCATTGGCGGCAACGTTCATCGTCAGACGTGATCCGGTAAAGTGTCGGGTATCGTTGAGGCTGACGTAGTGCTCAATCACCGTAGCTTCCGCCCCCTCAGCCAGTTCAAGATGATGGCGGTAGTGAGCCGTGTTGATCTCATCACCGTCCAGCCCCTGGGTGATATGCATCAGCAACAGCGGTTTGGTCGGACGCTGGTTACGCTTCACATGAATATGCGTTACAGACTGCGCCAGACTTTCGGTGAGATGCAGAAACACTTCCGGCTGAACTGCTGTCGCCAGGCTCTGGCGATCGTCGTTAATCTCGATGCAGAACCCGCTCTCCTGCGTGTCATCACTCAGTTCCGGACGGAACTGACCATCGACAAACACCAGACGCACGGCATCCACGCTTAGTGCCAGCGCATCGCGCTGCACCGGATTGATATCCGCCAGACGTGTGACAAACTCACCGTTCATCAGGCCATCAAGCGGGGTGTATTTCCAGTTCTCATGCTTTCGCGAAGGCAGGCCGAGACGCAGCATCTGCTGTAAATGCTGCTGTGCCTGCTCAGAGCGTCTCTCTCCCTGGGCTTCAAACAGTCTGTGCCACTGCTGGAGTGCATTACTGCTGTTCGGTAAGCCAGCCATAACCCTGCTCCTCCAGTTGTTTAACCAGCGTAAAATCACCCGATTTCACAATGCGCCCCTGGTAAAGCACGTGGACGTAGTCCGGCTTGATGTAGTCGAGAATACGCTGATAGTGGGTGACGATAATGAACGAACGCTTACCATCGCGCAGGGAGTTAACGCCATCAGCGACAATCTTCAGGGCGTCAATATCCAGACCGGAGTCAGTCTCATCCAGAATGCACAGCTCAGGCTCCAGAACCGCCATCTGCAGGATGTCATTGCGCTTTTTCTCCCCCCCAGAGAAACCAACGTTAACCGAGCGGGTGAGCAGATCTTCCGGCATTTTCAGCAGCTTGATCTTCTCTTCCATCAGGTCCTGGAAATCAAAGCGATCCAGCGCCTCCAGACCGCGATACTTGCGCACCGCATTCAGCGCCGTCTGCAGGAAGAACTGATTACTGACGCCAGGGATTTCTACCGGGTACTGGAAGGCCATAAAGATGCCCTCTCCCGCACGATCTTCCGGGGACATTTCCAGCAGATCTTTGCCGTTAAATTCGACCGATCCATTGGTCACCTCGTAATCTTCGCGTCCGGCCAGCGTCGCTGAAAGCGTACTTTTCCCGGAACCATTTGGCCCCATGATGGCGTGAACTTCACCCGGTTTGACGTCAAAATTGAGGCCACGCAGGATCGCTTTATCTTCCACGCTAACCTGTAAATCTTTAATACGTAACATGTGCTTTCCTTAACCGACGCTGTGTTCAAGACTAATGGCGAGGAGTTTCTGAGCTTCAACGGCAAATTCCAGAGGCAGTTCAGAGAACACGTCCTTACAGAAGCCGTTCACAATCATCGAAATAGCATCCTCTTCGCTGATCCCGCGTTGCAGGCAGTAGAAGAGCTGATCTTCCCCAATACGCGACGTCGTCGCCTCGTGCTCAAGCTGGGCGGTATTGTTACGGCACTCAACGTACGGGAAGGTATGCGCACCGCAGTCCGCGCCAATCAACATCGAGTCACACTGGGTAAAGTTGCGCGCATTGGTGGCCGTCGGCATGATTTTCACCAGGCCACGATAGCTGTTCTGGCTGTGTCCGGCGGAGATGCCTTTCGAGATGATGGTCGACCGGGTATTTTTCCCGATGTGGATCATCTTGGTGCCGGTATCGGCCTGCTGATGGCCACTGGTCAGCGCCACCGAGTAAAACTCACCGATGGAGTTATCCCCACGCAAAATGCAACTCGGGTATTTCCAGGTGATAGCCGAGCCCGTTTCTGACTGGGTCCACGACATCTTGCTGTTTTCACCTTCGCATAGCGCACGCTTGGTCACGAAGTTCAGGATGCCACCGGTATTGCCGTCGCCCGGGAACCAGTTTTGCACCGTCGAGTATTTCACCTCGGCATCTTTATGGATGATGACCTCGACTACCGCCGCGTGTAGCTGGTAGCTGTCTCGCACCGGGGCGGAACACCCTTCAATGTAGCTGACGTAGCTGCCCTCATCGGCCACCAGAATGGTCCGCTCAAACTGGCCAGTTTTTTCGGCGTTGATGCGGAAATAGGTCGAGAGCTCCATCGGACAGCGCACACCTTTCGGCACATAGATAAAGGTGCCATCAGAGGCGACCGCCGCGTTGAGTGCCGCAAAGAAGTTGTCGTTAGAGGGCACCACAGTCCCAATGTACTTTTTCACCAGATCCGGGTGCTCGTGAATGGCTTCACCGAAGGAGCAGAAAATGATCCCCTGCTCTGCCAGCTTTTCACGGTAAGTGGTTGCCACTGAGACGGAGTCAAAAATGGCGTCCACCGCCACCTCTTTGCCCTCACGTACGGGCACGCCCAGTTGGTTGAAGGCTTCTTCCACCTCTTTGCTGAGGAAACTGTTTTCAGCGCCAGTCTGCTGTACGGCACCTGGCTGGGAGGCACAGGTATCATCGCAACTGCCGCAGGAGGGTGCGGAGTAGTAGCTGTAGTCCTGATAATTCAGCTTGTCATAATGCGCTTTCAGCCAGTGCGGCTCTTCCATCTCCAGCCACGCGCGGTATGCGCTCAGGCGAAACTCCAGCATCCACTCGGGTTCATTACGTTTGGCCGAAATCGCCCGAACGACATCTTCGTTGATGCCTTTCGCCAGTTCATCGGTCTGCAACTGGGTAAAGAACCCCTCTTTATAGTTGAGGTGTCCCCCGCTCCAGGTATTTACTTCACTCGTTGCTTCAGTATTACGAGACATAGTTCCGCCTATACCCCAAAGCTTTCGCCGCAGCCGCATTCGTTCTGGGCTTTCGGGTTGTGAAATTTGAATAACTGATTTAAACCTTCCCGTACGTAGTCCACTTCTGTGCCGTCGATAAACGGCATAGCTTGCAGGGCAACGTACAGTTTTGCGCCGTCGGTTTCGAAGACCAGATCATCTTTCTCGGGTTCTGTGACAGTGTCGAGCACGTATCCGAAGCCCGCGCAGCCAGTCTGTTTGACACCCAAACGCACACCGAGGATCTCAGGTTTTTTCGCGACCAGCTCGTGAATATGTGCCGCCGCCGCTGGCGTGAGCGTTAAACCGCGCCAGGTAAAATCGGCAGGATTGAAGGTTTCTGAATGCAGTTCCATAGGTCCACCTCATCTGATTAGCCATCAGGGCATAACACCATGTTAGTGATAACGATTATCACTTCAACCCTCTGACAGCAGGGGCATTCGGCTAAACCGCCCTTTTTGGCTACTTTTATTAAGCATAGACCCTGTCAGGGGATGCGTGGGGGATGGATTTAATTGTTCAATGCTTTGATAAATAATGGATTATTCGTGCAGAAAAACGGGGCAGAGAGGAAATGTAAAATATGCATCGGAAATGCCTATTTTTAAGATAGACGATGCCCGGAAAGCGACACCGATAAAAAAAGGCCTTCAGGGCCTCTGATTATCCGTGATGAAATGTGACAGAGAAACCCTGTTCCCGCCAGTGATCGAGTTGTTCCTGCTGACGAGGTGTTGGCGATTTCCCCGTCCAGACGAAGATTTTTTGCCCCGGGAAAAGCTCCGGACGCGGTGAGTCAATAGGTTCCGCCAGCACATCAATATGCCAGCCTTTCTGCGTTAAGCGTGCGGCCTCAAGCCACAGATGGGTACGGTCGTCGCATTCCCAACCAATAAGCAACGCGTCTTTGCCCGCTTTCTTACGCGACTCTGTCAGGCTTGCAATCGCGAATTCAATCAGAACACCGTCAAGCAGGCTCGCCATATGACGCACGGTATTCTGGTCCTGATTCATCCGCTGGCGGACGGGAGAGATAATATTATCAATGAGCGCATCCAGCGCGTGATCGCGGCGGAATTCACCTATTTTGGCACGCAGTTTTGCCGGACTGGCGTAACGCAAAACGGTCATCATCTCTTCCTGGAATGAAACCCAGTTACCCGGAGTCAACACGTCCTTATTTTCCAGTAAGGCTTTTACTTTTCCGACCGAGACGCCGCTTTTCATCAGGCGCTTGATCTCTTCAATACGCAGGATATCTTCATCGTCAAACTGACGATGACCCCCTTCGCTGCGCTGCGGCTTCAACAATCCATAACGGCGCTGCCAGGCACGCAGCGTAACGGGGTTGATACCGCATCGTTCGGCCACTTCGCCGATACTGTAATAGGCCATTAACTCCCTCACGCACAGTACTTCCATACCCAACTACACCAACCTTATCAGATTGTACAAACCATTTGTATAACTAAGACCTCGTTTTAAGCAGGTGATTGCGTTACAAGCCATTTACCTGTTAATACATTGTTGTATAAATTTTATCGTTCGTACAGTCACGTCAGTGGAACTGTGTACAACTTTTTCAGAACTCGGACTTTTTCTCTGGCCACGCAATAGCCGGAATTCCGCCATGCCGGGGGCTGGCAAAAAGGTGTCCCTGAAACTGAGAAATTCCCGCAGATTCCAGCCACATCCACTCTTCCGCCTTCTCCACGCCGACCGCGCAGAACTGAATTTCAAGGGAGGTACAGCACTTGATAATCGCCTGAATAATGGCCTGTCGGGGACCGCTTTTGTGAACGTTCGCGACCAGATCGCGATTAATCTTAATTCTGTCCGGCTGGAACTGTGCCAGTAACTGTAACCCTGCAAAACCGGCACCAAAGTGATCGATTGTTACACTGATACCCGCACTTTTTAACTGTCTGACCGAATGGGTAAATTCCTCGAAACGGGAGATGGCTTCGCTCTCCGTAAACTCCACCACAATTTGCTCGGGCACAAAGCCATTTGCATCAATCGTGGTGAGCAGGAAGTCCACGGCATTCGGAACATTAACCAACGTCATAGGTAGCAGGTTGAGGGATAATGTCTGATCCTGTAGCCCCAGCGCACTGGCCATTGAGAGCGCAACTTGCTTGCTGTGCAAATCAGATGCGTACACGTCATCACGTGGGCGATTGGCGAAGTACACACCCGGTGAATCCCCGGAAGGCGTGCGGAGAAGCGCCTCCCAGGAGACGACCTGCTGCGTGAACGGATCCACGATGGGTTGAAATGCAAAGCTGCAGTCCGCCCCTTTTGCCACCACCTCAGGTTGTGCGGATAACGGTGTTTCTTCGGGGATAAAATCCCATGAATCCGCAGGAGGCAATTCAAAATAGTTGGCTTTCTCCGTGGCCTCGACAAAGGTGCGGAAAAATTGCAGGGGACGGTCATTGTATGTCAACTGATAACGTGTAGTGCCTTTGTTGAGCACCTGCTGAAGTACCTCTTCCCTGTCGAACTGGCGCAAATCAAACAGCTCCATGCCCACGTTACCAAAACGTCGGGTCGGTCCGTGATCACGCATCAACTCCACCACGTTATGGTGGCGAGCGTCCTTACAGATCTGCTCATAGATTGACGAAACGTGTTCCACTGGCCCTTCGAGCAATTGAAAAAAATGTGTGCCGTTAAACAGCAAGATCCCCGTGACATTGGATTGCCGATTTTTACTATTTGCAGCAGCGACCATTTTTTCCAGCGCTTTCACTGGAACGTCCTCGCAGATATGACTGCGGTAAATGATGGTTGTAAGCATGCTATTCCTGGGGGGGTTAGGGTTCTGACCACAAAAACATGTGGATAAGGATCTGTTATAGCACATTAATTGCCTGACAAATAATTTACATCTCAATCATTTACGCCATCTAATGACTCCATTTTCTGCCCTGTACAACTTAACCGTGCCGCTCTGATTTGTACAATATATCCTGTAAAGATACCGTTTCACAATACACTCATAACATACTGAATCTAAATAATTTAATAAATAACATCACAAATAATTTATAAATCTGTACATTTTTAATGTACAGATTTATAAATTATGTATACCTTAAATGTAACGTTACTGATTACGAATTTTTACAGGAGTGAAACATGCAACAGAACGGTTATGTCGCAGATTCGGCAGCAGCGATTGCACAGTACTTCGAAAAGGCCGCACTTCCTACTCAGCAGGAGACATTGGGCCAGGTCGTGGTTGAAATTCTTAGCGACGGGCGAAACCTCAATCGTAAATCGCTCTGTACCAAACTGTTAAGCCGCCTCGAAAGGGCCGATGGCCCGGAAGAGGAACAACATTATCACATGCTGCTTGGTCTGCTCTTCGAGCGGTAATGCCATGAACAGCAGTGACGCAGATCGTCTGATAGACCAGCTTATCGGTGAAGCCGTTCTTTCTCTTCTGAAAGAGCGAGGGCCAGTGACGACCGAAGGTTTGCTACAGCGTCTGCGAGTGATGGAAGTGCATGAACAGGATCCCTGGCGGCGGGAGACACTCGCGGTGCTTATTGCTGAGATCAGCTCAAACAGCAACGCCTTTATACGTCGCAGAACCGCGCAAGGACGAACGAACAGAGAGGGATCTCTCAACGAGAACAGAAACAATGTTGTGCAGTTATTTGGAAATGGAAAACCATCCGATCCCCAAAAAATACATTGACTGTCATTCAACAGCTACGGTGAGAACAAATGAGACAAAATATTCAGCTTCAACCCGAATACCATTCTGCTTTTCTGGAAAGTGCGCTGTCGGAATATTTCCGTCACGCAGGCGATCGTTTTGCTGAAGAGTCCGCTGTTTTTTCTACTGCAGTACGCTGTGTTCTGGCCTCCGAAGGGCA
Source organism: Enterobacter sp. 342 (assembly GCF_036663495.1). Classification (NCBI taxonomy): domain Bacteria; kingdom Pseudomonadati; phylum Pseudomonadota; class Gammaproteobacteria; order Enterobacterales; family Enterobacteriaceae; genus Enterobacter; species Enterobacter sp. 342. The sequence goes on from NZ_JAWUEI010000020.1 coordinate 89,776, forward strand.
TCTGTCCAATAAAGCGATCATTCTCTGGCTTATTCAGACGCTGGAAGCGACCAGCGACGTCGTTCAGGCAGATGTCATACGTAAGACTCTGGAGATCGTAGTGGGTTACACGATGGACGATCTTTAATCACTCTCCCCTCAACGACGACTAACGTGTCATCGTCAAAACTGACGACAGGTCTGACGATGACACGTTCCTTCTATGAATAACTCCCTGTAAAACAAGCAAAGTAAACCTGGCATAGTTCCTGCTAATCACCGTTTACGGGGCTGGGTTTCCCAGTCAACTTTGCTTCATTTCTTAACAGGTCTGTTATTGATGAAAAAGATCGCCAGCGTCTGCCCCTACTGCGGTGCAGGCTGTAAATTAAACCTTGTCGTTGAAAATAACCGTATCATCCGTGCCGAAGCGGCAGAGGGCGTCACTAACCAGGGCACCCTGTGTCTGAAAGGATTTTACGGCTGGGATTTCCTCAACGACACCCGTCTCCTCACCCCACGCCTGACCCAACCGATGATCCGTTACCACAAAGGAGAGGCATTTACTCCCGTCACCTGGGAAGAGGCAATCCGCTATACAGCCCACAAACTCAGTAGCATTAAAGAACAGTACGGCCCCCGGTCGATCATGACCACCGGCTCCTCCCGTGGTACCGGGAATGAAACCAACTATGTGATGCAGAAATTTGCCCGTGCGGTGCTGAACACCAACAACGTCGACTGCTGCGCACGCGTCTGTCACGGCCCTTCCGTTGCTGGCTTACAGGAAACGTTGGGCAATGGTGCGATGAGTAATTCCATCAACGACATCGAAAATTCAAAATGCCTGCTGGTTTTTGGCTATAACTGCGCAGACTCTCACCCTATCGTCGCCAGACGTGTGCTGAAGGCCAGGGAAAACGGCGCGAAAATCATCGTCTGCGATCCACGTCGCATTGAAACCGCGCGCATTGCCGACCAGCATCTGCAACTGAAAAACGGCAGTAATATGGCGCTGGTTAACGCCTTTGGTTATGTGCTGCTGGAAGAGGAACTCTACGACAAAAACTACGTTGCGCGTTTTACAGAAGGGCTTGAGGCCTATCGTCAGACGGTAAAAGACTATGCGCCAGAGAATGTCGAACATCTCACCGGCATTCCCGCCCGCGATGTTCGCCAGGCGATGCGTACTTTTGCGGCGGCACCTTCAGCCACCGTGATGTGGGGTATGGGTGTGACGCAGTTTGGTCAGGCAGTCGATGTGGTCAAAGGTCTTTCCAGCCTGGCACTGCTGACCGGCAACCTTGGACGACCTGCCGTTGGCGTTGGCCCCGTACGCGGGCAAAACAACGTACAGGGTGCCTGCGATATGGGGGTTCTGCCCAATATGTTCCCGGGTTACCAGGACGTCACGGACCCGGCAATCAGGCAGAAGTTCGCTGATGCGTGGGGGATCGACGTCAATAAAATGGACGATCGTGTCGGAACACGCATAACTGAAGTGCCACACCTTGCACTGGAAGGTAAGGTCAAAGCCTATTACATCATGGGAGAAGATCCGCTTCAGACCGAGGCCGATCTTGGCCTGGTTCGCAGCGGTTTTGAGGCCCTCGACTTTGTAGTGGTGCAGGACATCTTTATGACCAAAACAGCGGAAGTGGCGGATGTTCTTCTGCCCGCCACCTCCTGGGGCGAGCACGGCGGAGTCTTTACCTGTGCCGACCGGGGGTTCCAGCGTTTTGGCAAAGCCATCGAGGCCAGCGGTAACGTGAAGCGCGACTGGGAGATCATCAGCCTGCTCGCAAGCGAAATGGGCTACCCGATGCATTACGAATCTAACCAGCAGATCTGGGACGAGATGCGTGAGTTGTGTCCTCTCTTCTTTGGCGTGACATACGAAAAAATGGGCGAGATGGGCCATGTGCAGTGGCCGTGCCCGACGCTGGATCATCCGGGAACGCCGTATCTGTACAAAGACAATCAGTTCGACACCCCAGGCGGTAAGGGGCAGCTCTTTGCCGCACAGTGGCGCGCGCCTGCGGAAACCCCGGATGCGGATTTCCCGCTGGTGCTCTGTACGGTACGCGAGGTGGGACACTACTCCTGCCGCTCCATGACCGGGAACTGCGCCGCGCTGCAAAGCCTGGCCGACGAGCCAGGCCGGGTGCAAATGAACCCTGCCGATGCAGCTAAACTTGGCATTACAGACGGGCAACTGGTCTGGGTGCGTTCGCGTCGTGGTAAAGTGATTACCCGCGCCAACATTAGCGAGCGTATCAACGCCGGGGCGGTCTATATGACCTATCAGTGGTGGATTGGTGCCTGTAACGAACTGACGCAGGATAACCTCGATCCCATCTCCAAAACGCCGGAGACGAAATATTGTGCGGTACAACTGGAAGCCATTGAAGATCAGCGCTGGGCTGAGGACTTTGCGGCTACCGCGTATCAAACGATGAAAACGCGGTTGATTAGCGCAGTTAACGTGTAAGGAAAAAGAGGCTCACTCCGTGAGCCTCTCACACTCAGGGTGTTTATCCAATCAGCAACAGGCAGGATAAATCATCGCCGCCGTTGATTTTATCAATCGCAAAGTCGGTAATGACTCCAACTTATTGATAGTGTTTTATGTTCAGATAATGCCCGATGACTTTGTCATGCAGCTCCACCGA
>NZ_JAWUEI010000021.1:0-91408 GCF_036663495.1 Enterobacter sp. 342
GCTGATAGAAACAGAAGCCACTGGAGCACCTCAAAAACACCATCATACACTAAATCAGTAAGTTGGCAGCATCACCGGTGAGCTAATATACAAATATGCCCAATACAATGGAGAAAGTGACTGTTGTTGCGTAAATACTGAGTCAGCCTCTGTAGCGCGCATTATATTTTCAACAGTAAAGTTTTCATCACCTGTTTGAGCTTTGGTACGTAAGTCACCCGCGAGACCAAAAACATACATTAGCAGAAGTGCGCTAGCGGTAATTTTGGCTATCTTTTTAAAACTTATTTTCCTGTACAACACAAACAAGAAAAGAAAATTCAAAATGCAAAAAACAATATAACTTCGATACATCAATAACATGAAGAGACACAGACAAACAGCAGATGCGATAAAACTTCTCTTTTTACGATATATTAGATAATCAAAATATGATTTTATGCAGTAAAATGTTGTAAGTGATGTAAAAATGACATGTACACCAGGGAAAGTAAAATCACGGTAATCGTATAAATTACCGCGAATCATCTCGATAATTGGTATTTTCCCATTGTAAAGAACTTCAACAGCAAAAAACAACACAATCATTATTATTGGTTTATAACTAAACCGAAAAATATTTTGTTCATTTGCAATTGAAATTTTTGAGTTTCTAAACCAAGTTCTGATTACAGGATTCATAACACACCCCATAAAAAGAAATGCCCCACAACTTCCTAATAAAAATAGAAGCAGAAAACCGGATACATCAGGATAGATACCCGAGAATTGAAAGCAATATAATAGAAAACTAAAAAGCAACGCTATACAAACTATAAAATAGCAATTGGACAGTATTCTCATATACTCACCGATTGTATAGATCAATGAAGTCCATTGGTTTCGATGCCATTCGTTTTAAGAACTCACGATCTTCTTTATACAGATTACTTACGACACTGTCATTTAAAAGAATTTTGAATTTATTATTATCATAATTTAACAAATCGATGTTTTGGGAAAGAATGCCAGCGTATCGGCAGCACTCTTTCATTTTGTTTTCGTAGGCGAGACTGATGACTTTAGTTTGATTCTTAACAGCCAAAACGACACCATGATAGCGCATGCTTACAACTAGCTCAGAATTATTTACCCTTTCATCGTATTTGAAGAAGCTGTCAACACCACCATCGATATAGGCTGTAGATGCATGATTCTCCAGATGATCTTTAACCATATTCAGGAAGGTTGATTCTGCTTCGGATGAATAAAGATGCGGGAGAATTCGGATAGTATAACCTTCTTTGTTTGCAAACTCCGCAATAGCAGGCAAGATTTGTTCTTTTAACATATTGCCATCATTGCCGCTTCTGAAGTCAACATGCCAGTTACTTAACTGCGTTGGGATAAAAGTAAGAATTTTATTTTCTGAAAGCTCTTTTTGTTGTCTTGGAAGCAAAAACGCCGTATCAACGCCCAAAGTTGAATTGATATTTTTGGTTCTCAGAAAATCAAACGATCTTTTCTCACGAACAAACATAATACATTTTTTCAGTACTCTTCTCGAAAGCCAGTTGAAAATTTTACTGTTGCTCTCACCAACGGTATTAAGATGGAAAAGGACATTAGGATTAGCCATTCTCGCTACAATAACGTTAGCCAGATAGGTCCAATCTTTATAAATACCGATGTTGGCGCCGCCTGGTGAGACAAAAATAAAATCATATAGCTTTGAAAGTTCTTTTAACTTCTTGAAATATCCCTCACGGCCAAGCATAAACAATTTGAATTCTTTTACGAGAGTATCTCGGGATACATTCAGACTATCATAATGTGTAACTTTCTCATGCTCAAATGGGATTTTTGTACCGTTCTTGTTCCAGATATAAGTAATGGCTACTTCATGACCTCTATTGACCAACTCAGATACCAGTGCATACCCAGCAGCATCATCACCAAAATTATTAGTATGTTGGTTAATAATCAAAACTTTCATTACACAGTCTCACTTAATTTTTTATCGTTTAGATTTAATATAGAAATTAGCATTGTTGGTATGCGCAAAAACCATACAAAGAAACTTAATTCAGGCAACTGGCATTTAATCAAAATAAATGATGCTATTGCGAATACAGGAAGCGTAAATGTTTGAATAAACAATATCCTTTTATGATTACCTAACGCCTGCCCAATAGTCATTACCAGCATTGTGAAACAATTTAGAGCGGTAAAAAATGATATGATATAAAAAATCACTTTCAGCTTTTCATCGATTCCTACACTAAATAAAGCTGAGAAAATGATTTCATTAAATATCAATAATACCAGTACAAATAGCATTGATATAGAAATACTAACTGCGAGATAAATTTTTAAGTTAAGAACTTTAACAAGCTTCCCGCGAATGTGATGATATGCACCAGAACTAAAATACTGAAATATGACCCCTGCTAAAATACCAGGGATAGCATAGCTTTTGATCACCATCTCGGAAAAAGCGACATAGTTAACAAGCTCTATTCCAGAATAATACTTAAGAGCAAGGAAACGATCCCAGTACAAGAATGCGATTCCCAATAAACTAGCTATACCCACTGAAAAACTAAAGCTGTAAAACTCTCGTGCTGAGCAATGAGCGTGTTCATTGGTGAAAGAATTATTTTTTGTACTTTTTTTTAGCGCATAGGCCAGCAGTAAAAGCAAAAGAGTGAGCCTTGATAACAAGACTGAAAACGCTAATACATAGTCGATACTGACATTATACTGAGCTAATACAACCGGCATGCCATAGGTTATCATGTTACCGATATTTTTCGCTATTGAGCTCTCTTTAAATCCGCCTACACCTTCAATGTACCCTGACAGTGGAAACGTGACAAATGATGCCAGTATTATGAGCAATCCCAACATTTGTACATAGCGAGGCATGGCATCTAAATTATAGCCATTACCAAATTGTTGCCATACTGAATAAATAAAAAACAGTAATACCATAACCACCAGTAAATAAGTATAAGCAATCTTAAATATTTTCTTTGCGTCTTTTTTATTGCTGATAAATTTACTTACCCCTCTGCTCACGCCACAGTCAGAAAGGTTTACTACCCCTAGAATTGTCCATAGAAATAAAAAATATGACACGTGAGTGATTGAGTAGCTTTTTAATATCAGAGGAACCGAAACAATAGAAATAACAATACTTGATATTGTGCCAGCGCCTACCCACGAAACGTTTCTTATAAAGCTCATGTGCCATTACTCAAAAAAACAAATCAACATCCAACAAGATGGATGTTGATTTAATTAGGACTTATAACTTACCGTCTACGAGTCTTAATAAATATTCACCATATTTATTTTTAGACAATATCTTAGCCAGACTACGAACCTGCTCCGCATCAATAAACCCTTTGCGATAGGCAATCTCTTCCGGGCAGGATACTTTCAGCCCCTGTCGCTCTTCAATGGTCGCGATAAAGTTACTCGCTTCAATCAGGCTCTGGTGAGTACCGGTATCCAGCCATGCATATCCGCGGCCCATCATGGCAACAGAGAGTCGTCCCTGCTCCAGATAGATACGGTTAATGTCTGTAATTTCCAGTTCGCCGCGTGCAGAGGGTTTCAGGTTTTTCGCCATTTCCACAACATCGTTGTCGTAGAAATACAGACCGGTTACGGCGTAATTGCTTTTTGGCTCAGTGGGCTTTTCTTCAAGGCTAATAGCAGTGCCGTCTTTGTCAAACTCCACGACACCGTAACGCTCAGGATCATTCACATGATATGCGAATACGGTTGCGCCCTCACCTTTAGTGATTGCAGCTTCGAGTTGTTTAGGCAGATCGTGACCATAGAAGATATTGTCACCCAGCACAAGTGCACAGCTATCTTCACCAATAAACTCTTCACCAATAATAAATGCCTGTGCCAGCCCATCAGGATTTGGCTGCACTTTATATTGAAGATTCAAGCCCCACTGGCTACCGTCGCCGAGCAGCTGCTCAAAGCGAGGGGTATCCTGCGGTGTACTGATGATCAAGATATCTTTAATCCCCGCCAGCATCAGCGTAGAGAGCGGGTAATAAATCATCGGTTTGTCGTAGATTGGCAGCAGTTGTTTACTGACAGCCATGGTTACCGGATACAAACGAGTGCCAGAGCCACCGGCAAGAATAATACCTTTACGCGTAGTCATTTTTTTCTCTATAAATACAAAATGCCCATAAATGGGCATTTATTTTGATTTTAAACTGATTGAGCAGTAAATAACTCAGCGAGCATACGTTTAACGCCCACTTCCCATGACGGTAAGACCAGCCCGAAATTGCGCTGGAATTTTCCTGTATTCAGACGTGAGTTATGCGGACGATGAGCCGGAGTTGGATAAGCCGAGGTCGGAACCGGATTTAGCTTCTCGATGGCCAGTTCAATACCTGCATGACGGGCTTCTTCAAACACCAATGCCGCATAGTCGTACCAGGTCGTCGTGTTAGAAGCCACCAGATGATATAGCCCTGCTACTTCGGATTTATTCACAGCAACACGAATAGCGTGAGCGGTACAGTCAGCCAGTAATTCTGCACCTGTCGGTGCCCCGACCTGATCGTTAATAACAGAGAGCTCTTGACGTTCTTTCGCAAGACGCAGCATGGTTTTGGCGAAATTATTACCTCTGCCAGCGTACACCCAGCTGGTACGGAAAATCAGATGGTTAGGGCAATGCGCCTGCAATGCTTTTTCACCATCAAGTTTTGTTTGTCCATAAACATTCAATGGATCGGTGGCATCAGTTTCTTCCCACGGTTTTTCACCATTGCCAGGGAACACATAATCCGTTGAATAGTGAACAACCCAAGCACCAATTCTGGCCGCTTCCTTCGCAATTGCTTCCACGCTTGTGGCATTTAACAGCTGTGCAAATTCTGGCTCACATTCGGCTTTATCAACTGCGGTATGCGCTGCCGCATTCACAATCACGTCAGGCTTGATGCTACGCACCGTTTGCGCAATGCCTTCCGGATTACTGAAATCGCCACAATAATCTTTAGAATGCACATCCAGCGCGATGACATTACCCAGCGGAGCCAGGGCGCGCTGAAGTTCCCAGCCCACCTGACCTGTCTTGCCGAACAGAATAATATTCACAATTATCGTTCTCCGTAGTTCAGTTCGATCCAGGTCTTATAGGCACCGCTTTTAACGTTGTTAACCCAGTCCTGGTTGCTCAAATACCATTCCACGGTCTTGCGGATACCGCTTTCGAACGTCTCTTCAGGCTTCCATCCCAACTCGACGCCAATTTTATGCGCATCAATCGCGTAGCGGCGGTCATGCCCAGGGCGGTCAGCAACATAGGTAATCTGGTCGCGATACGACCCCTCTTTCGGCACAATCTCATCAAGCAGATCGCAAATAGTATGCACAACATCCAGATTCTGCTTTTCGTTATGACCACCGATGTTATAAGTTTCTCCCGATTTACCCTGGGTAACTACGGTGTAAAGTGCACGCGCATGATCTTCAACATACAACCAGTCGCGGATCTGGTCGCCTTTGCCATAAATAGGCAGCGCTTTCCCGTCCAGTGCGTTCAGGATGACCAGCGGGATCAGTTTCTCAGGGAAATGATACGGGCCGTAGTTGTTGGAGCAGTTGGTGACGATAGTCGGGAACCCATAGGTACGCAGCCAGGCACGAACCAGATGGTCGCTGGAGGCTTTTGAAGCAGAATACGGGCTGCTTGGCGCATAGGCTGTGGTTTCGGTAAAGAGCGGCAAATCGCCAGAAGCCTGGTGCTCGTCCGGGTGGGGCAAATCACCATAAACTTCATCGGTTGAGATATGATGGAAACGAAACGCCTTCTTCTCTACATCATCTAAAGTGGACCAGTAAGAACGAGCCGCTTCGAGCAATACATAGGTACCGACAATATTGGTTTCAATAAACGCGGCCGGGCCGGTGATGGAACGATCGACATGACTCTCAGCCGCCAGGTGCATAACGGCATCCGGCTTATGCTCAGCAAAGATACGATCCATGGCACTCTTGTCGCAAATGTCCGCATGCTCAAAGGCATATCGATCGCTATCGCTGACTTCGGTAAGCGACTCGAGGTTTCCGGCATACGTCAGTTTATCCACGTTGACGACTTCGTCCTGGGTATTTTTAATAATATGTCGCACAACCGCTGAGCCGATAAAGCCGGCCCCGCCCGTCACAAGAATTTTCACGTTATCTGTTCCGTCTATTGAATATGTCGAGATACTGGCGCTCTGAAACCCTGATATTTAAGTGCGGTTTCAGAAATTAAGCACGCTACCGCCCCTGGCTTAACAGCTACCAGTGCACTGAGCGAAATTTGAATAATGGGTATTTTGTCTGGTTTCAGACAAAAGCTGGCGCTAATTGTCGTCCTAAATGACCTCAGAAACAAGCACAAATCGTTACAAATCTGGCCAGATTTAAATCAGATAACTCCATGTTATTATTAGAATTAATAACAAAAAACGACAGCTATCATTTTGGTTATGTTTCAACATCCCCAAATGATGACTGCCGCTTGCGCAAATCAAGTAAGATAAAATCAGTCGTTAGCCAGCAACTTCTCAATACGACTTCTGAACTTCGCCCCTTCCTTCAGGTTACGCAGCCCATAGTTCACAAACGCCTGCATATAGCCCATTTTCTTACCACAGTCATAGCTGTCGCCAGTCATCAGCATCGCGTCCACGGACTGCTTCTTCGCCAGTTCAGCTATCGCGTCGGTGAGCTGAATACGGTCCCAGGCACCTGGCTCGGTTTTTTCCAGTTCGGCCCAGATATCGGCGTTCAGCACATAACGGCCAACCGCCATCAGGTCTGAATCCAGCGTCTGCGGCTGATCCGGTTTTTCGATGAACTCCACGATGCGGCTCACCTGCCCTTCCGTCTCCAGCGCTTCCTTCGTCTGAATTACGGAGTACTCGGAGAGATCGCCTTTCATGCGTTTCGCCAGCACCTGGCTACGGCCTGTTTCATTGAAACGGGCCACCAATGCCGCCAGGTTGTAACGCAGTGGATCAGCTGAAGCGGTATCAATGATGATGTCCGGCAGAACGACGATGAACGGGTTATCACCCACGACCGGGCGGGCACACAGAATAGAGTGTCCCAGACCCAGCGGCTGCGCCTGACGCACGTTCATGATGGTCACGCCTGGCGGGCAAATAGACTGCACTTCCGCCAGCAGTTGGCGCTTAACGCGCTGCTCAAGCAACGCTTCGAGTTCGTAAGAGGTGTCGAAGTGGTTTTCTACCGCATTCTTGGATGAGTGCGTAACCAGGACGATTTCTTTGATCCCTGCAGCAACAATCTCGTCAACAATGTACTGAATCATTGGCTTGTCGACGATCGGCAGCATCTCTTTTGGAATGGCTTTTGTGGCTGGCAGCATATGCATGCCCAGGCCTGCTACCGGAATGACTGCTTTCAAATTAATCATTATTTCTTCCACCTTAAAATGGTTGACGAATTATAGCTCTTAAACCTGTTTTCACCAGCATGATTTGCCGTAATTCTCGGGTCATGTTACGCCTTAGCCCCATAAATTTCTGTAGTTGTAATCTGATTCGATCACGCTTTTATGCCAGGAATAGTCCCAAAACCGACGATTGTCGATTATCTGTGCGGAAGCGCAAAATTCAGCCTTTCCACATTCACAACCTGCTGGTCCACCCGGTCAATATCCACCGAGCTTTGTCCCTTCTCATTAACGGCTTTGATGTTCGCCAGTGACAGTAAGGTTTCGTCTTTTGCCATAAACTTACCGCGCACATCTTTACGCAGATCGAAATTGATCTTCAGGGCAGGCCCCACGGCAGCCTCCTGCATCACATTGATATTACGTAAAAAGAGATGTTGCGGTTTGTTATGCAGCTCCAGGGTAGCACGCTGCATCTCGACGTTGGTAATCGCCACAAACGACGTCGCGTTACCGGATGAAATTTGGATTCCGCGCAGCTTATACGCCAACTGGCGATTATCAAGGTGGATATTGTTAAGCTTGAAGTTCTGCGGGATGGATAAATAATCGCCTTTTATTACCCCATAGCCGATTAACATTCCGGCACTATTGACCATATCGACATTATCAATAATGAAATTATCACAGCCGTAAATGGCTACCGTGGCGTTGTCTATTCCCGCCTTTTTACTGAAATCGGGGGTAATATTTTTGGCCTTGATATTGCGGATAACAAAATGTTTACCATTTTCAACATGCACTAACTGACGACAGTTGCTGCCAGTGATGTTTGCCACTACAAAGTTCTTAACTGTCTGCTTTTCCGGGTAGTCATTATCGTAAGTGCTCCCGGCAAGGCCAATGCCGATGCCCCAGTTGATTTTGCCGTTAGTGCAGTTGATGTTGTCGATAACATGGTCGGAGATCAGGATATTGCGATCGTTAATGGCCACGTTCCACTCGATCGCGTCGCCCTGCAGATGGCTGAATTTGCTGTTGGTGATACGAGCACCGTCCACCTGGTTATGGAAGCCCTGGCGCAGGATGGCGTAATTGGCCTGACTCACGCTGATGTTATCAATCACCAGATTGCGCATCACGCTGGGTTTCTTACCGCCGATGTAGATCTGCGCCACAGGGCCAAAACCGCTCATGGCCAGCCCTTTAATAACGCAGTCGGAGCCACGCACATCGAGAGTGATATTCTCTGTCCGTCCCTCGCCTTCACCTATCACTTTACTGCCTTCCTGCAGAACAAACCGGCCGCGGCCATTACCGGTTAATGCCCCGTGGATCAGCAGCGTTTTACCGTCAGGAATGAAAATGCCCGTATTGATGTTTTCGCAGGTAAGTCCCGCAGGCACAACGACGGTATCACCGTCGGTAAACGCCTGCTTAAAGGCGGCGATCCAGTCGTTGTTATTGTACTGATTAACAGAGACCGTTCTTCCGGTTGCCGCCCGCGCAATGCGGGACGACAACAGCGGCGTAGCTGCCAGAACGGACAGAGAAGAGACAAAGGTGCGTCGGGTAATCTTTTTCAGCATACAACCTCGGCGTTACAGCGTTTGCAGCAGGCTTGCTAACTGGCGATTAATCACCTGCTGGTTAAAATCAGTTTCAACTTTTTGTCGGGCATTGTGGAGCACAGGCTCCAGCGCCTGCTGGTCGATGTCGCTAAATGCCGCTAATCGATCGGCCAGCGCCATAGCATTATTCTCCGGCACCAGCCAGCCGGAATGGTCAGACTTAATCAGCTCCGGGATCCCGCTGTGCAGGGTAGAAACCACCGGAATACCAACGGCCATCGCCTCCATCAGCGCCACCGGAATACCTTCCATATCGCCATCGGTTCCCGTTACGGAAGGCAGCAGAAACACATCCGCCTCATCAAGCATGGCCTTCACCTCGTGGCTGGGCTTGAAGCCTGGCATCTCAATGACGTCTTCCAGTTGATACTGTTCAATCAGCGTGCGCAGTCGACGCTCCCACGGCCCAATGCCGAGAATGCGATAGTGGAAATCCACCCCGCGCGCTTTCAACTGGCGGCAGGCTTCGATGGCCACATGCAGACCTTTCTTCTCCGTCAAACGCGCAACAGAAATGATCTGCAGCGGTTTACCCGGCACCTTCACCGGGCGGCGAGTAAATCGCTCTAAATCAACGCCCATCCGCGAAACGGTAATTTTCTCCCCCGGACAGCCCATATTTTTCAGGCGCCCGGCCCATAAGTCGCTGATGGGCAGCATCATATCTCCGCGCCGGAAAAGCTGCTGATACTCCGGCGTGTAGTGGTTCAGCACCTCACGGCTGGAAATGTCGATACCGTGGAAGATAGTGGCAATCTTACCGTCAATAACCCCCAGCTCGCGTAATTTCGCGGCGGTGACGCCCGCCGGGCCAAAGTGGGCAATAAACACATCCGCGCGATACGACTGCGCCGTTTGCCCGCAGATGGCCGACAGGATCAAATTGCGAGATTCGGACCCATAGCGGGAAATATTCAGCGCCCGCCATGTCGATGCGCGATGGAATCCACGTAAAGTCTGGCTGGCGCGGTGGCGTAGCTTATTCAGCTTCCCGGACGGCTCATCCTGCAGCCAGCGGGTTTTCGCCTCCAGCCCATACTGGGTATAGGCCGCATGGGTGTTTTTGGTATCGCCCTTTTGCAGGGCGATAATCTCCACGTCATACCCCATATCGATAAACGCGGTGATTTGGTTCAGGACAAACGTTTCAGACGACAGCGGAAATTTCAGTAAGAAGAAACCAACCTTCATTTCCCCTCCCGGACGCGATCCAGTACCGACTTCACCATCCCAATGCCCTTCTCGCGCTCGGCTTTCACCGCCACGGCCAGGCGTTCATTGATGGCAGGTAACTGACCCAGGGTGTCTCCCACCATCGCACCGAGCGAACCATCCAGCAGATGACGAATATCCACGGCCATTTCCGGCATTCCAAGCTGCTGCATAATCCCGGCTGATTTGTGCTCATAGTTAATGGCAATGGCTGGCGTACCGAAGTTCATGGAGATAATCGCCGAGTGCAGGCGCGTCCCTACCGTCAGGTCGCAGGCAGAGAGCAGCTTGCCCATCTCGAGATCGTTAAGTTCATCCATCACCACGTGATAGCGGGACGGGTCATTAACCAGGTTGCGCAGATTCAGCGCGACCATGCGATCATCTTTGTTGTAACTGTCGATACCGGTACAGGTGGAGAGCGCCAGCACCTGATAGCCGCTCTCCAGCACGCGGTTCACCACATCGGCGAAAGCTTTTTCATACGCTGCCTGCGTCGTGCCTAAACGTTTATCGAAAGGAGCGAGCTCACGCAGGGTAATGGCGACCGTCTTCTGTTTTGCCGCCACATCCAGCCAGTGCTGCACCGCGTAGCTTGCCTGGAAGCTGTCGTCCTGGTGATCCACCAGCCAGGCCGTGTCCACGCCGTGCTCAACTTTTGAGGTATCAATCTCGCTGCGCTTCATCATCTCAAGGCTGACCGACTCACGCAGGATCAGGGCATCGCAGTGGCCGAAAACATAGTTTGCCAGCTGGTTAAACTGCGGATCCTGGAAGGGCCCGACGCTATGACCAATCATAAACAGAGGCTTTTTCGCCATGAACGTACAAAGCGCATGCTCAAACTGCGGCACGCCGTAGAGATCGACGAAGAACGAACCGCCGACCTGGATAATCGCGTCATAACCCGACAGCAGACGAACGAAATCAGTAAAGCCCTGCGCGATAGCGATGTTACGCAGCTTGCCGGTATCGGTCACACGGGAAAGCAGCACCTGGTGCTGGTAACGACGACGAAGGACTTTCTTCACGCGTCCCATCACGCCTGCGGCGTTGTTGTGTTGTTTCATCTGGCTGTAAAGCGGGTCACCCATTACCGGGCGGTTCAGTAGCCAGGATGAACTCACCGGATAACGGCTCATCACATCCACTTCGGTCTCAGGCTTAAGGGTGTTAATTGCATCCAGTAAACCGCGCAGGATGGCGCTGTCGCCACGGTTGCCGCAGGTATGGTTGCCAAGAATAAGTAATTTCATAATGGCCTCTTAAATAACTAGCCTGCGCGAAGCAGCGTTTTCATTTTTTCGTTACGGCAAAACTGACGTTTCATCTCCACCACCAGCGCATTTCGTGACAGCACAATCATCACGCCGAATGCCAGCGCACCCGCCACTACCTGCACCGCCAGCAGCGCGGCCAACGGCAGATGACCAGTGAGGAGCACACCCAGGCCGTAGCTCACCGCCAGGGTTGGCAGTGACAGATAGAACGGCAGCCACAGGCTCAGGATGTACTGACGGTAGCTGGAACCCAGCACCGGCTTGATCATGATGAAGTAGCTCAGAACGGTATTGACGATCTGCACCAGCAGGAAGCCCAGCGTAACGCCGATGGCCCCCGCCATATGTCCGCCAACAATAATCGCCGGGATAAACAGGAAGGTTTTGAACACGTTGAATTTAAAGCTGATATCCACGCGCGCCTTCGCCATCAGCAAAGACCCAATCGGATTCCCCACAGAGCGCAGCAGCCCCACCACGCACAGCAGTTGCAGGATAGGGATGATGCCATTCCACTTCTCGCCAAACACCAGCGGTACGAAATTGCTGGAGACTACCATCAACCCCAGCAACACCGGGAAGTTAATGATCCCTACCACAGAGAGCAGCTTGTAGAAGTTGACGCGCAGCTTCTCGGTGTCGTCCTGAATCTTGGCGAACGCCGGGAACAGCACGCGGGTAATAATCGGGTTCAGCTTCATCGGAGGAACGACCGCGACGTTATAGGCCAGGTTGTAGCCGCCTGCTACGCTCGCGCCGAGAATACGCGCCAGCACCAGCGTGGAAAGGTTGGTGTTGACGTAGTTGATAATGCTGTCTGCCGTCAGCCACGCGCCAAAACGCAGGTTGGAGGAGACGGAGGCCAGTGAGAAATGCAGTCCCGGACGGTAAATCTTGCGGCCAAAATAACCGAACAGCAGTGTACGTACGGCAGAATTAACCAGATACCCCAGAATCGCGGTCATCGCCAGCGGCCAGAAATGAGCACTGACCACCGTGAAGGTAAAGCCCGCCAGAACGGCACTGGTCTCGATCATCCCGATCTTGTTGAATTCCAGCTCTTTTTGCATCAGCGCACGGAACTGCTGCCCGTGGGGGATCACCACAAAGGCAAACGACAGCGTACGCATCAGCGGGGCGAGATCCGGGTTATGCAGCACGCTGGCGATGGTATCGCTCAGCAGGAACACCAGCACAAACACGAAAATCCCCAGCCCCACGTTCAGCCAGTAGAGCGTGGTCAGCTCAAGATGGCTGATCTCTTTGCGCTGGATAATCGAGTTGGCGATACCGAAGTCAGACAGTGTATCGGCCAGGGCGATAATCACCAGCGAGACGGTCAGCAGACCGAACTGGTGATTATCAATAATGCGCGCCAGTACGGTCATCTGCACCAGACCGAGGCCAATGATGACGATGGTCGCCATCGCTGACCACTTGGCGCCGCTGATGGTTTTTTCACGTAAGCTCATCTTAGTACGCCGCTTTGTTCACGAAACCTTTGAAGATGGTCAGAAAAACAATCTTGATATCGAACCACAGACTCCATTCGCGAATGTATTCCAGGTCGAACTCGATGCGTTTTTCCATTTTTTCCAGCGTGTCGGTTTCTCCGCGCCAGCCGTTGATCTGCGCCCAGCCGGTAATACCTGGCTTCACTTTATGGCGCAGCATGTAACCTTCAATCAGCGAACGGTACTGTTCGTTATGCGCCACCGCATGCGGACGCGGGCCAACAATCGACATCCCACCAGTGAACACATTGATAAACTGCGGCAGCTCATCAAGAGAGGTACGACGCAGGAAGTTGCCCACACGGGTGACGCGCGGATCGTTCTGCGTTGCCTGCGTCACCACCTTGTCATTCTCCATCACCTTCATGGAGCGGAATTTCCACACCATGATCGGCTTGCCGTCCATACCGTAGCGGGTCTGGCGGAAGATAACCGGCCCCGGAGAACTCAGCTTCACCGCCAGGGCAATGCAGCACAGTACCGGAGAGATCAGCAGCAAAATCAGCGAAGAGAGCACGATATCTTCCAGGCGCTTCAGCACGCGGTTAATACCCGACAGCGGCGTGTCGTACAGCGGTACGACCGGCACACCGTTCACCTCTTCAATGCGGGAGTGAAGAATGTTGAAGGTAAAGACGTCCGGGATCAGGATCACCGAACAGGTGGTGTCCGCCAGTTCACGCATCAGTTTCTTAATACGGGATTCGTCTTTCATCTGCATGGCAATGTAGACGTTGTGAATTTTGCCGGCTTTCGCATCGTCAATAAGCTGGTCGTAGTTGCCCGCCCAGTCCGACGGCACGCCACCCGGTTTGGCGTCGTGGTAGATCCCCACCACTTCAAAACCTAACCACGGCTCTTTGCGGAAGCTGTCGAGCAGCACCTGCCCCACCGGCAAATCTCCTGCTACGGCGACAAAGCGACGGTTATAACCCCGGTTACGCAGCCAGCCCGCACTAAAGCGGATCAGGGAACGGCACACCACCATGCCGACGCTGGTCAGCAGATACCAGCACAGATACGTCACCAGACGATTATCGAAATCATGGCTGAACGCCACCAGGCCCGCGCTGAAGATCAGGCTTAAGGTCCAGTTCTGCAGCAACAGCATCAGTTCGGTGGTCATTTTCACACCGCGCCACGAGCGATAAAAATCGGTCATCCCACCGATCATCTGAAACACGACCAGCGCAATTAGTGCCATCAGCAGATGCATGTATAAGAACGATTGCCCGCTAATCCAACACACCGCCCATAATCCACCGACCATGATGGTGATATCAGAAAAACGCTGCACCATAGAGATTAACGATGCATTCGTTCTCGCTCGCTCGCGTTTTTTTAGATTCGTCATCGTTGTTCCTGTTTTCGGTTTCCCCTCCCACCAGGAGGGGCAATTTTTACTGATTCAACAGCGCCAGAATGTCCTTCGTTCGTGCTTCCATCAGCGCAGTATCCGCACGGGATTCCACGTTCAGGCGCACCACCGGCTCGGTGTTGGACGAGCGCAGATTGAAGCGCCACTGCGGGAACGCCATGCTGATACCGTCCGTACGGTCAATTTCCAGCGCGTGGATCGCAAAGTGCTGCTCCACGCGGGCAATGGCCTCGGCTGGCTGTGCCAGCTTGCTGTTGATCTCCCCGCTCGCCGGGAAGGCCACCATCCGGTCGCGCACCAGCTCGCCCAGGGTCTGCCCCTTCAGGCACAGCAATTCCGTCACCAGCAGCCACGGGATCATCCCGCTGTCGCAGTAGGCAAAATCACGGAAGTAGTGGTGTGCGCTCATCTCGCCGCCGTAAATAGCGTCTTCTTCGCGCATGCGCTCTTTGATAAAGGCGTGGCCGGTTTTGGACATCACCGGCGTGCCGCCTGCCGCGGACACCACGTCGACGGTGTTCCAGGAGAGACGCGGGTCATGAATGATTTTCGCCCCCGGGTTTTTCTCGAGGAACGCTTCCGCCAGCAGGCCGACGATGTAGTAGCCCTCGATGAACTGTCCTTTCTCGTCGAACAGGAAGCAGCGGTCGAAATCGCCATCAAAGGCGATACCCATATCCGCGCCGTGCTCAATTACCGCGTTGCGGGTGTCGTCGCGGCACTCCGGCAGCAGTGGGTTAGGAATACCGTTCGGGAAATTGCCGTCCGGGGTGTTGTGCACTTTGACGAAGGTCACCGGCACGTTCAGCTCTTTAAAGCGCGCTTCCAGGGCATCGACAACCGGGCCGGCCGCGCCGTTACCGGAGTTAATCACCAGCTTCAGCGGCTTCAGGTTCGCCACGTTGATGTAGCCCAGCAGGTGGTCGATGTACTCTTTTTGCAGGTTGATTTTTTTGTAGCTGCCGCGCTTCGTGTCGTTCACCGGCGGGAAATCGTTAGCTTCCGCCAGACGCTGCACGTCGCGCAGGCCGGTGTCGCCGCTGATTGGGCGCGCGCCCTTGCGCACCAGCTTCATGCCGTTGTAGTCCATCGGGTTGTGGCTGGCCGTCACTTCGATACCGCCATCCACGCCCAGGTGGAAGGTGGCAAAGTAAATCTCTTCGGTCCCGGAGAGACCGATGTCCAGCACGTCCACGCCCGCATCCTGCAACCCTTTCGCCAGCGCCAGCTTCAGGGATTCGCTGGTCAGACGCACATCACCGCCAAGCACGATGGTCTGCGGTTTTAAATATTCGCCGTACGCGCGGCCAATGCGCCACGCGATGTCTTCATTCAGCTCTTCGCCCAGCTTGCCGCGAATATCGTAGGCTTTAAAACAAGTTAACTTTTCCATGATGACCCCTTTTTCAGGCAACAGTCAGCCCGCCCGATTAACAGGCAAAATTGTTTTTATTCATTCGTAGGCCGGATAAGCGAAGCGCCATCCGGCGTTAAAGACGGAGTTACACGCGCCCGTAGCGGTCCTGGAAGCGCACAATGTCGTCCTCTTCCAGATAAGAGCCAGAACGCACTTCAATTAAGTCGAGCGGAATTTTCCCGGGATTCTCCAGACAGTGGGTCGCCCCCAGGGGAATATAAATGGACTCGTTTTCGCCCAGCAGTTTGACTTCACCGTCAATGGTGACTTTAGCGGTACCCGCCACCACCACCCAGTGCTCGGCGCGGTGATGATGCATCTGCACCGACAACCCCTCACCCGGTTTCACGGTGATGCGTTTCACCTGATAGCGGTCGCCCGCGTCAATGGAGTCATATTTCCCCCACGGACGGTACACTTCGCGGTGAATGTGGTGTTCATGACGACCATCGGCCTTAATCTTCTCCACCACTTTTTTAACGTCCTGCACCGCGTTACGGTCAGCAATCAACACTGCGTCTTTGGTCTGCACCACCACCAGATCTTTCACGCCCACCGTGGTAACCAGCCCGGATTCAGCGTAAACGTAGCTGTTTTCCGTCTTATGGCTGATTACATCACCATGGTGGACATTTCCCTCCGGGGTGTGGGCACTGATCTCCCAAAGTGATGACCAGGAGCCAACATCGCTCCAGCCCGCATCCATCGGTACCACAACGGCGTCAGCCGTGCGTTCCATCACCGCATAGTCAATAGACTCTTCCGGGCAGGCGAGGAAAGCCTCTTCATCCACGCGGATAAAGTCGAGATCCGGGTCCACCACTGCCATTGCTTTTTCGCAGGCGTTCAGAATATCCGGGCGATATTTTTCCAGCTCTTCCAGATAGCGTCCGGCGCGGAACAGGAACATCCCACTGTTCCAGTAGTATTCACCGCTGGCGACATACGCCTGCGCGGTTTCCAGATTCGGTTTTTCAACAAACTGCGCCACGTCAAACGCCACGCTGTCGCCTTCACCTGGTGTCACGCTGCCACGGCGAATGTAGCCATAGCCAGTTTCCGGGAGATCCGGCACGATGCCGAACGTCACCAGTTTGCCGCTCTCGGCATAAGGAATGGCCGCACGCACCGCATTGCGAAACGCCTCTTCCTGCTGAATAACGTGGTCTGCCGCCAGCACCAGCATCAGCGGGTCGCAATCCGGACTGCTGCGTTTTGCTGCCAGTGCTGCCAGAGCGATAGCAGGCGCGGTGTTACGACCGGCCGGCTCCAGAATGATGTTTTCGGTGAGTTTATTCAGCTGGCGCAATTGCTCAGCCACGATAAAACGGTGCTGTTCGTTACAAATCACCACCGGGCTTTCACACTCCACGCCATGCAGACGGTTCACCGTGGTCTGCAGCATGGTGAGATCCCCTTTCAGGCAGAGGAACTGTTTTGGATAGAGCACGCGGGACAGCGGCCACAACCGGCTACCAGAGCCACCAGCCATCACAACCGGATACAAAGTGGTTTGACTCATGATTTATCCCCGTATATCTGCAATAAATTGGCTCAACACGTTCTCTTTTTCGAGCGTGCGTTCGGCATATTCACGTGCCACCGTGTTCACTTTTGGCATGGCAAGTGCCTGTTCAATGCCGGTGACCAGCGCCGGGACCGATTCCGGCTCCACGCACACCGCGATCCCCGGATAGCTGTCACACAGCTGGCCTAATTCTGTTTCGGCTTCTGCCGTAATCACCGCGTTACCACCCACTGCCAGAATGTTGGTCAGTTTGGACGGCAGCACCGCATCCGCCGCGCCGCGCTTCTGCACAACCAGATGGCAATCTCCCATCTTCAGCAGTGCAGGCAGAGCTTCGTAGGACTGAAGCGGGAAAAATTTCACGTTGGTCAGGCCGCGTTCGCTTGCCATTTTTTCCAGCCGCGCCTTTCCACCGCCCTGCCCGACAATCACAAACATCCACGGCTGCTTGCTGAGCAACTGGGCCGCTTCAATCACGCTCTCCAGCCCCTGCTTTTCACCGATGTTGCCTGAGTAAAGAATGATTTTTTGATCATCAGGCAACCCGAGCTGGCTGCGTAGCGCCTGAGCGTCACTTTCAGTTACGTCGCGAAAACGCGCCACTTCGGACCAGTTGGGGAAGAAGATCACCTTCTGAGCCGGAACGCCCTTCTCCTGCGCTTTGTTCATCATTGAGCGCGAGATGGTCGAGACATAATCCACGTTATGCAGACCGCTACGCTCAAACGCGCTGGCGAGTTTCGCCACTTTGCCGCCTTTACTTTTGCCTGCCATCCCCAGGCCAAGCATGGCGTCCACTTCATAATCCTGAATATGCAGCAAGGTGCGCGCGCCCGAGAGTTTGCCCAGCAGGCGCATGCCTGGCGTGCAAAACAGCGTCGGCACCACACCGATGATGCGATCCGGCTTCCAGCGACGTTGAGCCATCAGCGGGAAAAAACTGCTCAGGGCAAAGCTGCCAAGGTGAATCAAGCGTTTCAGCGTTGACGGCTGCTTAGGCACATACAGCGGGCAACGCCATACAGTTGCCGCGCCCTCTTCGCGACGGTAGCGCCAGCTTGAGTAGCGCTCGCCCACTTTCCATTCCGGGTAGTACGGCGGCGCGGTAATGACCCGCACGTCATGTCCCTGGCTCGCCATCCACTCGACCATCTCGCCGGTGTATTTCCCGATACCGGTTAGTTCCGGCGAGTAGTTGATTCCATACACCAAAATTTTCATAAGCCCGGCACTCCAGCCTGACGATCCGCAAGGAAATACGCCCGACTGTTGTCGTGGACGTTGTCGCTCGCGAGCAACGCCTCTGGCGTCTGCCAGCGGTAGTCGTCATGCTGAGCATCAGGCAGACGCAGGTCTGCCTCACGCACCTTCAGGCGGAACCCCAGCACGATGTAGTGCGTGCTGAACCCGGAGCCCGAAAAGTTATCGTCATAGAAGTGCTGCCAGACCCCGAAAAACTGGCCCGCAGCCATCGGCTGTTGCAGACCCAGTTCACCCAGAGTGAGGCGCTCAAAGGCATCTGTAAGCGTCTCATCCTTCTGCACGCGCCCGCCGGGCACGAACCAGAAGCCCTGTGCAGGACGGTTGGTTCGTTTCCCCAGCAAGAACTCGCCGCGTTCGTTCTCCACAATCAAATCTATTGAGATGAGCGGAGTGGAACGCACTACCGTGGCAAAATCTTCCTGACTTAAAAACATCATGACCCCCGGAAGCGGTGCTGGTTTTCCAGGAACCACTGGTAAGTACTGGCCAGCCCCTGCTCCAGTGACACCTCGTGGTACCAGCCCAGCTGATGCAGACGAGTCACGTCCAGCAGTTTGCGCGGCGTGCCGTCCGGTTTGGTGGCGTCAAACACCACGCGGCCTTTGTAGCCCACCACCTGCGCGATGGTTTGCGCCAGCTCGCGGATAGTGCAGTCAATGCCAGTGCCCACGTTGATGTGCGACAGCATTGGCTCAGTGTTCTCTTGCCACACCTCGCGATCCAGCTCCATCACGTGAATGCTGGCGGCCGCCATGTCGTCCACGTGCAGGAATTCACGCATTGGCGTACCACTGCCCCACACCACCACATCTGGCGCGTTTTCGGCGGTCGCCTCGTGAAAACGACGCAGCAGCGCCGGGATCACATGCGAGTTGCTCGGGTGGAAGTTGTCGTGCGGCCCGTACAGGTTGGTCGGCATCACCGAGCGATAGTCGCGGTTATACTGACGGTTGTAAGACTCGCACAGCTTGATCCCGGCAATCTTGGCGATGGCGTAGGGTTCGTTGGTCGCTTCCAGCGTCCCCTGCAGCAGTTCGCTTTCGGCGATTGGCTGCTTCGCCATTTTCGGGTAGATACAGGATGAGCCGAGGAACAGCAGCTTATTCACGTTGTGCAGGTGCGCCGCATGAATGATGTTGCTCTCGATCATCATGTTCTCGTAGATGAAATCCGCCGGGTAAGTGTTGTTGGCGACGATGCCACCCACTTTCGCCGCCGCCAGATACACCTGGTCAATGCGTTCGTTTGCAAAGAAGTCCTGTACCGCACGGCTATCGAGCAGGTTCAGCTCGTCACGCGTGCGGACAACCACTTCAACGTCACCGCGCTGCTCCAGCTGGCGAACAATCGCGGAACCCACCATTCCGCGATGACCGGCGACAAAAATACGTTGTTTTGTCATTCTCAGGACTCCAGCGCGATGGCAACCTCGTAGCCATGAGACTTGAGCAGGGAGTGTTTTTTCGCTGCTTCAAGATCTTTGGCTACCATCTCGGAAACCATCTCCTGCAGAGTGGTCTCTGGTTTCCAGCCCAGGGTCTCGTGCGCTTTGGTTGGGTCACCCAGCAGGGTTTCCACTTCAGCAGGACGGAAGTAACGCGGGTCAACCTGAACAATCACGTCGCCTGGTTTCACGCCCGGTGCGTCGTGGCCAGTGACGGAAACCACAATGCCCTTCTCATCCACACCAGTGCCTTCGAAGCGCAGTTTGATGCCCAGCTGTGCCGCAGCCATTTCAACGAACTGACGGACGGAATACTGCACGCCGGTCGCAATGACGAAGTCTTCAGGTTTGTCCTGTTGCAGCATCATCCACTGCATTTTCACGTAGTCTTTGGCATGGCCCCAGTCACGCAGGGAGTCCATGTTGCCGAGGTGCAGGCAAGACTCCAGGCCCTGAGCGATGTTGGCAATTGCGCGGGTGATTTTACGGGTCACGAAAGTTTCGCCGCGGCGTGGAGATTCGTGGTTGAACAGAATGCCGTTACAGGCGTACATGCCATAGGATTCACGGTAGTTTACGGTGATCCAGTAGGCGTACAGTTTTGCTACCGCGTAGGGTGAACGTGGGTAGAACGGCGTGGTCTCTTTCTGCGGGATTTCCTGCACCAGACCGTACAGCTCAGAGGTAGATGCCTGGTAGAAACGGGTTTTCTTCTCAAGACCAAGGAAACGAATCGCTTCCAGCAGACGCAGCGTGCCCATGGCATCAACGTCAGCGGTGTATTCCGGGGATTCGAAAGAAACGGCTACGTGGCTCATCGCGCCCAGGTTGTACACTTCATCCGGCTGCACTTCCTGCAGAATACGGGTCAGGTTTGAGGTATCGGTCAGGTCGCCGTAGTGCAGATGGAATTTCGGGTTCGCCGCGTGTGGATCCTGATAAATATGATCCACACGTTCAGTATTGAAAGAAGACGCACGACGTTTAATACCGTGCACTTCATACCCTTTTTCCAGCAGTAACTCTGCCAGGTAAGAACCATCCTGCCCGGTAACGCCGGTGATGAGAGCGACTTTAGACATGTTTATATTCCTCTACTTATGAATTTAATCAGTTTCAACGCGTTCGCGTATCACCACTGCGGGGTTGCCACGGCAAACTTTATTTGCCGGTAGCGATTTAAAAACGCTGCTGCGGGCACCGACTACCGTGCCATCGCCAACAGAAACACCCGGTGCAACAAAAACATCTGTCGCCAGCCAGCATTTTTCACCGATCACAATGGGCGACGCGGTAATATCAAAATGCTGACTCATAAAGTCGTGGCTACCGGTGCACAGATAACACTTCTGTGAAACCACCGAATTTGCGCCAATCGTAATTTCGCCAAGGGTATATAACACCGCGTCATCCCCTACCCATGCGTAATCCCCAAGTGTTAATTTCCACGGATAGGTAATTTTCACTGAAGGTCGGATGACTACGTTTTTTCCGATTTTTGCGCCAAACAGGCGTAATAAAAATGCCCGCCAGCGGTACAATATTTGTGGCGACCAGGCAAATAACGTTGACTGAACGGCCCACCACAACTGCACCTTAATACCGTTACCACCGCGAAAGCCTTTCGGCACGGTGAATCCTTTAAGATCCTGCATTGCGTTTCCTTATATTTCAGGCTTTGTTATATAAGGCTTTGGTTTTACCCGTGGTCTTCAGACGCAATAAATAAGACAGTTCTGCCCAGAAAGCCGGCACGCGCAATATTTTACGCTGTACGCTTTTTGCATCCTTACACAATTCCAGATTATTCGAGGTTGACACACCGCCCATGGAAAACTCAGACACCAGGCCTTTAATTCGACGGAACGGGTAGCCAGACTTATATAAACTCGCTGCCAGCGCATAATCGGATGACACTTTATATTGCAAGTCGTATGGCTGCTTTTTCAGACCTTTTACCGGAAAGAAAATGGCCTGATGACTGGCGGGTAAACTATGGTAGATATACCAACCCGGCTTCGCGCTACGGCAAACTTTATGGCCATCACCGAAATCCAGCAGCGCATCACCAATCACCATGGCATCATCTTTCTGTCGTGACAGTTGACGAGCAAATTGCGCCACGTCATCGTGGAACACATCGCCAGAGTTCAGGAAGATCGCATAGCGCCCCTGCGCCATCTCAATGCCTTTATTCATCGCATCGTAGATGCCTTTATCTTTCTCACTGATGTAGCGTAAGTTGAACTCACCGTTGAGTTTTTCCAGAAACTCCGCCGTGCCATCGTTCGACCCGCCATCAACCACGATCCATTCAAAAGTAAGGCTTGGATCGCGCGCCAGATTGCGCAGCGAGCGCCAGGTTTTTACCACCCCTTCGTAATTACGAAAAGCGACAGTAATGACGCTTAGAAACATAAGACCACCTCGTCATGAATTCGTAATATTAAGCGCTTTACGCAGAATAAACGGACAAACAATTAAGAAAGCATATTCCGGGCTAAATATTGAACCGGTAAAAAACAGCGACACTGGCGTAAACAGATAAAGTTGCACGCGAAAGTTCTGGTTATCACCAAACGCGTTAATCATTATTTTGAAAACTTTAAACAGATACCAAATTGTCAACAGTACGGCAAACCACGAAAAATAAATAATTAACAGATACAGACCATTGTCTATGGTTTTACCGACATCCGCACCGTTAAAGATTCCGAATGATGCAACATATTCGTAAAGTGAGCCGAATCTTACTACACCATCAATATGGGTTAAGGAATAACCCACCATCACCAGCGGACCAATGATGCGATAATAAGACGAAGACCCTTCTGTTCCCAAATCACCCAGACGTTCTGAGATGTAAGGGAAAGCAAATATCACGCCTACCATAAATACCGTCAGGGAGATAATCGCCAGCGGCAGTTTTTTCTTAATCGCCTCTTTGTTCAGATACTGGAACGCCCACTCAAGCAGGTAAAACAGGATAAATGTCATTACCCCTGAGAACGATCCTGACAGAACAATTCCTGCAAGAATCATAGCATCGGTCTTAGGCGTTTTGATACCAAACTGTTTGATGCTGAGCCAAATTGAGATTAACGCCAGAGCGAAAAACGCCGGTTCAAAATAGAGGGCTGTGGTACGCTTCCCGCCAAACTTGATGAAGTTCAATACATAGCTGTTACTGTAAATGAGATACTTCGAAATTATCTCCATCAGGCTGCTGCCACCGGTCAAAATAATTTGCGCCATTTCCAGTGCAGCAAGCATAACAATTAACGCAACGGCAATATAAAAGAACCTAAGGATTTTCCGATAATTGTGCGGAGAAATCGTTTTAAAACGAATACTCCAGACCATACCGATAATAATAACAATATAAACAAACAGCATGGTCGAGGTGACGTATTTACTGGCATCCAGTGACTGACCAAAGATGTAGTTAAATAGCGTCAGGCCCGTGCCCATCCCCAGGGCAATCATCAGCTTCTTAAGGTTGATTTTATCGACATACAGCAGAAGCAGGACAGGTAAGAAAGTAACGATAGTTATCGGGAAGCTTTCGCCGAGCTGGGCAATCTTAACGTTAACCAGCAGGTAGATCAGCGGCAGCAACAGATAACTACAGATTCTGATAGAACGAGACATACTCCTCCAGCATCTGTTGTCCACTGTAGGCCTTGCGGCTGCGCTTGCGGAACGATTCCAGGTCAGTACCAAATACGGCCTGCGCGATATCGGCTTTTGGCAGTTGCACCAGCGGCAGCACCTCGTTTTCAGCGAACGTTTTACCGCCCGATTTTTCCAGCACTTCACGCGCCGCATCGCTGTGGGTGGCAATCACGGGCACACCGATAGAGAGCGCTTCGCAGAGGATCAGGGGGTAGTTATCCACGCGGGAGCTGAACACCAGCGCATCCATTCCGTTGAGTGCGCTCATCAGTTTGCGTTTGTCGGTTTCAAACCCGTGATTGACCACGTTTGCCCCTTCGAACGGGGAAAACTTGCCGAAGGTGTGCAGCTCAATGTTGTCACCCAGCGCCATCATGTCGCGCACCAGTTGCTGATTGGTTTTACCGTCGTAACGCAGGTCATGCGCAACGATAGCGATTTTCGGTTTACCCGTGGTTTCGGCCACCGGTGTCAGCTCGGCAAGAATGGCTTCCGTCGCCACATCGATGCCATTGTTGATAATCTTGCAGCGCCCTGCCCCGTAAAGGCTGTTGAACGCATCCGCCACATGCTGGCTTGGGGAAATAAACGTGCACCCCAGCGAAAGCATGTCGCGGAACAGCTGGCGCTTTCCTGCCACCAGTTGATGAGCACGATCCACTTTCACTGGCGGGTAGTTATTTAATGTCGGGCATTTCTGGCAGTTATTTTTCCAGCCTTCGCAACCGTCGGTAAACGCGCAACGGCCGGTTACACTCCAGTGATCGTGCAGCGTCCAGATAAAACGGGTGTCCGGTTTATGTGCCTGCACGTTCTCACAAAACGCCACCACCTCTTCCAGGTTGAGCCAGTAGCTGTGCAACACATGAAAATGCAGCACCACCGGACCGGTAGTTCGCGTCACAGTGCGGTAAAGGTTATTCAGATTGCCAAACAGATCGCGGTTAAACAGGCGGAACAGTGCAATGTTGGCAATCGACGTCAATCGTGGGGTCTGTTTCAACACCTGCGGATAGCGATCATGGCTAACGCTTTTCTTACCCCCTTTGCCATAGCCATAGACAAAACGGGACTGTAACCCTTTTTGCAGCGCACGCTGGTGCAGATCCAGCGCCACGCCGGCCGCCCCGCCTTCTGCGAGGCGTACGTTAAATTGCAGAATATTCATTTAATTACCTTCACGCGGGCTTTTTCTCCCACCACCAGCGCGTTATCCGGAATGCTGTCCAGCACCACACTGCCAGCGCCAATGGTGACGTTGTTACCAATCGTGATATCGCCAATGATCACCACGTTCGCGCCGAGCTCGACGTTATTGCCGATAACCGGGCAGGCAAGACTGTCAGGCCCACGGTTACCGATGGTGACCGCATGACGAATAGTGAAATCATCCCCGGCGACCACGAACTTGTTGATCACCACCGCATAGCCATGGTGGATGGTAAAGCGGCGGCCAATGGTGGCAGCGGCCTGAATCTCGTAGCCAAAAAAACATTCGGTGATGATGCGGTACAGCACCAGCACCGGTGCCGCCCAGATATTGTTCAGCACATTTTTCTTGCGCCACACCGAGCAAAAATGCGCGATGCGGTATGCCAGGACCATGCAGCACGGGCGCAGGCTCCAGCTGTTTGCGCGGCAATCTTCCAGAAACATTATTTCCCCCGAAGCCCGTCAGCCAGACGCTTGCCGTTACGCACGGACAGCAATGTCAGCAACGTGCGCCAGTTCATGCGCTTGTTGCGGATCTGATAAAGAGTAAAGAGCTGATACTTCCGGCTGGCACGGTCAAACTTGTCCTTGTGCTTGCGGTAAAAATGGAAGTAACCCGAGAATTTCTTCGGCGAGGAGGTGATTTGCATCTCCCCGTGGTTGATATGCAGGATCTGCGTGGCCTCTTCCACTTTCCACGGCTCACCGTATTCCACCACCATCCGCAGGAAGATGTCGTAATCCTGCGCGGCCTTGAGTTCGGTATCGAACAGGCACTCTTTAAAGCGCCACGCCCACGTAAAGACCTGGTTACCAATAATGTTGCGCTTGTAGAACAGGCGGCGGGAGTACGGTGATTTCGGGTACAACGGCAGGCTGGCAGGCTGCGAGTAGACTTCGCCCTGACAGACATAATCGTTGGCATACAGGAAAGCATGCGTGACCAACTGTTCCTTGTGCGACAGGAATGTCGACAGACGGTTCGGCGTCCATTCGTCATCGTCATCAATTCCGGTCAGATATTGCCCTTTCGCCTGCATAATCGCCTGATTACGCACCGCACACGCGCCGGAGTTGATCGCGTTATGGGTATAGCTAACGCGCGGGTCATTGAGGTCAGTGACAAACTTTTGCAACTGCTCATACGAAGAGGAACAGTCATCTACGATGATCAACTCCCAGTTATCGTAATCCTGTCGCAGGACGGATTTAATCGCGCGGATCGCCAGTTGCTGACGATTCCATGTCGGCATATAGATAGAAACTAAAGGGCGTTGTGTGGTCATGGTCTTCCCCTTATCCCTCACCCCGCTCCTCTCCATGAGAGAGGGAGAAAAGCTGCTCTCCCCTCAGAGGAGAGGGTTAGGGTGAGGGGGATTTTTATTTGCTGTCAGATTTGTATTCGTACTCGTAGTAACCGTAATCCTGATACCCGCTCGCGCGACGGAAGATGGAGTTCAGGATCACCCCTTTGACCTCAATCCCGTTCTGTTCGAAGCGGCTCAGGCTGGTTTCCACTTCTTTAATGGTGTTCACCGCATAGCGCGCGACCATCAACGTGGTACCTGCAAGACGGCCAACCACGGCGGCATCGGTCACGGCCAGAATTGGCGGGGTATCAATTAACACCAGGTCGTAATGCTTACTTGCCCACTCCACCAGCTCAGCAAAACGCTCGCTCATCAGCAGTTCAGATGGGTTCGGTGGTACCTGTCCACGTGGGATCAGGTCGAATTTCGGGATCGTTGTCGGTTTCGCACTCTGGCTGATCTCACCTTTGCCGAGCAGGATTTCCGACAGACCATTTGTGTTGTTGGTGCCCAGCAGTTCATGGGTATAGCCTTTGCGCATATCGCAGTCGATCAGCAGAACACGCTTGTTAGTCTGGCTGACCACCGCCGCCAGGTTGGCGCAGACAAAGGTCTTACCGATTGACGGGCTAACACCGGTTAACATCAGGACGTTGTTTTTGGCCTGCATCATGGCGAAATGCAGACTGGTGCGCAGGCTACGGATCGCTTCGATGGCAAGGTCGGTTGGGTTACCCACCGCCAGCAACTGGCTTTGTTTGTAACGCTTAACGCCTTTGATGGTTTTGACGCTGTCACGGGACTTTTGCCATTCAGACAGCGGGATGCTGGCGTAGACGTTGATGCCATTCTCTTCCAGCACCTGCGGGCTTTCGATACCGCGGTTGAACAGCGAACGCAGCAGCACGCCAACGATGGAGAGCATCAGGCCGAGAATAATGCTGCCGAGAATAATCAGCGCTTTCTTCGGCTTCAACACACCGGGCTGAGTAATGGCCGGGTCAACAATACGAACGTCCCCGACGGTACTGGCTTCGGTGATTTTCAGCTCCTGCTGTTTGTTCAGCAGTTGCATATAAACCTGCTGGCCCGATTCCACGTCGCGAGTCAAACGCACGATTTCCTGCTGCGTTTTCGGCATCGCGGTCACGCGGCCGTTGAGCTTTGCCTTTTCCTCTTCCAGCGTGCGGCGTTTCTCAAGCAGCGTGCGGTAGGCCGGGTGACGTTTGGTATAGAGCTTGGAAATCTCGGCTTCTTTGAAAGTCAGCTCGTTAAGCTGAGCATCAATGTTGACCATCGAATCGAGAACTGATTTCGCCTCCAGCGGCAGGTCGACAGAGTCTTTATCCTGACGATAAGCGTTCAGCTTGTTCTCGGCCTCATCCAGATGGGCACGCACTTCCGGGAGCTGTTTCGCAAGGAAGGCCAGGCTTTTCGCTGCTTCAGCAGACTTACGCTCGACGTTCTGCTCAAGATAGTTGCGGGTGATGCTGTTCAGGATATTGCGAATCTGATCTTTATCTTCACCGGTAAAAGTCATGCTCAGCACGCCGGTGTCCTTACCGTTTTCGGTGACGGTCAGGTTGTTTTGCAGATTGTTGATCATCCCCAGCGTGGAGAATTTAGTGACGGTAAACTCTCCCCCTTCATGGGCGTTAATCGCGCTGACCATCATGCTGACGCCCTCTTTGGTCAGCATCTGTCCCACTTCGCCGCGCGCGCTAAAGCCCGCGTCGCTGGTCAACTGGTACTGTTTCGGGCCAAGCACCGTCAGGGTAAACGTCTGATCGGCAGCCCCTTTCGGCAGCACGAAGTCAGTGACTTTCACCGTGTCATTGTTGCGCCCCATCAAACGATCCCAACCGGCACCAAATACCGGGAAGGTATTTTTGGTGACGGAGATATCGAGTCCGAGGTCGTGAACTGTTTTACCCAAAACCAGACGCGACTGGATCAGCTGAATTTCAGCGTCGGATGCCGGCGGTTTGTTCGCCAGCGCAGAACCGATATCCTGCACCAGCGAATTTCCGGTATTTTGTTCAATCTGCACCAGCGCGTCAGCGCTGTAGATAGGCGTTGCGAACAGCGTATAGACGACAGCGGCAGCGGCAAACACGGCGGTGATCCCAAGCACCCACCACTTTGCCTCTACAACCGTGCCGACCAGGCGCCCAATATCAATTTCATCACTGCCCGAAGTCGGGGCGGCAGAAAGTCTTGTTTTTTCTGTCATTGTTATCCCTGCTGAGCTTTCAGTGCCTGCGCCCATTGTTGGGCAGACTGGTCAAGTAAGGTGTAAACCGCCTCGAAGGCCTCATGGCTTTTGCGATACGGGTCTGGGATTTCACGTTCATTTTCCCAGTGACCAAACAACATCACTTTCCCGCGCATCTCCGGTGCGATATCGCATAGCGCATGAATATGGCGCTTTTCCATCGTCAGGATCAGGTCATACTCCCGGCACATCCGGCCGGTGACCTGGCGGGCAATGTGTCCATCAAGAGAAAGGTTATGATCCCGGGCCACGCTCGTTGCGCGCTCATCAGCACCTTTGCCGACCAGCGCCCCCAGCCCTGCGGACTCAACGACCAATGCAGGCTGGTACTGTTTCAGCAACCGTTCAGCCGTGGGGGAACGGCAAATGTTCCCCACGCATACCACCAGAATTTTGTTAAACATCATGGATTACCAGGTATGAATGTCGCGCGCCGTATCCGTCATGTAGCGAACGCCACTGATGGTTGGCAGCAACTGGTTGATCAGGCGGTTCCAGCGGGCAACCGGCGCGGTGGTGACGTACACCACATCGTATGGCTGGAGACGGAACTCCGTTGCCATTACCAGCGATGTCGCATCGGACATATCCAACTGATAAATGTTGGCAATCTTGCCTTTCGCGCTGCCCTCACCTTTCAGCGGACGGATCACAAAGATGCCGCTGGCGTTAGACGAGGTCAGATCGATACCTTCCGCATTGCCCAACGCTTCGGTCAGGGTCATACCGCTGAAGTCCATTTTGAGGGTGCTCTGTTTCTTCACTTCCCCCATCACGAAGACTTTCAGATCGTCATTGCGTGGCACGTAAAGAATGTCCCCCGGATAGAGCAGCCGGTTCTGGGTCAGATCGCCGTTTTGCATCAGCGCCTGCAGCGAAATACGCTGCTCTTTACCGTTGTGGGTCAGCACCACGTTGCGCCAGTCGGCACCATCGGTTAAGCCACCCGCAGAGTTAATGGCGTCCAGCACAGTCAGTGGGACGTTGGTGATGGCCTGCTGACCTGATTTGTTCACCTGGCCGGAGATATAGGCCTTTTGCGAGCGGAATGCGGCGATATTAACGTCCACCTGCGGGTCAGCGATGTACTGCGCTAAGCGGCCGGTAATATCACTACGGATCTCGGCAAGCGTTTTGCCGGCAACATGAACTTTACCGATATAGGGATAGAACATGGTGCCGTCAGACTGCACCCAGTTCCCGGTGTCGCTTGAGCTACGGTACTGACCCGCAGGAGTGGTCAGTTCAGGGTGGTCCCAGACGGTCACGTTGATAACGTCACCCGGCCCCACGCGGTACTGGTAAGCGGCAATCTCCTGGTCCAGAGACATATTCGGCTGGGCAACATTTGGACGTGGACGCAATTGTTCCACCAGACGTGGCGTGAGTGGATAAACATTCACCATTTTGTCGAGATCAAAATCGGCATCTTGTTGTTTAATCACGTCCTTGCCCATAGTGGACATATTGCTGCCGGGAAAGACCGTACAACCGCTCATCAAGAGTGCAGATACCAATAATGGCATCAATTTCATTTTGGATTTCATCATTGATTATTTATCACTTTGGCAGAGTAATTATCCCGTTCAATTTAAATAAGCTCGAGCTGTATTGAGTTTCAGCATGCAGTTAATCAAATAGAAATATAACTGGCATCAGTCCTAAAAAAAGCTTATTCATCCATTGGCTCTTGACAGAATAACCGGGGCTGATTCACACGCTTTCAGGCACGCTACCGCCCTTGGCTTTCAGTTACCAATCCACTGACTAAACAATGTGTTATGGATAGACACCCTCTTGAGGATGGTCTTCTGGAAATATATCAACCGCCTGAAACATCCAACGGATAATGAATAACCCTGTCTGAAGACCAAAACAATAATTGCAACACCGAGATTTAACATTTGGTGCCGGGAGAATTGTTGCAGCTTACCTAATAGCAGGCAAGGAGACATCTCTCTCAATATCTGTTTTTAAGATTAATATTAAGAGCAAAGTTTTTACCTTTTAGGATTTTCTTTATATTGACAATATAAAAATAAAAACCATTATCTGCGATATATCCTAAAATTTCTTTCTGTAATTAAATCTACGCATTTACCTTATTTACAGTTTGAATCTATGACACTCTGTTTAGCACAACGTATTAAGAGAAATCGCATCCCGGCATTGCAATTTCTTTCAGCTTTATCCATGATCGAAGTGTGACATTAGTCATATAACAGAAGGTATTGCTCTTACTATGGAATGGATTGCCGATCCATCAATCTGGGCCGGGCTGGTTACGCTGGTCGTCATCGAATTAGTTCTCGGTATTGATAATCTGGTCTTTATCGCCATCCTTGCTGAAAAGCTTCCCCCTTCCCAGCGCGACCGCGCGCGCGTGACGGGCTTACTGCTGGCGATGGCGATGCGATTGCTGCTGCTGGCGTCAATTTCCTGGCTGGTCACACTAACTAAACCGCTGATTACTCTATATAATCTCAGCTTCAGTGCCCGCGATCTGATCATGCTCTTCGGCGGGTTGTTCCTGTTGTTCAAAGCCACAGTAGAACTGAACGAACGGCTCGAAGGGAAAGACAGCGAAAATCCCACCCAACGACGGGGAGCTAAATTCTGGCCGGTAGTGGCGCAAATTGTGGTACTGGATGCGGTCTTCTCTCTGGACTCAGTGATCACTGCCGTCGGGATGGTGGACCATCTTGCCGTCATGATGGCTGCGGTGATTATCGCCATCACGCTGATGGTAATGGCGAGCAAAGCGTTGACGCGGTTTGTGAACAGCCACCCGACCATCGTCATCCTCTGCCTGAGCTTCCTGCTGATGATTGGCTTTAGCCTGGTAGCAGACGGTTTTGGCTTCCATATTCCTAAAGGCTACCTGTACGCCGCGATCGGCTTCTCGGTGATGATTGAGTCACTGAACCAACTCGCCATATTCAACCGTCGTCGCTTTTTGTCAGCAAACCAGAGCCTGCGTCAGCGCACTGCCGACACCGTGATGCGCCTGCTCAGCGGACAAAAAGAGGACGCAGAGTTAGATGCCGAATCCTCTGCGATGCTGGCCGATCATAACGACGGGCAGATCTTTAACCCGCAGGAGCGGCTAATGATTGAGCGGGTGCTCAATCTGAATCAGCGTTCAGTCAGCAGTATCATGACCTCACGTCACGATATCGAGCATATCGACCTGACAGCACCGGAAGAACACATTCGCGCATTGCTGGATAGAAATCAGCATACCCGTGTGGTCGTGACTGGCGGTGAGGAAGAGGAAGAGTTGCTGGGGGTGGTACATGTCATCGACCTGCTGCAACAACAGTTACACGGCGAAGCGTTAAACCTGCGCGTGCTGGTGCGCCAGCCACTGGTGTTCCCCGAGGGGCTGCATCTGCTCTCTGCCCTTGAGCAATTCCGTAACGCGCGCACGCACTTCGCTTTTGTCGTAGATGAGTTTGGTTCGGTTGAAGGGCTGGTCACGCTCAGCGACGTGATGGAAACCATCGCCGGTAATTTGCCAAACGAGGTGGATGAGATTGATGCCCGCCATGACATCCAGAAAAATGCAGATGGCTCATGGACGGCCAACGGCCATATGCCGCTTGACGACCTGATTCAGTACGTTCCCCTGCCACTGGATGAAAAACGTGAGTATCACACCATTGCTGGTCTGCTGATGGAGTATTTGCAGCGTATCCCGCAGCCGGGGGAAGAGGTTCAGGTGGGGGACTATCGGCTCAAAACGCTACAGATTGAAAACCATCGCGTGCAGAAGGTTCAGATCATCCCCCTGCGGGATGAGGACGAGATGGATTTTGAGGTGTAAAAAAGCCGGGTGACGGCTACGCCTTACCCGGCACATCGGACATCAAAGCTTATCCAGTAACTTCTTCACATCCTTGCCTGTCTGTGAATCTTTATTACGATCTGCCCAGTTGTTAAGCCGACGTTTGGCCTCATCCTGCAGATGCTTACGCAGGATCTGATCCACCTGAAGGCTGTAATTCAGCGCCTGCCATTTGCCATATACGCTAAGCGGGACCGGTGTCTCTTTCAGGAAGTCAATCAGCTTACTTTCACCCTGCCAGCCGGAAAGTACCCTGATATTAAAACGTGTATCCGCTGTTTCTTTCACCAGATCCAGTGAACCTTCACCCGTCAGCGACAGCACGGAAGAGACTCCCTCCATGCCGTCCAGAGTAAGCAGTCCGTTATCCAGCGTCATGTCGGTGGTGAAGCTGTCGAGTCGCGTTGCGCTGTCGTAGTTTTCCTGGGCTTTCACATCACTGCTGCGTTCAACTGCCTGCTGGACCAGTTGCTGGAAGTTAAGCCCTTCCATACGGGAATCTTTCAGGTCGACATGCGCCTGACCTTGCCACTCGCGACGGAAAGCATCGGCATCAATTTTTGTGCCGGAGAAGTCGCCTGCCAGCGTCAACTGCCCGGTCAGAGATATTGGGTAGTTAAATGCTTTCAGGATGGTGCCGATCTCCACGTTATCGAGACGCGGCTGGAATTCGGCGCTGGGAACATCTTTACGGACATCCAGAGTACCCGGCAGTGAGAGGTGTCCAGCCCCTAGTTTACCGCTCAGTTCGGAGATCACCAGCAAACCGTTATGGTTAAACATCTGGCTGCTTACATCAGTAAAATCAATACCGCGCCAGCGCAGGCTATTGGCTTTCAGCAGGATATCTGCTGTAAATCCGCGCAGCGCGTTATAGTCAGGTTGTTCGAGATTGGACGAGATAACCGGACGCGACTTGGGTGCCTGGCTTTGCCCCGTTTGCGTGACATCGCTGTCTGTTGCGCTTGCGGGCAGAGGAGGCAGCAGATTCTCCAGGTTAAGTTTGTCAAACTGTAGATTCAGAACCCACTTCGGTTTTTCCTCAAGAGAGACACTCGCCTGCCCTTTCAGGCTACTGTCATTCGCCTGCAGGTTGAGGTTATCCAGTTCCAGCTGTTTTTGTTCTTCGCGCCACACGGCCTGCAACGACCCCTGACCGGTTATTCCCTGAGTGGGAAGATCGGCTCCCGTCAGTTGCCAGTTCAGTTGTTGAATGTCGGCGGTAAGCTGATGCGGATAATCGGACGCATTCACGCTGGCATTCAGTGACAGGGTCAGATCGCGCTGATCGCGGTTCACCCGGCCGCTAAAATCCAGCGAGGCAAGATGATGCTCATCCTGCTCCATATTCAGGTTTATATTTCGTACGGTGACCTGCTCATCACCTTCATGCTGGAAAACCAACACACTATCGGCCACCTTCAGTTTGCCGATATCAAATGACCAGCCCGTATCAGACGGTTCATCAGGTAAGGTATTTTCTCGCGGCGCAACCGGCGCATTTGCGTTCCGCACAGCTTCGGTCTGTGGAGTGAGCTGGATCACCGCGCCTTTCAGCATCACCTGGTTAACCTGCAACTGGTGAGAAAAGAGCGGGATCAGCGCCACATCAAGACGCATGTTGTCTGCAGAGACCAGTGGTAAAGATGCCCCCGGCGCCGTTAATGACATGCGGCCAGAGAGAATGCTGAGTTGTGGCCAGACGTGCCAGCGCAGCGGCCCATCAAGCTTCAGTTGATAACCACTACGAGCCTCGACCTGCCGCACCATATAAGCGCGGAAATCATTCGGGTTAACCAGCAGAACCAACGCTGAAAGGCCAGCAACCAGCACCACCAGCAAAATCATCAGCGTTGTCAGAACTCTTCTCATGGCATCCTCAGTGGACTAACTGATCAGTCTTTATCAATACGGCTGGCAACCGCACCCTGCTGGTCGCGATATTTTGCGTCCTGACGGCGGTTATAAGGACGCTCGGCCGGGCCAGTCAGCGGTTCAAAGCTCAGCGCACCAATCATCATGCCCGGGCGCAGTGCCAGAGGCAGTTTACCGGCATTGAAGAACTCCAGCACGATACGGCCAGACCAGCCGGGATCAATACGGTGCGCGGTCACGTGAACCATCAACCCCAGTCGCGCCAGTGAAGAGCGGCCATCCAGCCAGCCAACCAGGTCCGCCGGCAGCGTCACGGATTCATACGTCACCGCCAGCGCCAGTTCACCTGGGTGCAAATAAAAGGCTTCGCCTTCGTCAATGACGATTTCATCACTCATCACGCGATCAAGCGCGGCGCTGACTTCATCCTTCGGCCCGCTGAGGTCGATGAACGGCGCGGTATGGCCACTAAAGGTACGGAATTTATTCCCCAACCGCACATCAACGGTCACACCATTGATACGCTCCACCGGTGGACGCGGGGTAATAGACAAACGGCCTTCATCCAGCCAGGCTTCAATATCGCGATCACAAAGACGCATGGCACTTTCTCCTTTCATGCATCGTACCCTGAGGCGGTAAACACTCAGGGTAAAACCAGGTTATCTCTGAACGGTACACAATTCACGCGGCTTATTCAAAAAACTGGCTGATTTTCGCTTTTAAGATATCAATAGCAATGCGGTTTTTGCCCCCACGTGGCACGATGATATCGGCGTATTGCTTGGACGGTTCAATGAATTGCAGGAACATTGGACGGACTGTTTTCTGGTATTGCGCCATGACGGAGTCCATTGAACGACCGCGCTCATTAACGTCACGTTTGATGCGGCGCATCAGGCAGATATCCAGCGGGGTATCGACGAAAATCGAGAAGTTCATGGATTCACGCAGACGGGCATCCGTCAGGAGCAGAATACCTTCAAGGATGATGACCTTCTTCGGCTCGATGCGGATGGTTTCCTGAGTGCGGGTATGTTCTACATAACTGTAAACGGGCAGTTCAATCGCCTGACCACTCTTAAGTGCTTCCAGATGCTGGAACAGTAAACTGTGATCCATTGCATTTGGGTGGTCATAGTTGGTTTTTACGCGCTCTTCCATCGACAGATGGGATTGATCTTTGTAATAGCTGTCTTCGGGAATGACGCCGATGTGCTCATCACCTACTTGTTCACGCAGTTCGCGATAAAGCGTACTGGCAATTAGACTTTTACCTGAAGCCGATGCGCCGGCGATGCCTATAATGACGCACTGATGAGACTTATCAGTCATAAATTTAGCGACCTGATTAACCTGGATGTTAAGGAAGGACGACGCCGGAGCGTCAAACGCGGCAATTATAGGGATTTCGGGGGCGTGATACCAGTCGAAAGCGCAGGTTCTGCGAGACAGCCTGAAAAGTGACGTATTATTCCTTTAGTGAAATTTAAACGGACACTTTTTCAGCAATCAATATGAATTTTATAAAGAGTAACTATTTAATAAGTCTATGATGTCAAATTATGAGCAGTCACCATATGAATTGTAAATTGTTTGTACTAGCATAAACCAAATTATCAAATTCACTCGTCCGGACTTCTTTCCTGACGGCATGGCGTCTCTGGATAAAGCGGTAATGAATAAACAATACCAGCGGGTTTTGGTTACCACCCCACATCCTTTATTACGACTTGTCTGTCTGGGCCTGGTCACCTTTATCTTTACCTTATTTTCGCTGGAGCTTACTCGCTTCGGTACTCTGCTGGCGCCGCTCTGGTTTCCCACCGCCATCATGATGGTGGCGTTTTACCGCCACGCCGGAAAAATGTGGCCGGGGATAGCCCTGGCCTGTTCGTTTGGCAATATTCTGGCTTCATGGATGCTGTTTTCGTGGGGGGCGACAAGCTTCATCTACCCCTTAATCAACGTTATTGAGGCTGTCATTGGTGCGTTATTACTGCGCAAATTGCTCCCGTGGTATAACCCGCTACAAAATCTGAATGACTGGATCCGTCTGGCCATTGGCAGCGCGCTGGTGCCACCACTGGTGGGTGGTGTTCTGGTCTATTTTCTGGCCCCCACTCCAGAACCACTGCGTAATTTCCTCGTCTGGGTCTTGTCTGAAGCCATTGGTGCGCTGGCGCTGGTGCCATTAGGGTTGCTGTTTAAACCGCATTATCTGCTGCGACATCGTGACCCGAAATTGCTGCTGGAAACGCTGACCACCATGGCAGTGACGTTAGTCCTC
Organism: Enterobacter sp. 342; assembly: GCF_036663495.1. Taxonomy (NCBI): domain Bacteria; kingdom Pseudomonadati; phylum Pseudomonadota; class Gammaproteobacteria; order Enterobacterales; family Enterobacteriaceae; genus Enterobacter; species Enterobacter sp. 342. The sequence goes on from NZ_JAWUEI010000021.1 coordinate 36,587, forward strand.
AGTTGGGCAGCGATCACCTGGCTGCCGTGGCCCTTTACCTGCGTTATCGTTCTGCTCATGTGGAGTGCCGTGCGCCTGCCGCGAATGGAAGCGTTCATGGTGTTTCTGGTCACCGTCATGGTAGTTTCCCTGATGATCGCCCGTAACCCTGTGGCGCTGACCACTCAGCATACTAACGCCATGTTGAATGCGCCGTGGCTACCGTTCCTGATGCTGCTCCTGCCTGCCAACGTGATGACTATGGTGATGTATGCTTTCCGTGCAGAACGCAAACATATTACCGAGAGCGAGGAGCGTTTTCGTAACGCGATGGAGTATTCCGCCATCGGTATGGCGCTGGTCAGCATTGAGGGCAAATGGCTTCAGGCTAACAAGGCTCTGTGCAACTTTCTCGGTTACAGCCAGACGGAACTCCAGTCGCTCACCTTCCAGCAGTTAACCTGGCCGGAAGATTTACATACCGACCTGGAACAACTGGAGCAACTGGTCAACGGTGAGATTAATACCTACACCCTTGAGAAACGCTATTACACGCGCAATGGAGAGGTGGTCTGGGCGCTTCTTGCTGTCTCTGTCGTGCGCCATACCGACGGTTCACCCCTCTATTTTATCGCCCAGATCGAAGATATTAACGACCTGAAACAGACCGAATGGGTCAACAAACGCCTGATGGAGCGTATTACGCTTGCCAACGAAGCGGGGGGTATCGGCATCTGGGAGTGGGATCTGGAGCCTGACATTATCAGCTGGGATAAGCGGATGTTCGAGCTGTATGAAATACCGCCGCACATCAAGCCCACCTGGCAACTCTGGCACGAAACGATGCTGCCTGAAGATCGCGCGCATGCAGAAAAGGTGCTGCGGGACTCCCTGATTTCCCGTCTGCCGTTTAAGCTTGAATTCCGCATCCGCGTGAAGGAAGGCGTGAGACATATCCGCTCTCTGGCGAACCGGGTGCTGAACAAGCAGGGCGAAGTCGAACGCCTGCTCGGTATCAACATGGACATGACCGAAGTTAAGCAACTCAACGAGGCCCTGTTCCAGGAAAAAGAGCGTCTGCACATAACCCTCGACTCCATCGGCGAAGCGGTGCTGTGCACCGATATCAACATGAATGTCACCTTCATGAACCCGGTTGCCGAGAAAATGAGCGGCTGGCTGCAGACCGAAGCTATCGGTCAGCCCATCCTGCGGGTGCTGCATATTACCTTTGGTGAAAAAGGGCCGCTGATGGAGAACATTCATAGCGGTGATATGTCCCGTTCCGATATCGATCAGGACGTGGTCCTGAACTGCCGCACCGGCGGTTATTTTGATATTCATTACAGCATTACGCCGCTCAGCACACTGGACGGACAAAACATTGGCTCGGTTATCGTGATTCAGGATGTGACTGAGTCGCGCAAAATGCTGCGTCAGTTGAGTTACAGCGCTTCCCACGATGCCCTGACCCACCTGGCAAACCGGGTCAGCTTCGAAAATCATCTCAAACGGCTCTTGCAGACCGTTCGCGAAACGCGCCAGCGTCATGCGCTGGTCTTTATCGATCTTGATCGTTTCAAAGCGGTCAACGATACGGCAGGCCATGCCGCAGGTGATGCCCTGCTCCGGGAGCTCTCTTCATTAATGTTGACCATGCTCCGCTCCAGCGATGTACTGGCGCGTCTGGGCGGGGACGAATTCGGTTTGCTGTTACCGGACTGCAACATAGAGAGCGCACGTTATATCGCCAGTCGCCTGATCGATACCATTAATGGCTATCACTTTATGTGGGAAGGTCGCCTGCACAGAATTGGCGCCAGCGCAGGTATCACGTTGATTGATGAAAATAATCATCAGGCATCAGAGATCATGTCGCAGGCTGATATCGCCTGTTATGCCTCGAAAAACAGTGGGCGCGGCATAGTCACGGTTTACGAACCTCAGCAGGAGCGGGATCACAGCGCACGCAGCATGATGTCACTGGATGAACAGTGGCACATGATTAAAGACAATCATCTGATGATGATAGCCCGCAGTGTCGCCTCGCCCCGCATACCGGAAAGCTGTAACTTCTGGCTCATTTCGTTACGCCTGTGGACCAGCCAGGGCGAAGTACAGGAAGAACACGCCTTCCGATCTGGCCTGGCGGAACCTGAGCTGTTGCACGCTCTCGACAGACGGATCTTTAGTGAGTTTTTCCGTACCTCTGCCGCACAAGTCGCGAGTAAAGGTATGGGGGTCGCACTGCCGCTTTCTGAGGTCGGTTTGGCTAGCATGACGCTGGTCGATGAACTTCTCGACCTGCTGGATAAAAGCCCACTGCCGGGCCGTCTTCTGCATCTGATCATCCCTGCCGATGTGGTGTGCAACCCGGATGAAAACCTGCAACGCGGGCTGCAAAAGCTTCGTCAGGCGGGCTGCCGTGTGATCTTCAGTCAGGTGGGGCGTGACATGAACGTCTTTACCCATCTGAGCGCGAATATGGCCGACTATCTGATGCTGGACGCGGAAGTGGTGACCAACGTTTATGGCAATCTGATGGATGAGATGATGGTGACTATCATCCAGGGCCATGCCCAGCGTCTGGGGATGAAAACCATCGCAGGTCCCTGTAATCAGCCGATCATGATGGATACACTCTCTGGCATCGGGCTCGATTTTATTTATGGTGACACGATTGCCGAGCCACAGCCGCTGGATCTACTTCTCAATACCAGTTATTTCGCTATCAACTGACGGCGCCCAGCCGTCGGTATACCAGATGTGCAGCAGTGCGTAAGAGCGCCAGGGCTGCCAGCGCTGAGCATAGCGACGAATTTGCGCTGGCGTCATCCCGGCGAAGCGTTGCTTAATCAGATAATCATCCGGCAGAAAAACATCCTTCGCCTGCCAGCCGCGCAGAGCCAGATAGTTTGCCGTCCAGCGCCCTATTCCAGGCCGCTGCTGTAACGCCTTCATACCTGCCTCCACGTCCTCGGGTGGCGTCAGCGGAAATGTGCCGTCAATCACCGATTGCGCCAGATGAATCAACGACTCAGCGCGTTTGACTGGCATCCCGAGCGCTTTCAGCGCCAGCGGGTCCGTTGCGGCCAGCGCTTGTGGTGTGGGGAAGCAGACATAGCCTGGCGAATCGTTTACCGGTTCACCGCACAGTGCGACAACGCGTGAAGCCAGTTTTGCCGCCATTGCCACACTGACCAGTTGCCCGAGAATGGCCCGCACGCCCTGTTCGTAAGCATCCATTGCTCCCGGCAAACGTAAACCAGGCCGTGCAACGCCGAGATCGCCAAGTGTCTTGTGAATTTCATGCGGATCGCAGGCCAGATCGAACAGACGCCCGATACGCTCAAGACAGGTTCGCGCAACCGGGATTAACCCGGGGCTCAACGTTACCCTTAGCGTGTGAGTCCGGCTATCCGGTGTGACGCGAAAGATCCCCTGGTGCCCCTCACAGGCGAAACTGCGCTCGTAATAGTGTTCAGTGACGGTCTCGACGCCCTCTACCGCACGCGCGCCAAGAAAGCCAAACATCCATTGCCAGTCGTAAGGGGGTTGCCAGGTCAGGGTATACATTGTCGCTCCTTTTTTGTTCCCCTCAGCATAAACCGAAAGACCTTGTTTCGCCTTGCTTTCATATTCCTGTTGTCGCGATGCAGACATTTCGTTAAAGTCTCGCCCCTTCTCACTGGCATGGGGATTATTCGTGTTTATTGGATTTGACTACGGTACGGCGAACTGCTCAGTTGCAATTATGCAAGACGGACAGCCACAGCTCCTGAAAATGGAAAAAGAGAGCACGCTGCTACCATCAATGCTCTGCGCACCTACCCGCGAAGCAGTCAGCGAATGGCTGTTCCGCCATCATCAGGTTCCGGCCACAGCGGCGGAGACCCAGGCCCTGCTGCGCCGGGCGGTCAGTTTTAACCGCGAGGAAGATATCGACGTTACGCCTTCCAGCGTGCAATTCGGCCTCTCTTCGCTCGGGCAGTACATCGAAGATCCCGAAGAGGTTTACTTCGTTAAATCACCAAAATCCTTCCTGGGTGCCAGCGGTCTGAAGCCACAGCAGGTGGCGATGTTTGAAGATCTGGTCTGCGCCATGATGCTGCACATTCGCAATCAGGCGCAAACCCAGGTGTCGGAAGCGATCACCCAGGCGGTGATTGGCCGTCCGATCAACTTCCAGGGACTGGGGGGAGATGACGCTAACCAGCAGGCACAGGGTATCCTTGAACGTGCGGCGCACCGTGCTGGCTTCCGTGACGTAGTGTTCCAGTATGAGCCCGTTGCGGCGGGGCTGGATTTTGAAGCCACACTGACGGAAGAGAAACGCGTATTAGTCGTGGATATCGGCGGCGGTACGACAGACTGCTCGTTGCTGCTGATGGGGCCACAATGGCATAACCGTCGTGACCGCGAAAACAGCTTGCTGGGGCACAGTGGTTGCCGCATCGGCGGTAACGATCTCGATATTGCCCTGGCATTCAAGAGCCTGATGCCACTGCTTGGCATGGGCGGACAAACTGAAAAAGGGATCGCTCTGCCAATCCTGCCATGGTGGAACGCTATCGCGATTAACGACGTCCCGGCGCAGAGTGATTTTTACAGCACCGCAAATGGCCGTTTCCTGAACGACCTGGTGCGCGATGCACAGGACGCAGATAAAGTTGCCCTGCTGTATAAAGTTTGGCGCCAGCGCCTGAGCTACCGTGTGGTGCGTACTGCTGAAGAGAGCAAAATTGCCCTTTCCGACCGCGCTGAGCATGCGGTCTCCTTGCCGTTTATCAGCGACGATCTGGCCACCGCGATTTCACAGGACGGGCTGGAGGCAGCGCTCGCTCAGCCGCTACAGCGTATTCTGGAGCAGGTGCAGTTGGCACTGGAGAACGGTAAAGAGAAGCCTGACGTGATTTACCTCACCGGGGGTAGCGCGCGTTCACCGCTGATTAAGAAAGCGCTGGCCGAACAGCTGCCAGGCATTCCGATTGCGGGTGGCGATGACTTTGGTTCCGTTACAGCCGGTCTGGCGCGCTGGGCGCAGGTGATGTTTAGCTAGTGTTGTTGCAGTGCGGGCTGGTGCGCTCTCCCACTGGGGTGAGGGGGAACATACGGCAGTGGAGGTTATTCCGTTCACTTTACGTATCTTGCTACTCTGTGAGGACATCACCTGTGAACGTGCCATGGCGGCTCAATCGCCGCCGCCCTGGCGACCCGGGCTCCCGGCGGTAAATCGCCGCTTCGCGGTACCCTCAGCTTATTCCTTCAGGCTATCGGGTCGGGCATGAGCCTGCATCCCTGCAGGCCACGCCCTCTCGGCGCATCCCTGCGCCTCGCCCCGGCCTTACGGAAACGCTTCGGCGATTTACAGCCGGACCAGGGCGTCGCTGTAAGCCCTTCATTTTACTGATACAACATTCATCGCTTCAGAAAAAAATTACTGGGGATCCCTCAGTCCGCCGGGAGAGGGAAAAAACCGCGGCGCTACTCTCAGACCATTCCTGACAGTCTTCCATATTTCCTCCATTTTTCCGCTATGTTGCCTGACTAAACTAGTATCATTCCCCGAAGTATTCAGGATGAGAACGTATAACGATGAAAGGCCGTAATAAATCCCGCTGGGTAATCGCCGCTGGCATCATTGTGGTGGCCCTTGCCGCCTGGTACTGGCACAGTCAATCCGCAAACTCCGCAGCCCCCGCGGGTGCCACCAGCCAGCCACAACGCCCAACGGGTGGAGGGCGTCACGGTATGCGCGGCGGTGCGCTGGCACCTGTACAGGCGGCTACGGCGGTGAATAAAGCCGTTCCGCGCTATCTTACGGGTCTTGGGACGATTACCGCCGCCAACACCGTAACAGTACGCAGCCGTGTCGATGGCCAACTGATGGCCATTCACTTCCAGGAAGGTCAGCAGGTCAAAGCAGGCGATCTGTTGGCGGAAATCGACCCGAGCCAGTTCAAGGTGGCGCTGGCCCAGGCTCAGGGACAACTCGCGAAAGACAACGCCACGCTCGCCAACGCCCGGCGCGATTTAGCACGCTACCAGCAACTGGTGAAAACCAACCTGGTATCGCGTCAGGAGCTGGATACCCAGCAGTCGCTGGTCAGCGAAACGCAGGGCACGATTAAAGCCGATGAAGCCGCCGTAGCCAGCGCACAACTGCAACTGGACTGGAGCCGCATCACCTCGCCGATTGACGGGCGCGTCGGCCTGAAGCAGGTCGATATCGGCAACCAAATCTCAAGTGGCGACACCACGGGCATCGTAGTGATCACCCAAACCCATCCGATCGATTTAGTCTTTACCCTGCCGGAAAGTGAAATTGCGACGGTGGTGCAGGCGCAAAAAGCTGGAAAGGGGTTGGTAGTGGAAGCATGGGATCGTACCAACAAGCAGAAACTCAGCGAAGGTTCCCTGCTCAGTCTGGACAACCAGATCGACACCACCACCGGCACCATCAAGCTCAAAGCACGGTTTAATAACCAGGACGACGCCCTCTTCCCGAACCAGTTCGTCAATGCGCGGATGCTGGTTGCGACTGAAGAAAACGCAGTGGTGATCCCATCAGCAGCACTGCAGATGGGTAATGAGGGGAACTTTGTCTGGGTACTGAACAGCGACAATAAAGTCAGCAAGCATCTGGTGAAAACCGGGATTCAGGACAGCCAGATGGTGGTCATCAGCGCCGGGCTTTCCGCGGGCGACCGCGTGGTCACGGACGGTATTGACCGTCTGACCGAAGGGGCGAAAGTGGAAGTGGTTGAACCTGCGAAACAGGGGGAGAAAGCCTGATGCAGGTGATGCCTCCAGATTCTACAGGTGGGCCGTCACGCCTGTTCATTTTACGTCCTGTCGCTACCACGCTGTTGATGGTGGCAATCCTGCTGGCCGGGATTATCGGCTATCGCTTCCTGCCCGTTTCGGCGCTCCCGGAGGTGGATTACCCAACCATTCAGGTGGTGACGCTTTATCCTGGCGCCAGCCCGGACGTGGTGACGTCAGCCATTACCGCACCGCTGGAGCGCCAGTTCGGTCAGATGTCTGGCCTGAAACAGATGTCCTCCCAGAGTTCCGGCGGGGCATCCGTCGTGACGCTCCAGTTCCAGCTGACGCTGTCACTGGATGTCGCGGAACAGGAGGTACAGGCCGCCATCAACGCGGCCACCAACCTGCTGCCGTCAGACCTGCCTAATCCACCGATCTACAGCAAAGTGAACCCGGCGGATCCGCCGATCATGACGCTTGCCGTCACCTCTTCCGCCATGCCGATGACGCAGGTGGAAGATATGGTCGAAACCCGCGTGGCGCAGAAAATTTCTCAGGTATCCGGTGTCGGCCTTGTCACACTGGCAGGCGGGCAACGCCCGGCGGTGCGTGTGAAGCTCAACGCCCAGGCGATTGCCGCACTGGGGCTGACCAGCGAAACCATTCGCAGCGCCATCAGCAATGCTAACGTCAACTCGGCAAAAGGCTCGCTGGACGGCCCAACCCGTGCCGTTACGCTCTCCGCGAACGACCAGATGCAGTCCGCCGATGAATACCGTCAGTTGATTATTGCTTACCAGAACGGTGCGCCGGTGCGTCTTGGCGATGTCGCGACAGTCGAACAAGGGGCGGAAAACAGCTGGCTGGGTGCCTGGGCAAACAAACAACAGGCGATCGTGATGAACGTCCAGCGTCAGCCGGGTGCAAACATCATTGAAACCGCCGACAGCATTCGCACTATGCTGCCACAGTTGATTGAAAGCCTGCCGAAATCGGTCAGCGTAAAAGTGCTTTCTGACCGCACCACGAATATTCGCGCGTCGGTCGCCGACACCCAGTTTGAGCTGATGCTGGCGATTGCGCTGGTGGTGATGATTATCTATTTGTTCCTGCGCAACGTTCCGGCAACCATCATTCCCGCCGTCGCCGTCCCGCTCTCGCTGGTGGGGACGTTTGCCGTGATGGTGTTCCTCGATTTCTCGATCAACAACCTGACGCTGATGGCGCTCACCATCGCCACCGGATTCGTGGTGGATGACGCCATCGTGGTCATCGAGAACATCTCGCGCTATATCGAGAAAGGCGAAAAACCGCTGGCGGCCGCGCTGAAAGGTGCGGGCGAGATCGGCTTTACCATCATCTCGCTGACCTTCTCGCTGATCGCGGTGTTGATCCCGTTGCTGTTTATGGGCGATATCGTCGGACGTCTGTTCCGTGAGTTTGCCGTGACCCTGGCAGTCGCCATTTTGATTTCTGCGGTTGTTTCACTGACACTGACGCCGATGATGTGCGCCCGCATGCTAAGCCACGAGTCCCTGCGCAAGCAAAACCGTTTCTCCCGCGCCTCCGAACGCATATTCGAACGCATTATCGCGGCGTACGGACGTCTGCTGGCGAAAGTGCTCAACCATCCGTGGGCAACGCTCGGCGTGGCACTCGGTACACTGGCGCTCAGCGTCCTGTTGTGGATCGTTATTCCGAAGGGCTTTTTCCCGATTCAGGACAACGGCATTATTCAGGGCACGCTTCAGGCACCGCAGTCGGTCTCCTTCGCTAACATGGCACAGCGGCAGCAGCAGGTGTCTGAGATCATCATGAAAGATCCGGCGGTGGAGAGCCTGACCTCCTATGTCGGCGTGGATGGCACCAACCCCTCTCTGAACAGCGCACGTCTGCAAATCAACCTTAAGCCATTGGGTCAGCGCGACGATCGCGTAAACGCGGTGATTGAACGTCTGCAAGAGTCCGTGGCGCGCGTGCCTGGCGTGGAACTTTATCTGCAGCCGATTCAGGATTTGACCATTGATACCCAGGTCAGCCGCACCCAGTACCAGTTCACGCTACAGGCCACCACACTGGATGCTCTCAGCACCTGGGTGCCGCAGCTGGTGGATAAGCTAAAAACCCTGCCGCAGCTCTCTGACGTCAGCAGCGACTGGCAGGACAAAGGTCTGGCAGCGTATGTGAATGTGAATCGTGACACCGCCAGCCGACTGGGCATCACCATGGCAGACGTTGATAACGCGCTGTATAACGCCTTTGGGCAGCGACTGATCTCCACGATTTACACCCAGGCGAATCAGTATCGCGTGGTGCTGGAGCACAACACCGAGCACACACCTGGCCTGGCGGGGCTGGACTCGGTACGCCTGACCAGCAAAGACGGGGGTATTGTGCCGTTAAGCGCCATCTCGACCGTGGAAGAGCGCTATACCCCGCTGTCGATTAACCATCTGGATCAGTTCCCGTCCACCACCATTTCTTTCAACGTACCGGATAACTATTCTCTTGGCGAAGCCGTGGAAGCGATTCTGGCCGCAGAGAAAACGCTGAGCTTCCCGTCCGATATTCAGACCCAGTTCCAGGGCAGTACGCTGGCATTCCAGGCGGCACTCGGCAACACTATCTGGCTGATTGTCGCGGCGGTGGTCGCAATGTATATCGTGCTCGGCGTGCTGTATGAAAGCTTTATCCATCCGATCACCATCCTCTCTACCCTGCCGACGGCAGGTGTCGGGGCACTGCTGGCATTGATGCTGGCGGGGAGCGAACTGGATGTGATTGCGATCATCGGCATCATCCTGCTTATCGGGATCGTGAAGAAAAACGCCATCATGATGATCGACTTTGCCCTAGCTGCCGAGCGCGAGCAGGGGATGAACCCGCGCGATGCGATTTTCCAGGCCTGTCTGCTGCGTTTTCGTCCGATCCTGATGACCACATTGGCCGCCTTGCTGGGTGCGCTACCACTGATGCTCAGTACCGGCGTCGGCGCGGAATTGCGTCGTCCGCTGGGGATCGGGATGGTGGGTGGTCTGCTGGTGAGCCAGGTGCTAACCCTCTTCACCACGCCGGTGATCTACCTGCTGTTTGACCGCCTGGCGCTGTGGACCAAAAGCCGCTTCCCGAAACGTGAAGAGGAGGCGTAAGTGAAGTTTTTCGCCCTCTTCATTTATCGCCCGGTGGCGACGATTTTAATCTCGCTCGCCATCACCCTGTGCGGCGTACTGGGTTTCCGGCTGCTGCCGGTGGCTCCCCTGCCGCAGGTAGATTTCCCGGTGATCATGGTCAGTGCCTCGCTGCCTGGCGCATCGCCGGAAACGATGGCTTCGTCGGTCGCCACGCCGCTGGAACGTTCGCTCGGGCGGATTGCCGGAATTAACGAGATGACCTCCAGCAGCTCGCTGGGCAGCACGCGTATCATTCTGGAGTTCAGCTTCGATCGGGATATTAACGGTGCGGCACGCGACGTGCAGGCCGCCATTAACGCCGCGCAAAGCCTGCTCCCGAGCGGAATGCCGAGCCGCCCGACCTACCGCAAGGCTAACCCGTCCGATGCGCCGATCATGATCCTGACACTGACCTCGGATACCTACTCGCAAGGGCAGTTGTACGACTTTGCCTCTACCCAACTGGCGCAGACGATCTCACAAATCAATGGCGTCGGCGACGTGAGCGTCGGCGGAAGTTCCCTGCCCGCTGTCCGTGTGGGCTTAAACCCGCAGGCGCTGTTTAATCAGGGCGTGTCACTGGATGATGTACGCTCCGCTATCAGCAATGCCAATGTGCGCAAACCGCAGGGGGCGGTTGAGGACAACAGTCACCGCTGGCAGATCCACACCAACGACGAGCTGAAAACCGCGGCGGAATATCAACCACTAATCATCCACTATAACAACGGCGCGGCGGTGCGTTTAAGCGACGTCGCCAGCGTCATTGACTCGGTGCAGGACGTGCGTAACGCCGGGATGACCAACGCCAAACCGGCGATTTTGCTGATGATCCGCAAGCTGCCGGAAGCCAACATTATTGAGACGGTGAACAGCATCCGCGCGCGTCTTCCGGTGTTGCAGGAGACGATCCCGGCTGAGATCGATTTGCAGATTGCCCAGGATCGCTCCCCGACTATTCGCGCCTCGCTTGAAGAGGTGGAGCAAACGCTGGTTATCTCCGTTGCGCTGGTGATCCTGGTGGTATTCCTGTTCCTGCGTTCAGGCCGCGCGACGCTGATCCCGGCAGTCGCCGTTCCGGTGTCGCTGATTGGTACCTTTGCCGCCATGTATCTGTGTGGCTTTAGCCTCAACAACCTGTCGCTGATGGCCTTAACCATCGCAACAGGATTTGTGGTCGATGACGCCATCGTGGTGCTGGAAAACATATCCCGCCATCTGGAAGCAGGTGTTAAACCGCTACAGGCGGCGCTTCAGGGGACGCGCGAAGTGGGCTTTACGGTGCTCTCCATGAGCCTGTCGCTGGTGGCGGTGTTCCTGCCACTGCTGCTGATGGGCGGGTTGCCGGGCCGGTTGCTGCGGGAGTTTGCCGTCACCCTCTCCGTCGCTATCGGTATTTCGCTGATCATCTCCCTTACGCTCACGCCAATGATGTGCGGCTGGATGCTCAAGCGCAGCAAACCACACTCGCAGCCGCGCCGTAAAGGCTTTGGTCGTATCCTGATGGCCATACAGGAGCGCTACGGCAAATCGCTGAAATGGGTGCTGAACCATACCCGGCTTGTCGGCCTGGTGCTGATCGGAACCATTGTGCTCAACGTCTGGATGTACATCACCATCCCGAAAACCTTCTTCCCGGAGCAGGATACCGGGGTGCTGATGGGCGGTATTCAGGCTGACCAGAGCATTTCGTTCCAGGCGATGCGCGGCAAGCTGCAGGACTTTATGAAGATTATCCGGGAAGATAAAGCGGTAGATAACGTGACCGGCTTTACGGGGGGGTCACGCGTCAACAGCGGGATGATGTTTATTACCCTGAAACCGCGCGGCGAGCGCAACGAAACCGCCCAGCAGGTGATTGACCGTCTTAGGGTGAAACTCGCTAAAGAGCCCGGTGCCAATCTGTTTTTGATGGCCGTTCAGGATATCCGCGTTGGCGGGCGTCAGGCGAATGCCAGCTATCAGTACACGCTGCTCTCTGATGATTTAGCGGCCCTGCGCGAGTGGGAGCCGAAGATCCGCAAGGCGCTGGCCGCCCTGCCGGAGCTGGCGGACGTGAACTCTGATCAGCAGGATAACGGTGCTGAAATGGCGCTGACCTACGATCGCGAGACCATGTCGCGTCTGGGTATTAACGTTGAAGCAGCCAACAGTCTGCTGAACAATGCCTTCGGTCAGCGCGAGATCTCCACCATCTATCAGCCGATGAACCAGTATAAGGTGGTGATGGAAGTTGATCCGCGTTACACCCAGGACATCAGTGCCCTGGACAAAATGTTTGTGATCAACAGCGACGGCAAGGCGATACCGCTCTCCTACTTCGCCAGCTGGCGGCCTGCCAACGCGCCGCTGTCGGTGAACCATCAAGGGCTGTCGGCAGCATCGACCATCTCCTTTAACCTGCCAGCCGGTTCATCACTTTCCGAGGCCAGCGATGCGATCAACCGCGCGATGACGCAGCTTGGCGTGCCGTCTACCGTACGCGGTAGCTTTGCCGGAACCGCGCAGGTATTTCAGGACACAATGAACTCGCAGGTGATTTTGATCCTGGCCGCCATTGCCACGGTCTATATTGTGCTTGGCATACTGTATGAGAGTTACGTTCATCCGCTGACGATCCTCTCGACGCTGCCGTCGGCGGGCGTCGGGGCATTGCTGGCGCTGGAGTTGTTTGGTGCGCCATTCAGCCTTATCGCGCTCATCGGGATCATGCTATTAATCGGTATTGTGAAGAAAAATGCCATTATGATGGTGGACTTCGCGCTGGATGCTCAGCGTAACGGCAATCTGTCGCCAGAAGAGGCGATATTCCAGGCCTGTCTGCTGCGTTTTCGTCCGATCATGATGACCACTCTGGCTGCGCTGTTTGGCGCGCTGCCGTTAGTTATCTCGGGTGGCGACGGTTCAGAGCTGCGCCAGCCGCTGGGGATCACGATTGTCGGTGGGCTGGTCATGAGCCAGTTACTGACGCTGTATACCACGCCGGTGGTCTATCTCTTCTTTGACCGTCTGCGACTGCGTTTTTCGCGGAAAAACAGAACCACGGTGATCGAATAAATGACCGACCTCCCCGCTAATGTTCGCTGGCAATTATGGATAGTCGCCTTCGGCTTCTTTATGCAGTCGCTGGATACGACCATCGTCAATACCGCCCTCCCCTCGATGGCGAAAAGTCTGGGGGAGAGTCCGCTGCATATGCATATGGTAATTGTCTCCTACGTACTGACGGTTGCGGTGATGCTGCCTGCCAGCGGTTGGCTGGCCGACAAAGTCGGCGTGCGGAATATCTTCTTTACCGCGATCGTGTTGTTTACCACGGGTTCGCTGTTTTGCGCTCAGGCCAACACCCTCGACCAGCTAATCATGGCGCGGGTGTTGCAGGGCGTTGGCGGGGCGATGATGGTGCCCGTCGGGCGGCTAACAGTTATGAAGATTGTTCCACGTGAGCAATACATGGCGGCAATGACCTTTGTGACCCTTCCCGGTCAGGTGGGGCCGCTGCTGGGCCCGGCGCTGGGCGGTATGCTGGTGGAATACGCGTCCTGGCACTGGATCTTCTTAATCAACCTTCCTGTCGGCATCATCGGTGCCATTGCCACTCTGGCGTTGATGCCCAACTACACCATGCAAACCCGACGCTTCGATTTCTTTGGTTTTATCCTGCTGGCAGGAGGAATGGCAACGCTGACGCTGGCACTCGACGGACAAAAAGGTCTGGGGATTTCGTCCCTGACGCTGGGTATTCTGGTTGCCCTCGGTTTCACGGCCATCCTCTGGTATTTGTGGCATGCCAGAGGTAACGATAAAGCACTGTTCAGTCTCTCACTGTTTAAAAACGCCACCTATCGCCTGGGCCTGTTCGGCAGCTTTGCCGGGCGCATCGGCAGCGGTATGTTGCCGTTTATGACCCCAGTGTTCTTGCAGATTGGGATGGGGTTTTCACCGTTTCATGCGGGCTTAATGATGATCCCGATGGTGCTGGGTAGCATGGGAATGAAGCGCATCGTGGTGCAGGTGGTAAACCGCTTTGGTTATCGTCACGTGCTGGTGACCGCCACGCTGGGGCTGGCGCTGGTCAGCCTGCTGTTTATGGCCGTGGCGCTGATGGGCTGGTACTACGTCCTGCCGCTGGTGCTGTTCTGCCAGGGGATTATCAACTCCATGCGCTTCTCGTCGATGAACACGCTGACGCTGAAAGATCTGCCGGACGATCTGGCGAGTAGCGGCAACAGCCTGCTTTCGATGGTTATGCAACTGTCCATGAGCGTGGGCGTCACCGTGGCGGGTTTACTGCTCGGTATGTACGGACAACACCATCTCAGCGTTGATACCCCGGTCGCGCATCAGGTCTTTTTATACACTTATCTCAGCCTGGCGGTCATCATCGCCCTGCCCGCTTTCATCTTCGCCAGAGTGCCGGATGATACCAGCAAGAATGTCGTTATCCGGCGCAGTAAAAGGAGTGAATCATGAAATTCTGGCGACCGGGCATTACCGGTAAGCTCTTTGTCGCGATATTTACCACCTGTATTGTCCTGCTGATCAGCATGCACTGGGCTGTGCGGGTCAGTTTTGAACGTGGATTTATTGATTACATCAAGCATGGCAATGAGCAACGTTTGCAGGGGTTAAGCGATGCGCTGGGCGAGCAGTACGCACAGCACGGCAACTGGCGTTTTCTGCGCAATAATGACCGATTCATTTTCCAGATCCTGCGCTCGCTGGAGCACGACACCGGTGACGATCGCCCAGGGCCAGGCATGCCGCCGCACGGCTGGCGCACTCAGTTTTGGGTAATCGATCAGGAAATGCGCACGCTGGTTGGCCCGCGTGCGCCGATTCCGCCTGACGGCACCCGTCGTGCGATCAAAGTGAATAACGCGACCGTCGGCTGGGTTATTGCCTCGCCGGTAGAGCGCCTGACGCGCAATACCGATATTAACTTTGACCGTCAACAGCGTCGGACAAGCTGGCTGATTGTCGCCTTCTCCACTCTGCTCGCCGCGCTTGCTACCTTCCCGATGGCACGCGGCCTGCTCGCCCCGGTGAAACGGCTGGTGGAGGGCACGCACAAGCTGGCCGCCGGGGATTTCACGACCCGCGTAGATACCCGCAGCCAGGATGAACTGGGTAAGCTGGCTCAGGACTTTAACCAGCTCGCCAGTACTCTGGAGAAAAACCAGCAGATGCGCCGCGATTTTATGGCCGACATTTCGCACGAGCTGCGCACCCCCCTGGCGGTGCTGCGCGGCGAGCTGGAAGCCATTCAGGACGGTGTACGCCAGTTCACGCCTGAATCGGTGGCCTCATTGCAGGCCGAAGTGGGCACGCTCACCAAACTGGTGGATGACCTCCACCAGCTCTCTATGTCAGATGAAGGGGCGCTGGCCTACCAGAAAGCGCCCGTCGACGTGATTAACGTCCTGGAAGTCACCACCGGCGCTTTCCGGGAACGTTTTGCCAGCCGCAATCTGAAAATCGATCTCTCCTTGCCAGACAGCGCGGTGGTGTTTGGTGACAAAGACCGGCTGATGCAGCTATTCAACAACCTGCTGGAAAACAGCCTGCGCTACACCGACTGCGGTGGCGGGCTGCATATCTCCGGCAAACAGGAAAACGGGAACTTTGCCCTGACCTTTGCCGATTCCGCCCCCGGCGTGCAGGACACACAGCTGGAAAAACTGTTTGAACGTTTCTACCGTACTGAAGGCTCCCGCAACCGTGCCAGCGGCGGTTCCGGCCTGGGACTGGCGATTTGCGTTAACATCGTTGAGGCGCATAATGGCACGATCCGCGCCGCCCATTCGCCTTTTGGTGGGGTTAGCATTACAGTAGAGTTACCTCTGGAACGGGATTTATCGAGAGAAGCATGACCGAGTTACCGATTGACGAAAACACGCCACGCATTTTGATTGTGGAAGATGAGCCGAAACTTGGGCAGTTACTGATCGACTATTTACGCGCGGCAAGCTATGCCCCGTCGCTGATTAATCATGGCGACCAGGTGCTGCCGTACGTACGTCAGACGCCGCCGGACCTGATCCTGCTGGACCTGATGCTCCCCGGTACCGACGGCCTGACCCTGTGCAGGGAAATTCGTCGCTTCTCCGACGTGCCCATCGTCATGGTCACCGCTAAAATTGAAGAGATTGACCGCCTGCTGGGCCTCGAAATTGGTGCAGATGATTACATCTGTAAACCCTACAGTCCACGTGAAGTCGTCGCCCGCGTGAAAACCATTCTGCGCCGCTGCAAGCCACATCGCGAACTGCAGGTGCTGGACGCAGAAAGTCCGCTGGTTGTCGACGAAAGCCGTTTTCAGGCAAGTTGGCGCAACAAGATGCTGGACCTGACTCCTGCTGAATTCCGCCTGCTGAAAACCCTCTCCCACGAGCCGGGGAAAGTCTTCTCCCGGGAGCAGTTGCTGAACCGCCTGTATGACGATTACCGCGTGGTGACTGACCGCACCATCGACAGCCATATCAAGAACCTGCGCCGTAAGCTGGAAGCGCTGGATGCCGAGCAGTCATTTATTCGCGCGGTGTATGGTGTGGGGTATAGATGGGAAGCGGATGCGTGCAGGATTGCGTGACATTTTCGCTATCAGACCCGCCACCGGCGGGTTTTTCATTTCTGGAATCCACACGATAATCAACCATACTCTCTTTACCGATGCGTTTATTTATCATCGGCACTGATAAATTCAATTTCGATCAAGGAGTTCTTATGTCTGGTTGGTTCGAATTAAGCAAGAGCAGTGATGGTCAGTTCAGGTTCGTTCTTAAAGCAGGGAACGCAGAAACCATTCTTACCAGTGAGCTGTACACCACCAAAAGTGCCGCTGAAAACGGTATTGCCTCCGTGCGCTCAAACAGCCCGTTGGAGGAACGTTATGAGAAGAAAACAGCCTCTAACGGCAAATTTTATTTCAACCTCAAAGCAGGCAATCATCAGGTGATTGGCAGCAGCCAGATGTACGCATCTGAGCAATCGCGGGATAAGGGCATTGCATCAGTGAAAACTAATGGTCCGAGCCAGACCGTAAAAGACAACACCTGACACAGTTTAAACTCGCCGGGTTAGTGGCGTAACGCCCCGGCGCTTTACCTCCCCGTCCCGCAGCGCTACAATGCCCGCCCTTAAAGTGGGGGATCTCCCCTTACCGCTGCACCAGGTGCACGCGGATCTGACCTGTCATCAGAACGAGAACAAACATGTTTAAACCGGAACTCCTTTCCCCGGCGGGAACGCTGCAAAATATGCGTTACGCTTTCGCCTATGGTGCCGATGCTGTTTACGCGGGCCAACCGCGCTACTCGCTGCGCGTGCGCAACAACGAATTCAACCACGAGAACCTCCAGCTTGGCATCAACGAAGCGCATGCCCTGGGTAAAAAATTCTACGTGGTGGTGAACATCGCACCGCACAACGCCAAGCTGAAAACGTTCATCCGTGACCTGAAGCCAGTGGTGGATATGGGACCGGACGCGCTGATTATGTCGGACCCGGGTTTAATCATGCTGGTTCGGGAGAACTTCCCGGAGATGGACATTCACCTCTCCGTACAGGCTAACGCCGTCAACTGGGCGACAGTGAAGTTCTGGAAGCAGATGGGACTGACCCGCGTCATTCTGTCGCGAGAACTTTCTCTGGAAGAGATCGAAGAGATCCGCACCCAGGTGCCGGATATGGAAATCGAAATCTTTGTTCACGGCGCGCTGTGCATGGCCTACTCCGGCCGCTGCCTGCTCTCAGGCTATATCAACAAGCGTGACCCGAACCAGGGTACCTGCACCAACGCCTGCCGCTGGGAGTATAACGTCCAGGAAGGCAAAGAAGATGACATCGGCAACATCGTTCACAAGCATGAGCCGATCCCGGTAACCAACGTTGAGCCGACGCTGGGCATCGGTGCGCCAACCGACAGCGTGTTTATGATTGAAGAAGCCAAACGTCCGGGCGAGTACATGACCGCTTTTGAAGACGAGCACGGCACCTACATCATGAACTCGAAAGATCTGCGCGCCATCGCCCACGTTGAGCGTCTGACCCAGATGGGCGTGCACTCTCTGAAAATTGAGGGTCGCACCAAATCCTATTACTACTGCGCGCGTACCGCCCAGGTCTACCGCAAGGCCATCGACGATGCCGCCGCCGGTAAACCGTTCGATACCAGCCTGCTGGAAACCCTGGAAGGCCTGGCGCATCGCGGGTATACCGAAGGCTTCCTGCGTCGTCATACCCACGATGACTACCAGAACTACGAGCACGGCTACTCCGTATCCGAGCGCCAGCAGTTTGTCGGCGACTTCACCGGCGAGCGCAAAGGCGCACTGGCTGCCGTGGCGGTAAAAAACAAGTTCACCAAAGGCGACAGCCTGGAGCTGATGACCCCGCAGGGCAACATGAACTTTACGCTGGAACACCTGGAAAACGGCAAAGGTGAAGCGATTGAAGTTGCACCGGGTGACGGTCATACCGTCTGGCTGCCGGTTCCGGAAGAGGTGGAGCTGAAGTTCGCCCTGCTGATGCGTAATTTCGATGGCGAAAGCACTCGAAACCCACACAGCAAATAGTTAATCAGGGGAATTTTTTCACGCTGGGATAATTCTTAGAATCGGATCACATACCGCTTCGTTCAATACGGGTATTATCCTCAGCGCTGAAAAACATAACCCATAAATGCTAGCTGTACCAGGAACCACCTCCTTAGCCTGCGTAATCTCCCTTACGCGGGCTTATTTTTTTGAACTAACAACCTGAAATAAAAGGTTTTATTTGTATCTGCGCCCACACATTAACCACATCCATATTTAAAAAGCCCAACATCGGGGCTTTTTGCTAACCCTTATGATTGAACATCGTTATCAATTTGTTGCTGTTTCAGCATCCCCCAGTTAGTCTGCTTTTTCCGTCGGTAGCACTTAAGGGGTCGCTTTTAATACAGGTGCATCAGCAACCGCGCCGGTGCTGGCTGGCAAACGCGGGAATAGAAAACGAATTCAAACTCATGCTACTGATGGGTGGACCGATTAAGAACGAGAAAATCCCGGATAAATGGCACAAAAAACTGACATTCTGAATGCCAGTCTTGTGACTTAGTTCAAGCATCAGTTCTGCCACGAAATGATGTCGTCCAGACCTGAGAGCAGGTCGGGAAAATAACTTTCATCAATATCGAAGGAATCCTCAAGCGTAATGCTGTCAGCATGGTTTTCAGGCTTCAGTACCATGCTAACGCCAACAGCCCCGGAAAAATGTGCCTGATGGAACTTAAGTACAACCTGCTCGAATGCCGAGGTTAAATTAATATCCTTAAATTTCCCCCCTGTCTTTAACGCCTGATGGAAACCATGTGTATCATTCCTGAATTGCTCTAACTGACCGACAAAAAACTCTGCAGCAAACTCAGTTTTTAAGGCAGGGATTGAGAATTCAACCCAAACCATAATACGGCTATAGGCAGGCTCCTCGGGCTCAGTAAGCCTTTCATAAGGCGTCAATTTAAGGTGTCTGTTACCGCTTGTGATATTTATCATGATTCCCCCTTCACGGCATATACTGAAAATGCATGATAGTCCAGTCAGCTTCCCTGACCAAAACCTCAAGACGGTATGACTTGTAAATATAAGTGCCTTTATTTTGCCTGTCTTCCACAAGCTTATACATACGTGCTTCGTACCGGAAAAAACCTGGCTTTTTCAGTGGGTCTGGCGTTCTGGTACCGTAACGAATGGCTTTTTCCTGAATCTGTAAAGGCACATAGCGACCGGGAGTTAGCATATGTTTTGCCGATGACTCACTCATCCTGAGCGTGCGAGCTGACAAGCCCATTTTGAGGCGGCCACGCAAAATACTGATGGTGGCCTGACTGAGTTTAACGGTTACAACCGTTTTGGCACCACTCTCAAGTAACGCTTTACCAGCCCGAAAAAGGCGAAATGCACCAAAGGCAATTAAAGCCAGGTCTGTTGGGTCAATCAGGGGAGCTTCTAACGGTGCTTCCTCCAGCCTGATAAACATACCGTCAGTATCATAAATCTGCCACAGACCTGGAGCCTGAGCGACGGAATAACCAATACACATCCCGCTTTCGTCATCAACGATGGGTTTTGAGTTCAGTGGAGGGTTGCGGGGACGAAATTCGAAATACTCACCAGTTGGCAATGTTGAATGGAAGGTATAAACGCGTCCAGGCTCGTCTGTAATTAATCCAACACTCATTGTCATGATTTCCTTTTGGGCTAACCTTGAGGTCATCATAATGGACGTTTTTGCCTCAATCTACTTTTCCTGGCTTTGATTTAATCGCCTCAGCATCTAACGCCTCGCCGGGTAACAGAGATTCAGTCACCTTCATTAGCAACTGAAATCGGTTCTACGACGATTTCTTGCGGGGCTACATTTCTCACTGTCGTACCCGCCGCAGGAGCAGGTACCCTAAACGTTACCCATCGGAAGCGTTGCAGTTGCTCTTACAGCGTGAACTGTTGAATGCCATTTCAAACTCCTCGGCATTTGTTGGAAGTGCTGTCTCGGGTACAATCAGGAATCCGCAGAATATTACACAATCTGGTAAATACGTTTTTGGCTTGATTCAGTCTTTTTCATTTACAGGAAGTTATTGACCCGGACATGATAAATTACATCAAGAAGAGCCTTGCATTAAGTACTGTAATAACAGGTGAAATGGCGACTGACGATCGCCAACGGCTTGAATCATTGAAAGATCGCTTAAAAGGTCAGTTCGGTGTTCCTGTGGGTGTACATATGACAGGCATTCCATTAGCAATAAGTACCTTACTCACTATTTTTTGCTACGCTATGCTACAAGTTTCTGTCTGGATGTGGCTATTTCGTCTGCTCGGCTTACCTGAATTTAAGGTAATGATGGGCGTATTCCTGGCAGCAGTAGCGTATTGCATGATAGTGATGAGCACAATGTTCCTGGCTGCCCGGGGTTCCTTGACAGGATATAAACTGCATATTTCCGTTATCACACTGACTGGCTTGATGAACATCGTTTATTTTATCTGGACGTGGAATTCGCTTTTATTCGGCTCTGTTGAGAATTACACCCCACAAATAACTTCTTTTTTAGGGCTGGTATTTTTCTGCCTGAATATCGCGTGGATGAATACATCGGTCTTTTACCGTTCAATCGCTCTAACGCTACATAATCGGGTTTGGCGTAAGCAGTTGAAAATTGAGGCAAAGCAAATGGCAGGCCTCAAAGGTTGACGGTAAGAGTCTATTGAGCGAAAGCCGTACAAAGAGTCAACAACACGGGGGACATCTTTCGTTGTAAAGGAGCCCCTTTTTACGCAGGCTTATTTTTTTCCTTTCATCCTGTTCTTACGCGCTTTTTTCCTCCCTGCTATACACTCTTACTAACGCTAAAAAAGGGAGCAGCGCGGATGGCAACCTATCCAGACAGTTTATTGATTCTCAATGGCAAAAGTGCAGGCAACGATCTGTTGCGTCAGGCAATTCAGGGTTTGCGTAAAGACGGTGCGCATATCCACGTGCGAGTGACATGGGAAAAAGGCGACGCGGCACGTTATATCAATGAAGCGCTCGGCCTGGGTGTCAAAACCATTATTTCCGGCGGCGGTGATGGCACCATCAATGAGATCGCGTCTGCCCTGATTGATTTAAGCCAGACCAACCGCCCGGTGATGGGCATTTTACCGCTCGGCACCGCTAATGATTTTGCCACCAGCGTTGGGATCCCGGCAGATTTAGAGAAAGCACTCCAGTTAGCGATCCTCGGTAAAGCCATCGCCGTGGATATTGCCCAGGTGAATGACAAAACCTGTTTTATCAATATGGCGACCGGTGGATTCGGAACGCGCATTACCAGCGAAACGCCCGAAAAACTGAAGGCGGCGCTGGGCGGTGTTTCATACCTGATCCATGGACTGATGCGGATGGACACCCTGAAGCCAGACCGCTGTGAAATTCGCGGTGAAGATTTTCAGTGGCAAGGTGACGCGCTGGTGATTGGTATCGGTAATGGTCGTCAGGCAGGCGGTGGGCAGCAGCTTTGCCCGGAAGCGCTGATTAATGACGGTCAATTGCAGCTGCGTATTTTCACAGGTGATGGACTGCTCCCCGCACTGTTTACCACATTGACCCGGCCGGAAGAGAGCCCGAATATTATTGACGGTAAGTCAGCATGGTTTGAAGTGAATGCTCCGCACGGGATGACGTTTAATCTGGACGGAGAGCCATTGAGCGGGAAGCATTTCCGCATAGAAGTTTTGCCCGGCGCGCTACAATGCAGATTACCGCCGGATTGTGCGCTTCTGCGCTGATGTTTTACACAGTGCATGATGATGCCCTCTCCCCAACCCTCTCCCACCGGGAGAGGGAGATGGAGGCGTCAGGCAATCGTTACTTTGCTGTCCAGATACACATCCTGAACGGCATTGATCAGTTTCACCCCATCGGCCATTGATTTCTTAAACGCTTTACGGCCCAGGATCAGCCCCATACCGCCAGCGCGTTTATTGATCACCGCCGTACGCACGGCATCCGACAGGTCTGTTTCACCACCGGCTGCACCACCGGAGTTGATAAGCCCCGCGCGTCCCATATAGCAGTTCGCCAGTTGGTAGCGCACCAGGTCGATAGGGTTATCGCTGGTCAGCTTGCTGTAGACACGGTCATCGGTGTAACCAAAGTTTACCGCTTTGTATCCGCCGTTATTCTCGGCCATTTTCTGCTTCACGATATCTGCGCCAATAGTCGCCGCCAGATGATTCGCCTGGCCGGTCAGGTCTGCGGATACGTGGTAATCCACTCCGTCTTTTTTGAACGCCGGGTTACGCAGGTACGCCCACAGCACTGTCACCAACCCAAGCTCATGCGCGCGTTCAAAGGCCGCGGAGATTTCTTCAATCTGACGGCGAGACTGCTCGGAACCGAAGTAAATGGTCGCCCCGACGGCTACCGCGCCCATATTGAACGCCTGCTCAACGCTGGCGTAGAGGGTCTGGTCATATTCTGTCGGGTAGCTGAGGGTTTCGTTATGGTTCAGCTTCACGAGGAACGGAATTCGGTGGGCATAGCGACGCGAAACGGAGGCCAGCACGCCGTAGGTCGACGCCACACAGTTACAGCCCGCTTCAATCGCCAGCTCAACAATGTTCTTAGGGTCGAAATAGAGCGGATTCGCCGCAAAAGATGCACCGGCTGAATGTTCAACCCCCTGATCTACCGGCAGGATAGAGAGATACCCGGTGCCGCCGAGTCTGCCGGTGTTGTAGAGCGTCTGCATATTTCTCAGGACCGCAGGCGGACGGTTGTTATCAACCATTACGCGGTCAACATAGTCGTGACCAGGCAGATAAAGCTGGTCGGCTGGAATGGTCATACAACGATGCTGTAAAAGGCTGTCGGCGTCTTTGCCAAGCAACTGCGCAATATCAGTCATGTGATACTCCCGTAAGTCCGACGTCATGTCGGTGAATGTAATCCATTCCCACATATTTGCGGGCAGACTAAGCCTGGTACCGACTTAACAGATTTTCCACCTTTTGCATTTTTTTTCAGCGCAATCTGCTGGCTCGTTTCGCGTACAACAAAACTGTTACACTGATCAAACAATCGCCACAAAGGTATTTAAAAGGTATCATTGAATGGTATGTTAAAGGAGTACCCTCTCTGACATGCAGGATTAAAAAATGAAAACGAAAGTCCAACTGTCATTCATGATGTTTATTGAATGGTTTATCTGGGGCGCGTGGTTTGTGCCGCTGTGGCTGTGGCTGAGCAAAAGCGGTTTTACCGCTGGAGAAATTGGCTGGTCTTATGCCTGTACCGCCATCGCGGCCATCCTCTCACCGATTCTTGTCGGCTCGCTGACAGACCGTTTCTTCGCCGCGCAGAAAGTACTGGCAGTGCTGATGTTTGCCGGTGCTATTCTGATGTACTTCGCCGCACAGCAAACCCAGTTCAGCACCTTCTTCCCGCTGCTGCTGGTTTACTCTCTGACCTATATGCCCACTATCGCGTTGACTAACAGTATTGCCTTTGCCAACGTGGACGACGTCGAGGCCGATTTCCCGCGTATCCGCGTGATGGGGACGATTGGCTGGATTGCCTCCGGTCTGGCATGCGGGTTCTTGCCGCAGATGCTGGGCTTTAGCGATATTTCCGATACCAATATTCCGCTGTTGATGACCGCAGCCAGTTCCGCCCTGCTCGGCGTATTCGCTCTGTTTCTGCCGAACACACCGCCGAAAAGTACCGGCAAGCTGGATTTCAAAGTGATGCTGGGGCTGGATGCGCTGATCCTGCTGCGCGACAAAAACTTCCTGGTGTTCTTCTTCTGCTCGTTCTTGTTCGCCATGCCGCTGGCCTTCTATTACATCTTCGCTAACGGCTATCTCACCGAAGTGGGGATGAAAAACGCCACCGGCTGGATGACGCTCGGTCAGTTCTCCGAAATCTTCTTTATGCTGGCGCTGCCGTTCTTCACCAAACGCTTTGGTATTAAGAAGGTCTTACTGCTGGGCCTGATCACCGCCGCTATCCGCTATGGTTTCTTCGTTTACGGCGGCGCGGAACAGTACTTCACCTATGCCCTGCTGTTCCTCGGCATTCTGCTGCACGGCGTGAGCTACGACTTCTACTACGTAACCGCGTATATCTACGTGGATAAAAAAGCGCCGGTGCATATGCGCACCGCCGCGCAAGGCCTGATTACGCTGTGCTGTCAGGGGTTTGGTAGCCTGCTGGGTTACCGCCTTGGCGGCGTTATGATGGAAAAAATGTTCGCATACAAAGAGCCGGTGAATGGGCTGACCTTCAACTGGGCCGGAATGTGGGCATTCGGAGGGATCATGATTGCCGTGATCGCCGTGCTGTTTATGCTGTTTTTCCGCGAATCGGATAAAGAGATCACCGCAATTGAGGTGGTTGATGGCGATGCCGCGCTGACACAAGGGGAAGTAAAATGAAACAAGAACGTGTTCTCGGTGCCCTTTATGGGCAGGCGTTAGGGGATGCAATGGGCATGCCGTCGGAGCTGTGGCCGAGAAAGCGCGTCAAAGCGCACTTTGGCTGGATAGACCGCTTCTTACCTGGTCCGGCGGAGAATAATGCGGCCTGTTATTTTAAGCAGGCCGAGTTCACCGATGACACCTCCATGGCGCTATGTCTGGCGGATGCGATTATCGAATGTGATGGGGAGATTAACGCAGACGTTATCGGCAAACATATTCTGCACTGGGCGCTCGATTTCGACGCGTTTAATAAAAACGTGCTCGGCCCGACATCAAAAATAGCGCTTAACGCCATCCGCGACGGGAAGCCCGTGAGCGAACTGGAAAACAATGGTGTTACCAATGGGGCAGCTATGCGTGCCTCCCCGTTGGGTTGTCTGTTACCCGCCACGCGCCTTGAGCATTTTGTTGAACAGGTGGCGCTGGCTTCCAGCCCGACCCATAAATCGGATCTCGCGATTGCCGGCGCGGTGGTGATTGCCTGGGCGGTTTCGCGCGCCATCGACGGTGAACGCTGGCAGAACATCGTCGATGCCCTGCCGGGTATCGCTCGTTATGCGCAAGAGGCGAAAACCACCACCTTCAGCGCGTCGCTCGCGGCGCGTATTGAACTGGCGCTTAAAACCGTACGTGAAGCCAATGGTATCGACTCCGCCAGCGAGCAGATTTATCAGCTCATTGGCGCAGGAACCAGCACCATTGAGTCCGTTCCGGCGGCCATTGCGATGGTTGAACTGGCGGGAACCGACCCGAACCGCTGCGCCATCTTATGTGCCAACCTGGGCGGTGATACGGACACCATTGGCGCAATGGCGACGGCCATCTGCGGCGCACTGCACGGCGTGCAGGCTATTGACCCGCAACTGAAAGCGGAACTCGACGCTGTAAACCAGCTCGATTTTGGTCGCTATTGCGAGAAACTGCTGCACTTCCGGGAGCAAAGGGAGGGCGTATGAATTCGTTTGCCCAACACCTTAAAACATTGCACGCGACACGACCGGTAACGGTGCTGGGTGCAGCGGTCATTGACGTTATCGCCGATGCCTACGCCCTGCCCTGGCGCGGGTGCGATATCGAGCTTAAACAGCAGGGTGTCAATATCGGCGGCTGTGCGCTGAACATTGCCATAGCCCTTAAACGGCTCGGCATCGCGTCGCAAAATGCACTTCCCGTCGGCCATGGCGTGTGGGCGGATATTATCCGTAACGCCATGGCAAAACAGGATCTGCACAGCGCCATGGACGCCGAAACCGGCGATAACGGCTGGTGTCTGGCACTGGTAGAACCGGATGGCGAACGCACTTTTATGTCTTTTAGCGGTGTGGAGAATCAGTGGCAACAGCACTGGCTGGATGCACTTCACGTGCCGCCAGCAAGCCTGGTTTATCTCTCCGGCTATCAACTGGCATCGCCGTGCGGCGAGCTCCTGACGGCCTGGCTGGAAGGGTTACAGGCGATCACCGCCTTTATTGATTTTGGCCCCCGCATCCCCGATATTCCTGACGCACTAATGGCGCGAATTATGGCCTGTAAACCGATCGTCTCGCTTAATCGCCAGGAGGCGCAGATTGCTGCTGAACGATTTGATATTGCACCTGCACGCTTAGGAACACAGTGGCAACAGCGTTTTGGCTCGGCGCTAATCATTCGCCACGACAAAGACGGCGCGGCCTGGTATGACGATGACGCCTCAGGTTCTGTTCCGGCGTTTCCCGCCACCGTGGTCGACACAATCGGCGCAGGCGACAGTCATGCAGGCGGAACGCTTGCCGGGCTGGCTGCAGGGTGGAGTCTTGCAGATTCTGTTCTGCTGGGTAATGCGGTAGCCGCCTGGGTAGTCAGCCACCGTGGCGGTGATTGTGCCCCCACTCGCGAGGAATTACTCCTCGCACACAAAGACATATAGGTCGCTGCGACAGTAGCTGATGCTGTACTCAATCGGCCGGTGCTGCTGATCAAGTGCAACCTGCTTGATCACCAGCACCGGAATTTTGTCATCCATCTTTATATGTGCCTGAAATTCGCTGTCCGGCATACGGGCGCTAACCCGTGAACGGGTACGCTGCGGGAAGATGTTCTGGCTGCGAAAATAGTCATACAGCGAGATGCCAATGGCGTCCGGATCGTGAATCAACCCGACAGGAACCCACGACTCTTCAATCGACACCGCATCATCGTCAACATAGCGAATACGCTTAAGCAGAAAGACCTCGCTATCCGGTTCCACCGACAACTGGCTGGCTACCTCTTCCGGACACTTCACCACGCGTTTATTCACCCACAGCGTGTTGGGTTTTTTACCGCGTAGCACCACCTGCTGAGAGAAACCGCGCGCTTCTTTGAGCGAATATTCAAAGATGTTGTTAATTTGCGTCCCGTAGCCCCGGGCACGCGTCACCACCCCTTCGGATTCCAGCGCCTGCATCGCTTTGCGCACAGTAATGCGCGACACACCGGTTAACTGGCTCAGGTCACGCTCGCCGGGCAGGATATTGCCGTGCTCCAGCACCCCGCTGCGCACCGCATTTTTTACCGTTTCGGCAAATTTCAGATACAGCGGTGTATTGTCGGGCGCGGCGATCCGTTCATTCAGTTGATCGATTAACCGGGTATGCGCTTGTTCCATCTCTGTTTTTCTCAGGCGTGGTGTTTCCTGCCAGTATACGGCTTACCACCAGGCATGAAAATGGTGTACCGGCCCAATACCGTGACCCACTTCCAGAGTATCGGCTTTAGCCAGCGCAGCTGAGAGCCAGGTTTTCGCTTCGCTCACCGTATCGGCCCAGTTATCATGCCGTGGACGTAATGCCGCCAGTGCAGCAGAGAGCGTACAACCAGTACCATGGGTGTTTTTAGTGTGTACGCGTGGTGCCGTGAAACGCCGCTCACCGTCCCGGGTGAAGAGCCAGTCCGGGCTTTCGGCATCGTCAAGATGACCACCTTTCATCAGCACGGCCCCGCAGCCCATCGCCAGCAGCGCATTCCCCTGCTCTTTCATTTCCCGTTCATTTTGCGCGTGTGTTGCCCCCAACAGTGCAGCAGCCTCCGGCAAATTGGGCGTGATGAGCGCCACCTGCGGCAGCAGCTTTTTGCGCAGTGTTTCAACAGCGGAGGCGGAGAGCAATGGGTCGCCACTTTTTGCCAGCATCACGGTATCCAGCACCACGTTTTGTACCTGATAACGTTTAAGCCGTTCAGCCACCGCTTCAACAATATCTGTCTCTGCCAGCATACCGATCTTGGTGGTATCAATTCGCACATCGCTGAATACGGAATCCAGCTGCGCGGCAACAAAATCCGGTTCAATACGGTAAACCGACTGCACACCGCGCGTGTTTTGCGCCACCAGTGCGGTAATGACCGAGCAGCCGTACGCGCCAAGGGCGGAGAAGGTCTTCAGGTCGGCCTGGATACCCGCACCACCGCTGGGATCGGTGCCGGCAATGGTCAGAGCGTTAATACGTTTCATGCCAGTTCCTCCAGGGTGTAGAGCGCATCCAGGAACGCGCTGGCAAAACTGCCTGGGCCACGAGACTGCGCAATGGCTGCCGTTCCGGCTCGCTTCATAAATCCGCATGCGGCGGAGACGTTATCCAGCCTGTCCCCCGGCAGTGAGCAACTCGCCGCCACGACGGCAGAGAGTGCGCACCCTGTGCCCACTACGCGCGTCATCAACGGGTCACCGCCGATTACCGTTCGGGTTCGTTGTCCATCAGTGATGTAATCCACCTCACCGGTGACTACCACAATGGCATTGGTCTGGCGAGCCAGCGCCTGTGCAGCAGGTAACGCGCTGGCTGTGGAGTCAGTCGTATCGACGCCGCGCCCACCGGCGCTCATCCCGGCAAGAGCGAGGATTTCCGAAGCATTACCGCGAATGGCGGCGGGTTTCAGGGCAAGGATTTGATGACAAAAGCGGGTGCGAAACGTCAGAGCGCCCACGGCAACCGGGTCCAGCGTCCAGGGTTTACCTGCGGCTACCGCACTCTCAATCGCCCGACGCATCGCCTGTGCTCGCGGCAAGGTTAATGTGCCAACGTTAATCAGCAATGCATCGGCGATCGCGGCAAACTGCTCAGCTTCTTCGGCCTCAATCACCATCGCTGGAGAGGCACCAAGCGCCAGCAGAGCGTTGGCAGTAAAGGTCTGTACAACGTCGTTAGTCATACAATGTGTAAGCGGGGAACGGGTTCGGAACTGATGTAAAACGTGTAAATCGAGCAGGTCAGGCTGCATGGGTTCGCTCCTGCCTTGCGTGAAGAAGCGATGACCGGGAAGGCATCTGACTTCCCTACGCTGGCATTATCCAGATCAGGTAATACGGGTATTTCTCAGCCCATCATTGATGGGGCACCCCGAGTCATGAAGATTGAATCTCTATACTTTTTGCCAGATTAGGGTAAGTTGCCTGCTGACGCAAGCGTGCACTTCCGGTTATCGCTTCTTCACGCTGTACCCCATCTTGTACCTCAGTTTGTACCCCACCCCAGAAACGAAAAAAGGAGCCGCTAAGCTCCTTTGTGATATAAAACATGGCCTCATGGATTCCGAGATTCAGTTTTGCGTTCTGTTTTTCTACGTCGTTCAAAGGTGCGGATTACATCCCAGATAAATAGGAACATAAGATACCAGTAAAGTGCGGCAATCATACGCGAGTGTACTGGTTCCAGTAGGTTGTGACTGTCCTCAGAAACACCGCCATTGCTTCCGTAGTCGCTGTCTGAGTTAGCCCTTGCGCTGGATGTTCGAGTGCTGCCAAGAGCGTTTCTTTCCCCCTTCCAACGTCATAAATTGGAATACGGTCAATGCCAAGTTTTACCAAATATTCTATCAATATGTTCTCCTTGATAGTCTTGCTAATGAGTTCAAGTGTGTTTGATACTGAGCCGGAGTGAAGAGCTCACGCATAAAATCAGTTTCAGACACTGCTGGGTTAAGAATCTTCTTCAGCACCTGGTGTTCGTTGGCAAGTCTCACCCCTTCACCGTAGGCGTTATCGTAGAGCGTGATCTCTGCATACCATTCATTAGAGTAGGGCTGATTAGCCTTGTGACCGTGTTCAATATGCCAGGTATCATAAGCAGCCATTGCACCCACCGTGAGCTTGTCGAGCACGTCAGAGCGTTTTACGGGGCGTTTACGCTCCAGGATGGGAAAGCCCTGCATGTATCCAGCTAAGTAGCGGTTTGCTAAATCACCTTTCCAGATAAACGAAGGATTAACCCACACCTTTAATATGCCTTTATGGTGTTCAGCTTTATCAACCTTGATGTAGTGTTTACGCTCAAGACCAGATAAAACACGATTGAGGTGATCCGGCGTGGTGTTAAGTATTGCGCACAGATCCGCACGTTTAATAAATGCTAAGTTTCTCCTGTCAACTTCGTTACACAATGCAAATACTTTCGTGAAATCTGGCTTGGTTAATACGTCTGCGTATTCCTTGATCCCGTTATAGGCTGCATTCCCTGGAAGGTCGCCCAGCTTATTAGCGTATTCACGGTGAGCCTGTTTTGATTTGGCGGTGTCTGCTGTCGAGTAACTCAAATGCAGATCCTGAACAATGCCACCATCAAGCAAATACTCTGTCGAGTCGTAGTGAAGAATTTCACCACTTTCCACTTCGACAACGTACAGAACATTATCAATAACGGTGAGTTGCTGGGATGGTCTGGAAAATGTTGAAAGCGGGCGGTGATCGTGGTGCGGGGTATCTCTGTAAAAATAACAGTCTTCGTATGCTTGAATCAATGTTCCTCCTTAGTTGGTGTTCTCCCTTCGGTGTTGGTCATAACGGATAATTGCAGATTGAAACATTTCCATTCGGTCTGTATACCCTCTCGATTTTGCTGCTTGCATAGATGCGTAAATAACGTGGCGTTTCACTTCGCCGCTCACCAGGTCATTAAAAATCTGGTCACTGCTGTAATACTTCAATAATGGCCTCCTTCGGATTTTGGATGCAAAAAGCCCCGGGCAGTTACCCCGCCCAGGGCTGAAAAGTTCAGAAGGTTTTCTCCCCTTCTTAGTATTAAGAATACCATAGTTCACTAACGTTTGTCAATACCCAAACGGTGATTTCATGAAGTATTTTTAATCATTTTCAATGCGTTGCATTTTTGCTTTGCGATTAGTGCTCTTTATATCAGAAATAGATGGTTGCTGTCAATCAAAATTTGTGGTAGAACTTGCCACCAGAGAAGACAGCCATGCCTCCCATTCACGAACACCATCTCGCCATTTCTTGAGATAAAAAGTGAAAAATGGCGATTTCCACCCTATTTTTCCCTTTAAATACAGGCACCTACTAAATCCGCTATAATAGTAGAGAGATTCTCTCTCTGCACTGAAGTGCATCAGCACGAGACAATCAGTGATGATTGGATTGGGATGTTTGCACGTATGGTAATGTCATAGCTACCTTGCACCAGATAAACAGACAGCCTAACGGATTTAGGGTGGTTGTTTGGTTGGTGGCTAATCAAGATCGGTGGATGACATTAAGCAGGAATGCCATTGGATCATTGTGGAGTGTTGTTAATGGCGGCGTAGTCGCTGTATGGCATTAAGCAAAGTTTGGGCGGTAGTAGCCCAAGAGAGAGAAAACCAATTAACTAACCTTAAGTTAGTTGGGTTTAATGGGTTTGTGTTTGGGAGCATAGCGAGCATAACAAGCATTTATACAGGAGAAGCACATTTGATGAAGGTAACTTGTCAAAAATGATCTCTCCTGTAATGGCTATCTTTCATGCGCGGCGTGAGCCTGGCACCAAGGCCAGCGCATAACAGTATGGTTCCGGCGCTTCGCGTCGATTACCTATCAGCCCTTCACCCAACGGTAGACTGTCACCCTGCTCACTTTACACTACCCCATGCAATAACCCTGAGTTAATTCCCATCAAACTGGCGCGTAATCCGCTGGTAATTAGCAGGTAATGAATGCCGTTGTTACAGGGGGAAAATTGCCATAGTCATCAAGATAGTAACTATCACTCTCTTTGCGTAAAGCCTTGCACTGTGCCGTTATCAGAAGAATTAACAATCAATCCGTTGGAGGCTTGTGCTAAGCACACCTGTCTTTTCATGAATTTAAACAACACTTCCTATTTTATGCAGCCTCTACTCTGAATCCTGAGTGTCGAAAGTCTTTGCATAGGGGCACTGCCCTTTAGTGACGTAGGTAAAAACATACTGGCTGTTCTCATAGGTGCAAAGCGTCTTGCCATTCTCCGTTGTTTCCTGCTGCGGTTCTGTCATTGTGATTTGTCCTGCCATCACCAACTGTGAAATCAGTAGTCCCGATATCACCAATATTGATTTCTTCATAAGCCTCACTCCAGTTGACTGTTATCGCCGAATGTCACAGTGCTCAGTATTTGTACAATAGCATTGTATCACCCACATCGATCGATTTTACTGATCTATAAGATCGATTTAATTAATTAAAGTGGTAAGATAAGGTAATGCGCTAACAGCGCCTTGCCACCAAATCAAACAAGAAAAGGAAGACCATGAAAAGATTGATTCTCGCGTCACTGATCGTTCTCCCCTTCGCCTCAAGTGCAACCACATTCACCTGTAAGGCGATCCAGGAAGGGCAGATCGATTCTGGTAGCCAAAAATCTTCTGTCGAAACTCGCCTTGATGTGCAGGACAAAAGCATGAAAGTGAGCATGGGTGGTAAAACCTGGCGGCTGGGTTTCATTGGAGAGAAAAGTATTGCGAAGATGTACGCCACCCCAGATGGTGGAATAGCTGTCACTTACATTGACAATGGTAGTGAACCTGTTTTCGTTATGCGCCCAACTAACAACGATGGTCAAACGGCACTTTACACGCTGAGCCTGTGTTCTGAGATGTAAACGAAGGCGTGAGCAATCACGCCCTACTCCGTTTATTTAAGATGCGACCATCTAATCTCAACGACTACACGGGCCAACGGCCCATTGAAATTTTACGCCCTGCACAAGACACCCCCTTCTAAATCAGAATTTTAAATCTCGATTATCCAGTCTCATAACCATCTCCTTATAAGACCACACCGACGCAACGACAGAATGCGGCTTCGCCTTGTCTCAAAAGATTGATCTTTAATTTTGGGACTGCTATTGTTTTGATACTATCTTTTGAGACTTAGAGGACATCATGACAACGGTGATCGGATATGTGCGAGTTTCCACCAGCGACCAAAACGTTGAAAACCAGAAGAAGCAGATAGCCGATGCTGGTTATAGCGTTACTCGCTGGTTTAGTGATGAAGCGGTGAGTGGTGCAATCAAGGCAGGAGAGCGTCCAGGGTTTGGTGAACTACTCAGTTATGTACGAGAAGGCGATACGCTGATCGTGATTGCTATAGACCGCTTGGGACGTAACACGATTGATGTTCTTTCCACCGTGGAAAAGTTGCAGACGAAAGGCGTGAAAGTTGTCAGCTTGCGTGAAGGATTCGACCTGTCAACGCCCGTTGGCAGAGCGATGCTTACCATGATGGCAGGACTCGCCAGCCTTGAGAAAGACCTGATAGCAGAACGCAGAACAGCAGGTATCAAGCGTGCTCAGACTGAAGGAAAGCATTGCGGCAGACCTATCAAAGCAACTGTTGAACAAGTACAAGAGCTGTTAGCGCAGGGTCTATCACCAGCAGTAGTGCAACAAAGGTTAGGTATCAGCAAAGCCACCTTCTATCGACTAAAGACCCTCTGAATCTACCTCACTGATATTTGAGGATCCTGGCTACTTAAGTACAGAGCAGGGAAAGTTATAGCTTAGCAGTTCAAGCAATAAGGTAACTTATTCACAGTAGCAGCGACTAAGGATGCTACATAGGTACAAAGTAGTTAACTACTACAGTTTATCTCATTCGCGTATAACCCAAACGAGACAGTAGCCCATCAGCAATACATGATTGATATTTGGGCCGCTTGCCAGCATACAACAGAGTCGCCAAAAAATGGACTTATCTCCTTCTTTATTTGGGGAGCATTGACTGAGGCCCCCTCTGGTTTAAGGTGTTCATATGTGACTATTTCTTCAGTTTAGCTCTCATTACCAATAACCCGTCAACAACTTCTTTCGAAATATTTTTTTCGCAATAATCGTTTATAAAATCCTTAGCTGTTGATACTGATATTATTGGAAAATTATCCTCACCTGTCACTTGGTTAAATGCTGTCATATAACCAGCGAGCCAATGCAATTGAATCCCATTGATTGTATTTTTAACTAATTGATCTTTTTCGTTTTTTCCTTTATTAGACAGCTCTACCCATGATTTGCAATCATAAATCCCACCATAAACAGTAATATTCTTGGCGCCAACAGAAAAGGTAGCAATAAAAATGGATAAGAGCGCAAAGTTAAATAATCTCATTTTCACCACCATTTAGAATAAACGTCTTACTCATAATCCTGGATTCAATATCAACAACTCCAACTAATTGTATCATATTAATAACTGCACCAAGGGTCACCCATGTGAAACGTAAAATATTATCCCCGCCTGAATCATTCAATATAACAATATAAAACCCATAATAAGCAGGCATCCCCATAAGTATGAACATACCAATCAAAATCAATATTCTTAAAGAAAATGCAATATAACCATAAGATTTAATTTCCTTTATTGATTTTTCATCACCTAACAGTGATGCACCTATCAGCTTCTGTACCTTCTGTGATTGGTGCTTTTCATCGAGAATACTGAATATATTCAAAACATGGGGGTAGGAGTTCATAACTCCTCTTTTTTCAAGAATTAGATGAGTTTCAAATCTACGAGTTATTAATATTGAACCAAACCAAATGGCAAGGAAAACTGGCATGACAACCATAGACCATTGCTCAATATTATATAGTGATATGCTCGATTTCATGTCACCAATAGAAAATGGTACATTTAGCGGGGTTTCCACATCAAAAATTTTTAATTTATCTCCTCGAAATACTTCAATATTTTTATCTAAAATCTCAATTATTTTGGACGTACTATCCTTTGTGTCTATAATGGAGTTAAGTTCTTTGTAAACATCGAAATTCTTTATTGCAACATTTCCTATCAAAGAACGCAGCATTGCAATGTCAGCACCATTTGCCGCATCAAGACTGACATATTTGTTTATGCTGGTTTTACCAGTAATTGTATTTATTTCGTTAAGATCGCTATCGTAAGTGTAGTAATGTAATGGTGTGTATTTCTTATCTACAAGTGGCGTACTGACTGGCAAGCCTAATTTTCCTCTTATTTTATTCTGTTTTTCTTCTTCTTCTTTGTTATTAAACATTGCTTTTGTTTTTTCGTATGCATTTTTCCTTTCATCCTCATCGCTTTTATATTTATTATATTTCGAGAGGATTTCTTTTGCTCGTGCTATATTGTCTTTTTCTTTAAAGATAGCATCTCTTAGCTCTTGATATATTTTGTATTTCTCAGTTGCAGATGATATCACAATTGAATTGGAAAGAGAGAAGATTAACAGGCTCACAACAATTACGATAACACTTGTATATAATAATCGTTCAACCCGTTTTCCTAATTCATAAATATGATCCATATTTTTCCCCAAGTGCAGCGATAGTGATTGCATTTTAAACTTTTCATATCAATATGAAAAGTCATTTAAAACAAAGAGGAACAGATCTGCCCCCAGCTCAACTTACAGCACAACTCGGTCTTTCTGCTCAGTTCGTTCCAGCCCCCTAAAGCGACACTAAAATCGTTATTTTTTGCTGATATTCATCAAGCAGTTTAGGGGCAGTAGGGAAACCAGATATTATTAATTATCCCAATTCAAATTGATTATTAGGGGTGTGTTTTGAGCAACAACTCGCAAATTACTGTCTCTGGTTCCTGATAAAATGAGATACAAACCTGACTTACCGGTCAGTTCCCCGCTCAGTTGCTTTTTGACCGTCAATTGCCGATTTGCAATTTCCGTTTTTTAACTTCAGCAATATAATCGTTCCACCCAATCATTGACAGCTTGGAAATAAAAGTTGAATTGGAATTTATGTAGTTAAAGGATAATATTCCATCATAATAAAAAACACAAAAGAGAACAAGCCTCATTAAACTATAGTCAGTCAAGTTAACAAGCCATTCGTAATATTTATCCGCATCCTTGCTTTCTATTTCTTCCTCATGATGTTCATTGATCATTTTAACCAAAATGTAAAAACCACGAATAAGAGGAAAAATAGATTCTTTAAAGTTATCATCATTAATATATGAATGATCATCTGTGTCAAAAAAGATATCTTCGACACAAATGGTTAACTCTTTTACGTTTGCATCAATACCGTTTGGAAGTTTACATTTAAAGTCATTAGCAAAATCTCTTTGGTAAGAAATCATACCATAGAACCGATCATCAAATATTTTATTTTTCTCCCGTTTTTCTAATCGCTCATACTGTTTTTGTTGATATAATGAAGTTATTATTAGTATTATGACTGTGATAAAACTGAGTATTGGGTTTATTAGTCCACCAGCAAAATCACCGAACTGGCCCCAGACCTCTGGGCTTTTTGAAATATGAAAGTCAAGCTCTACCTTAAACCAATAGTAATAGGAAAAAAACACTCCAAGTAAAGCTACAAGAGCTAACAAAAAAACCGCGATGCATAAAGCCTTACTCATGGTTTTACCACAGTATCAATTAGGTATTTAACTACATCACCAGATGTGTTTCTTCTTGCTTTTGCAGTAATTCTTAATCTAACAATATCTTCATCTTCGATTGCGTTATTATTATGAAGATTCTCTGACATCATTCTTTTAATCGATGACTTTACTTTACTGTAAGGCCCAGAAAAACTGAACGGTGTTGTTGTAGTAAAACCATCAGCAAGTAATCTTCCATTTCCCGTGAAGGAATTAAATCTGGTGATAATGGCATTAATGTCTTCAGACTGCGGATCTGTTGTTAAATTAAAAAGATTACTTGACGTTGTTTCATTTATTTCCAATAGCTTGAAAGTTCTTAACTCAGTTTTTCTTTTTAAAATAACAGGATATTTGCTTGAGCGTGATACCTTATGCATATCTTTAACTCGCTCATGTATTCTGTCAATTATTTTGCTTTCTATTTTTTCAAGTTTAGATAGCACTCTCTCAGCTTTTTTAGTTAAAACTGGAGGCTCAACATACATAGTTTCACATATAAAATATGTGATTAACTCAGACAATACAGAGTTTCCTATTTGCGCTAATTTGGCAGATTTTACTGGATCAGATACAACAAGTTTGAAATCTTGTATATATGAACCAAGGCAAGCACTCATGAGTTTTGCTCTGACATTAGCAGAGTAGTTCATTTGAGATGGCACTTCGTTAGACAAGATGCAATCTGCCGTTATCGCGATAGCCCCTGAAAACCCAGACATAGTTTCAAGGCCATATTCCATATCAACTAAAGTTTTTCCTGAGTCAATCTTTAACTCAAAATCTACATCTGAGGCAGACATAACAGCTCCAAAGGTACGAAAGCGGACAAAAAATCATTATTTGAATCATAACCTTGGGATTAGGCAAATTCCAGTGTTTGTATCACAATGTAAGATGGTCGATCTGCCGAACTTTCATTACATAGATGGAAGCTCAACATCAAAACGCTCCCAATAGTTGATTCTGCTTGACCTGCTCCCCGTTGATTGTCATGCCCCAATTCTTTGACTATGTGAATATTAGAGCACAGAAACCAATAAGTTCCAGCATGAGTACATCAGCTAAAGTTCAGAATGCATGGCATCTGTACGATGCTCCTTAGTTAGGATTCCCAGCAAAGACCATCTATCACATAACATACTGAGGATAGCGGGAAGGTATGCAAATAACGCTTAGTAATCCCACCGCTTTTCTCATGTCCAACCGTCTGTTGCAGATGTAGAATGTTCGATACCCAACCAGCCATTGCCGCAGAACAGACTGAGTGACGAATGGAATGCAATAATCGCCGTTGTCCATAATCATCAAGATAAGGGATACCAAGCTGATCACGTAGATCCGCAAACACTTTACCGATCTTTGTCATGTTCGTACCTGCCACTTCTGAAAAAATCCGCTCTTTCCACTGGCGATCAACGTAATCCATGAAACCCCATTCGATTAACTTAGGATGGATGACTACCTGCCTCGTAGCGTTCTCAGTTTTCCCCTGGCCTCCTTCAGCAATCAGGAAATAGTAACGCTGGCTATCTTCGTCAAATTTGATCTGTGACTTCTCCAGCTTTCCTATCTCGCCTCTTCTCGCTCCCGTGTATGCCAATAGCAACGTGATCCATTTTTGCCAATTGTCGGGCTGCTTAAGCGCCCACCCTACAAACTTTTTCATCTCCGCTGTGCTGTATGCACCAAATCTCGCTTTCGATGGTGCAGCCACGACGCCATTAGTTGGCGGCTTAGGTAAAATGTCTTTGCTTTCTGTGAGGAAGGTTTTGAAGAGTGATTTATACAGCTTGAGATGCTTATGAATAGCCTCAATGCCTACCAGTTGATCCGGTGGAACATCATCGCACTCAATCAGTTGCTGGATGGTCATTGAGCGATAGGGCTGAACAACGCGCTTAGGAAGATTTTCAACCACTTCCATCACCTGCTTAATGTCCTGCTTGGTGATCACCGCCACATCAGTTTCCCCTCCCAAGACAGTTAGCAACACTTCCATGTAGCGCTCATTTGCCATTGAGATCGATTTCGTCCAGTTATGTCCCTTTTCGTCTTTGTACATCGCCCACGCATCAGAAAGGGTTAGCACGTTTCTCGGCTCTGCTTGTGCAGTTGGCTCCATGATTTCTGCGGCTGCAATTATCGGCTGTTGGAGTAAGAGTGGGTTTCTTGCTGTCCTGCGTTCTGGCGCAATCAAATTAGACAAAAATGATTCGAACAAGAGGATCGGCGTAGCTAATGATTTAACAAAGGGAATATGCGGAGTAACACCAATCATCAAAGCAGATGCTTCACGATAGCTGTCAGTGAGGAGGGATTTCTTATACATCCTGCCATTGGAAAGCCGGATTTGCAGGTAGTAGTTGCCGTTTCGCTGAAACGTGTATGGAAGAGTTTTATACCCCATGAATACACCCTTTTTGTACCTCAAGTGCATTACGCACCGACAAAAAGAGAGTCAATCTCATGATAAGTAGGCCGAATTTCGGCCCCCTACGCTGGCATTATCCAGATCAGGTAATACGGGTATTTCTCAGCCTTCATTTAAGAAGGGCACCCCGAGTCATGAAGATTACATTTTGTTATTAATTGCCAGCTTAGGGGATGTAGCCAGGCGATGCAAGCTTGCACTTACGGTTATCCTTTCTTCACGCTGTACCTCACCTTGTCCCCCAATTTGTCTTTCACATGATATCAATAAAAGTCTTATTGTTAGTATCTCGCATAACCGTTCCCTGACACCCTTCCCTCTATCGTTACTATCGCTTCACACTCAGTCACTCGTTGGTGCACCTGCCTTTAAAATCTTTTTTGTAATCCTATCAATCTAATTTTCTAATTAAGAGAAATAAAAACATCATTCTTTACAACAATTCAATCACTGATTTATAGCAATCAAAAGCCTGTTTTATTCTCGATTAAAAATATTTTTCTCCAAGTCAAAACACCTTTCATTCAAAAGTCTTTTTTGATTCGTAAGGATGGAGCATACACAAATACATAAATTAACTTTAATTAAAGTGCTTGATTTGTATGTTTTACGGACAGAAAACATAAATATATTTAATGTATTGATGGTAACTTGGCATGAGTTGATTATTGCATGATTTTTTATATCCACCTGTATTTATTAGATTTATTTAAAATACATCATAGCTGGACATTTTAGCTTTCAGTGCTTTTAGTGATCCAGATCAATATTATGGTTTATGTATTACATGATAGTTACTACACGTTACGAAATAAGTGATTAAAACGAAATCACTATAGCTCGTATGAAATTATCTAGATATAACAAGGTGTTGTATCTTCCCGCCAGGATAGCGATCTTACTTTTATTCAAATTTGCATTATTGATGAGAGCTTTCTGATGAAACCTTTAAATAAATCTACTATCGCTGTTTTTGTACTTGGCGTTGTGTTTGCTGGGTCAACGAATACTGCTAAAGCTGCTTTAACTGGTGCTGATCTTGCTGCTGCCAACTCTTACTTTAATTCACATCCAGACATTGTTAAATATGCTCCGTGGATTCGTGACAATGTTATGAATAGTGGTTCACTTGCTGATGCTAACAACACGTTATTAAATAATAGTTATTATGATCAGGAGCAACGTAAAGTAATTTATGTGAGCCAGATTGGTGGTATCACTCCACCTGTACCAATGACTTCTCTCACTCCTGCTACAGCGCCATCTGTTTCAAATGATTCACGTCCCCCAACTAATGAGCATCACGAGGAAGTTGTTACTCCGCATATAGATGGTGTGCATAATCAGGCTGCTGTGATCACTCCTGCAACTAAACCAGACCAGACACAACATCTGGATAGCAATGCAACACCTGAACAACAGCAACATGCTAAAGATCAGGCAATGATTAAGTATCTTCAATCTCAAATCAAGAACGGAGAGAGTGGTAAAAATGGTAGAGATGGCATTAAAGGTGATTCTGGTTCTAATGGACTGGACGGTACTAACGGTAAAGACGGAGTAACAACCACCGTTACACAAATCCAGGTAGACACGGCTACACAAACTAAAGTTGATAGAAATAGCAAACAAGTAGCTGCTAATACTGTTGCTGTTGATAATGTTCAGTCACGCCAACAAGCACAAGAAACCACTATTCAGAGCCATAGCTCACAACTTACTAATCATGAAGAACGTATTACAGCGTTAGAAAATGAAAGTAATAACAACTTCCAGAATCTGAAAAATGACGTAGATAACAACCGTAAACGCGCTGCTGTTGGTGTAGCATCTGTTGCCGCTATGTCTAACATTCCGCAGGTTACAGACTCTCAGATTTTCGCTATCGGGGCTGGAGTAGGTGAGTATGACTCACAAGGCGCTATAGCTGTAGGCTTTTCTGCTCGTGTAACAGAGCACGTAGTAACTAAAGCCTCTGTTGGCGCTGGTTCTTATGGCGGTGCTACTGTGGGTGCTGGCGTATCTTACGGATGGTAAGCCTTTAATTCTAGCCCTTCTAATGAGAGGCTTTGATTAGAAGTTTATTTAGATGGGTTTTGGATATGAAAAAGATTGTTGTGATTGTAGACCGAAATGTTGAAACAGGTAGGATAGCTAACGCTATTGCTCATTGTATCGCTGGTATTAACATCACTGATTATGATGAATATGAAACGAGCAACGGCATTACATGCACTCTTTCTTATCATCCTATCATCATTCTTTCAGAAAAGAATAAGAATCAGGTTAAAAACGCTTTAATTAAAGCAGATGAAGCAAAGTTAGAATACTCATTCTTTGCTTCTACAATGTGGAGAGAGACGCCAGAAGAGCAAGTAGCAGAAACTAAAAGCACTTCTTTTGATGATCTTGAAGTAATAGCGTGTTCTATTTATGGTGAATCCGAAGAAGTAGATAAAATAGCTAGAAAATTTTCTCTTTATCGTTAATGATGGTGAAAAATGAAAAATTCTTATTTTGTAAAATCTGATATTTTTGGATGATTGGCTTACTTCGTTGTAGCTGCCATTACAGCTAAAATGATGGGAGTATTTTAAAATAAAGCCAGTTAACCATCGTTGACACTACAAACTCACCCCCATGAATTTTAGCTAACTGGCTCAGTCTGATTATACTGATGATAGCAATTATGGCAAAGTATGTTTTTCTTTCTACTGTGTTGTATCTGATTTTGGTTATAGTAGGTATTTGGATTGGTTTAATGTGGAATAATTTTAACTGTATTTCATGAGGTACTTATTAGTTTTTATCTTTGCCCAAACAAGATAGGAATACACAATAATGAAAATATATTTTTATTGGTTATTGTTAGTGCTATAACTGGATGTACTTCTTGTAGTGTACCAAAAGCCACTACTTACAGTGATTCCTCCCCTTCTTCGGTGTGTGCTGCATTAGGGATAATGAAAGCATCTAACAATAAAGAAGATTTCAATAAAACCAGGGATGTAGTTAAGCGGAGAATTAAAGAGGGTAATTTCAATATAAAAGCAACTGAATGTGAAGCGCAGGGTATTAGTAAAGATACTTGTTATCTTGCAGAATCTCAGCACAAAGAAGCTATTAACAATGCTTCTTATAACGCCGCATATGCTAACGCTCGTGATGCAGCAGCAGGAACTGGCGTATGGGCTAAGAACAGCAAGAAACATCACCACGACGATTAATAATTATAGGTGTTTATCATGAAAAAAGTTTTATTAGTTGTTTTGCTTTCTGTTGCTGCTTTTAACGCTTCAGCTATCAGTGAACAACATAGACAAGAATTATCAAAGTCAGGATGTACACAAGTTGATGAAGCCGCCGGAAAATGTAGTTCTTCAAAAGTGCATAAACCAAAAGCCTCTACCCCTGCAACTGAAGCAGATCATGTAATGAATATGCCTATTTCAGATGCGGCTGAATTCCTTCTCTCTACTGGATGGAAGCCTAATAATGGTAAGTGGCATAAACAAGGTTATACCCTTACGTTACTTGTTGAAGATGATACAGTAGTGAATTCACAACTCAAAAAATAACATCCTCTTTTTTTAAAGGGCTATACATAGAAGTCTAATGGATAAGGTAGCTTTAAGTAAGATTCGTGATTGTCAGTCTTTAGTGTATTGCTAAAGCCGCCCTTAACAGATGGGCGTTTTTTCAATTGCATTTATTTCAGGAGTTTAAAATTAATCGCCACAGGTTTAACAGACACCTCTGAGTCATTTATGGACTCAGTTCATCTTCTGTCGTGGGATCAGACTACGCTGAGAAAATTAAACAGATAAAAAAGGCGACGTCGATCGCCTTTTTTAATTGCAGGCATTACAGAATATGGACGCCAGGACCGCTGTAAGCCCCTACCCTGACGTCGCCCGTGTTAACCTAATTGCCATGCCCCGGCATCAATAAGTGATGCTGTCCCGGTCCAGGCAAACAACGCTAGCTCACGGCAGTCTGCATCAGGATATATACGGCTGCTGAGGCACGCCTCACCCTCGTTAACAAACACTTCCACGGAAGAGCAGTCAAAGAACAGGCGCAGACTGAGCGAATCGTTCAGGTTAAGCGCGACGCTTCGGGTACCACACAGGCCATACTGTGGATAGTGTCGCTCCAGCACCAGACGCTGCATCTGAGCATCAACATAAACACGCAACCCGCTTCCAAGACGAATACCGTATTGTTCCGCACAACTGTTGGCAGAATCCCACTGCAGAATAACCTCCATCGCGTCGCAGTGTTCCACCAGAGTCATCTGCTGATTTTTAAGCGCACTTACCGGCCAGGGAAACCACGCGCCCCGGAGGCCTTCGACCTCTCTGGCCGGCCGCATTTGCAGACGGTTATCCGTACTGAGCGTCAGCTCGCGCGGTAAAGAGAGCATGCCAGCCCAACCATCCTCCTGTTCCGGCAGCGGGGATTCCCACATATCCAGCCAACCAATTACGATGCGGCGGCCATCAGGTGTCAGGAAACTTTGTGGTGCATAGAAATCATGACCGCGATCCATCTCCACAAACTCACCTTCACGCACAAAAGGCTGACCAGGCTGCCACTCGCCCAACAGATAGCCGCTCTGGAAAAGATTACGATTTTTGTAGCCTTCAGCTACCAGCCCCTGAGGCGAAAACATCAGCACGCGCTTACCATTGAGCGTGAAAAAGTCCGGGCATTCCCACATATATCCCATCTCTTTTTCCGCCACAGCAAGTACGCCCATATCCAGCCACTCGCGCAGATCAGCAGAACGATAAACGCGTACCTGACCCGTCTCGCCATCCCGCGCACCGACAACCATGTACCAGCACTCCCCTTCACGCCACACTTTCGGATCGCGGAAGTGATGCAGGCCAGGTGGCGTATCAACTACCATTCCCTGTCGCTCAAAATGGACACCATCACGG
The DNA here is from genome assembly GCF_036663495.1 of Enterobacter sp. 342. Classification (NCBI taxonomy): domain Bacteria; kingdom Pseudomonadati; phylum Pseudomonadota; class Gammaproteobacteria; order Enterobacterales; family Enterobacteriaceae; genus Enterobacter; species Enterobacter sp. 342. The sequence continues at coordinate 80,557 of NZ_JAWUEI010000021.1, forward strand.
CTGGTTGCCAGACACTGCACCTGATATAGATTAGCCTCATCAGGATCGCCGTGGAATTTGTGTCCGGTGTAAATCAGCGCCAGCGCATCGCCATCCACTACCGCCGATCCGGAAAAACAGCCATCCTTGTCTTCGGGTCCTTCCGGCGCCAGTGCAACCGGGAGATGCTCCCAGTGAACTAAATCCTTGCTGCGCGCATGGCCCCAGTGCATCGGACCCCATTGGGTCGAGTACGGATGATGTTGATAAAAAACGTGATACCAGCCGTCAAACCAGACCAGGCCATTTGGGTCGTTCATCCAGCCAGCTCGCGCTGCAAGGTGGTAACGCGGATACCAGCGCAGGTTAAGTCCTTCGCGCCTGGACTGAAGTTCCCGCTCAGCTTTAATAATTGAATACGTCATTTCTCTACTCTTTCGATCAGATAGTGGAAGATTGTGGCATTAGCGGGTCAGAAGTGGACTTACCCGAGCGCAACAGGAAGAGGGATATAAACGTGGTGCTGAAAACTAATAGCCCCATAATGAGATAGGATTGGGCAAAGCCGTATTTCTCATAGCTGTAGCCTGCCAGCGGCGACAAGACCGAGGCAATTACCGAGCTTGTACAGGCAAAGCCCACCAGATAGAGGGTGGAAGAGAGCCGCTTATCAAAATGCAAGCTATTGTATTTAAAGATTGAAACCAGCAAGACGGGCAGTTCAACGGCGTGTAATAGCTTGGTAATGGAGATCAATACTGGCCCCTCAACCAGACCCGATGCCACCATACGCATCGCCATCACCATTCCGGCGAAAATCAGACCATTCTTCGCACCAAGGCGATTCACCAGCCATGGGGCACAAAACATACCAGCCGCCTCAAGGAACACCTGGAAGGAGTTGAGATAGCCGTACATGGCGTTCCCTTCCTGCAACGTCGGGAACTGGGAGGAGAAATAGACCGGGAACTGCTGGTCATAAACACCATAAATACAGGTACCAATAACGAAAAACACCAGTGCCCAGAAACGTGGCAGCGTCAGCAGGCGCAGCGCATCTTCCAGTGTGATTTTTCCTCCGGACACCGCTTCCTGCATGGCGTGTGGAGCGGATGAGACCCTGAGACGTACCAGCAAAACAAAAAACACCAGGCCCGCACAACTGGCAACAGCGAAGTTCAGCTTCGGATTAATGTTAAACAGGAGCCCCGCAAAAAAGGTTGCCACCGCCCAGCCAAGCGATCCCCACATTCTCGCCTTGCCAAACTCAAACTGGCTCTGTCTGGCCACGCGCTCGGTATAGGACTCCAGTACCCCTATCCCGCCGTTAAACGTCAGGCCGATATAAATCCCGCCGAAAATGCTGCCGAGTAAAACGTTAACCTGCAGCAGATAGCCGAAGAGCAAAAAAGCCGGACCAGAAAGAATGAGCAGGCAGGTCAGAAACCAGAGCAGATTTTTGCGCAGACCGAGTTTGTCCTGAATGAATCCATAGCAGATTTGAGCAAAAAGCGCGGAGACAGAAAGCACGGCATAAATAACGCCAGTATCGCCTGCTTTTAAGCCTACATCCTGGTGAAGCCAGATGGAGAGCAAAGAACCGGAAGAGGACCATGTGACAAAAAAGAAAAACAGTAATGCGCTCAGTAATGGATAGCTGTGAGAGTGATGCGTTTTCATCATGACATTCTCATGTTGGAGTAATGAAATAATGGTAACGTTAACATTACTCCTTGCTCATACGATTTGGTTCAGATTTATGATGTTAATCACGAAAGTTAACGTTAACATAACAGGAATGAGATCGCGATCGACTATTCATCAATCATGATACCCTGACATAACCAATGAACTCTCTTTCCTTTTACATCAGTTACTTAGTTGTATACTCTCTAACATATAGCATTGACGGAGTAAGAAAATGGCTTCCCTGAAGGACGTCGCAAAGCTGGCTAACGTATCGCTGATGACCGTCTCACGTGCGCTTAACACCCCGGAGCGCCTTAAGCCGGAAACGCTGGCGCGCGTACAGCAGGCTATCGATCAGACCAACTACGTACCCGATCTTTCCGCCAAAAAAATACGTGGCGCACATGCCTCGCCAAAAACCATAGGCGTGCTGGCGCTCGATACGGTGACGACACCTTTCTCGGTAGAGATTACCCTGTCCATTGAAGAGACGGCACGGATGCACGGCTGGAACAGCTTCGTAATGAATATGTTTACCGATGACAACCCTGATGCAATTGTCGATCTGCTGCTCTCCCACCGCCCGGACGGCATTATTTACACCACTATGGGATTACGTCAGGTTCCTCTTCCAGCCAAACTCCTCACCCTTCCCTGCGTGCTGGCTAACTGCGAAAGTATCGATGAAAAAGTAGCCAGCTACATTCCTGATGATGAACAGGGGCAGTACGACGCCGTGAAAGCGTTACTCGCCGAGGGTTATCGACAGCCCCTGTGCCTGCATTTACCCGTGGACCATCTGGCCACAACCCGACGCCGTCAGGGGCTGGAACGTGCATGCCGTGAAGCTGGGCTCGACCCGAACAGTCTGGAACATAGCTATATGGCGTTCGGGGACGAGCACTATCGTGACATTCCATCAGTTTTGCGGGCGCACATTCAGAATGGCATCCCCCAGTTCGACTCCGTTATCTGCGGCAACGATCGTATCGCTTTGATGGTGTACCAGACGCTACTGGCTCAAGGGCTTCGCATCCCACAAGATATTGCGGTTATCGGTTATGACAATATGGTGGGCATTGGAGAACTCTTTCTCCCCCCTCTTTCAACGGTTCAACTGCCACATTATGAAATTGGACGTCTGAGTGCCCTGCATATTATTAACGGTGAAAACCATCGGGAAACGACGCGTGTTGAGAGTCCATTTTTAATGCGTGATTCCGTTGCGCATGTATAGAGACCAGGGATTTTTACCTGTCATGGTGGTAAGGAGGTCGTATCCCTTCTTTTATGTCAGCCAATGGCACGATTTGTCACACTCTTTTTTCTGCTTTTACACTCCAGGCCGACTACACATAACCGGCTGTTTTACTTTGTAATAAAGCGCAATTTTCTTTCAAAAAAGAGGGATATTCCTTCCCCTGTGCCCCATGTCACAAAACAGTAAACAAATTAACCATTGAGCCCCGTGGCAAAAGGCTCTATATTGGCGGCGTTTTTTTCAGGCCCCCATCTGTTTTTTAACTTTTTATTCAATCGTGGCTCATAACGAAGCGGCGGTTGTAGGAGTGATATGATGACGGATAAAGTCCGTATTGACACCGTAGATGCCCACAAAAGCAACGAAACCTATCTGGCCCGTCAGGCCGAGTTTGAATCTAACGTCAGGAGTTATCCGCGCAAACTGCCTTTAGCAATCACTAAAGCAGACGGCGTGTGGATCACCGATGCAGATAATAAAGAATACCTTGACTGTTTAGCAGGCGCAGGGACCCTTGCGCTTGGCCATAACCATCCTGATGTGCTGAAAAGCATCCAAAATGTCATTACCAGCGGCTTGCCGTTACATACCCTGGATCTGACTACGCCTCTGAAAGACGCGTTTTCAGAATACCTGCTCTCTCTGCTGCCAGGTCAGGGCAAAGAGTACTGCCTGCAGTTCACCGGTCCATCCGGTGCTGACGCCGTGGAAGCGGCGCTGAAACTGGCGAAAAAAGTCACCGGCCGTAGCGGTATCATCAGCTTCTCTGGTGGTTACCACGGTATGACCCACGGCGCACTGTCCGTGACCGGCAACCTGTCTCCGAAAGAAGCTGTTGACGGTATGATGCCAGAAGTGCAGTTCATGCCTTACCCACACCAGTACCGTTGCCCGCTGGGTATCGGCGGTGAGGCTGGCGTGAAAGCACTGACCTACTACTTCGAAAACCTGATTAACGACGTGGAAAGTGGCGTACGCAAACCTGCAGCCGTCATTCTGGAAGCCGTTCAGGGTGAAGGCGGTGTGAACCCGGCTCCGGTTGAGTGGCTGCAGCGTATCCGCAAAGTGACTCAGGAACACGGCATTCTGCTGATCCTCGACGAAGTGCAGGCTGGCTTTGCGCGTACCGGTAAATTCTTCGCTTTCGAACACGCTGGCATTGAGCCAGACATCATCGTGATGTCTAAAGCTGTCGGTGGCGGTCTGCCACTGGCTGTGCTCGGTATCAAAAAGCAGTTCGATGCATGGGCTCCAGGTCACCACACCGGTACCTTCCGCGGCAACCAGCTGGCGATGGCAACCGGTCTGACCACGCTGAAAATCCTGAAAGATCAGAACATCGCAGGCAAAGTGGCTGCACAGGGCGAATGGCTGAAAGGCCAGCTGAAAGAGATGGCGAAACGCTATCCGGTTATCGGCCACGTTCGCGGTCTGGGCATGATGATCGGTATTGAGATCGTTAAGCCAAACGAAGCCGCTGACCACATGGGTTGCTTCCCGGGTGATGGCGAGCTGTCTGCCCTGATTCAGAAGAAGTGCTTCGAAGCCGGTCTGATTCTGGAGCGTGGTGGTCGCAACGGTATCGTTCTGCGTCTGCTGCCTTCTCTGCTGATCAGCGATGAAGAGCTGAAAATCTTCCTGGATAAATTCGAGCAGGCACTGCTTGCTGCGGGCGTTCGCCCGGCGTAACCGGAGTAGTTGAACACGATGTCAGATTCAAACCCAATTTTGTTCTCCTCTGCACAGAGCATTGAAGCTTACCAGCAGGCGATTGAACAAAGCACTCAGGCTGTGATGCAGTGGCTGAAACAGCCTGAGATGTACCAGGGCAAAACGGTCGCGGAACTGCGCGACCGTATTAAGCTGGATTTCAACCCGAAAGGGCTGGGCAACGAAGCAGCGATTGAACGCGCTGTAGAGTTCTTCCTGAAAGACAGTTTGTCCGTTCATCACCCACAGTGTGTGGCGCACCTGCACTGTCCAAGCCTGGTAGTAAGCCAGGCGGCAGAAGTGCTGATCAACGCCACTAACCAGAGTATGGACTCCTGGGATCAAAGCCCGTCCGCAACCATCATTGAGATCAAACTGATCGAATGGCTGCGTACCCGCGTGGGTTATCAGGCTGGCGACGCAGGTGTCTTCACCAGCGGTGGCACCCAGAGCAACCTGATGGGTCTGATGCTGGCTCGTGATGCGTTCTTTGCGCGTCAGGGTCACTCCGTTCAGCAGGATGGTCTGACGGGCGATCTGCGTAAGATCCGCGTACTGTGCTCAGAAAACGCGCACTTCTCCGTGCAGAAAAACATGGCGCTGATGGGTCTGGGTTACCAGTCCGTGGTGCAGGTGAAAACGGACGAATTCTCACGCATGGATCTGACCGATCTGGCGGCGAAAATCGAACAGTGCAACGCGAACGGCGAACAGATCCTGGCGATTGTCGCGACAGCAGGGACTACCGATGCCGGTGCTATTGACCCTCTGCGTGCCATTGCTGAGCTGGCGGCGAAGCAGAATATCTGGGTACACGTTGATGCGGCATGGGGCGGCGCGCTCCTGATGTCTGAGCAGTATCGTCACTACCTGGACGGTATTGAACTGGTGGATTCCGTTACTCTGGACTTCCACAAACAGTTCTTCCAGACCATCAGTTGCGGTGCATTCCTGCTGAAAGAAGCACGTCACTATGAACTGATGCGCTATCAGGCGGCTTACCTGAACTCTGAGTTCGACGAAGAAGCAGGCGTACCTAACCTGGTGTCCAAATCGCTGCAGACCACGCGCCGTTTCGACGCGCTGAAACTGTGGATGAGCCTGGAAGCGCTGGGTCAGGAGCAATACGCAGCGATCATCGATCACGGCGTGACGCTGGCACAGCAGGTTGCGGCTTATGTGCAAGAGCAGCCTGCTCTGGAACTGGTTATGCAACCGCAGCTGGCAAGCGTACTGTTCCGCTTCCGTGGCGACGTGCAGGCAGATGATGCGGGTATTGCCCTGCTGAACCAGAAAATTGGTGATGCGCTGCTGGAATCCGGCCGTGCAAACGTCGGCGTGACTGAGCATAACGGTATCACTTGCCTGAAGCTGACGCTGTTGAACCCAACCGTGACGCTGGAAGATATTAAAATCCTGCTGTCTCTGGTTGAGCGCACCGCGCAGGAAGTTCTGGCGAAGTAATACAAAACCCCTCTTCCGCAAGGAGAGGGGTTATTTTTATACCCCAGCCCACCACATTCTGGCTTTTAATCCCCAGTAACTCGTCCACCCCGTAGTCGTGCTGACAACGTTCCCCTTCGACACAATGACCAGCGTCGGCGTTACGCTCACCTGCCATGCCTGCGACAGCGCACCGTTCTCATCATTTACCACCGCCATTTTCAGCTGTTTCTTTTCAATCCAGCGCGCAAGCTTTGCGTCATCACCGGAACGCATGGCAATACTCACCACATTGCCACCCTCTTCTGCCAGCTTATTGACTGAAGGCGTGGTATAACGGCAGATGCTGCACCAGGTGGCCCAGACGTAAATCAGCAGCGGCCGGTCCTGACTGAGCGCCGCAATGTCGTGCATCGTGCCATCAACACCCTGCATCGGAGTTGCACTAAACGTGGCTGGTAATGTCGGCTTGCGGTACTGATCCACACCCCACATCACAGCCAGCGCCAACAGAACAAGTATGATCCCTTCCCACGCCCAGCGGCGCAGTTTGCTGAATTTGCGGTTTTCCATTATGACCTCGTGCTTTAACGAAGGTCATCTTAGCGAGCTATGCGTCGTTTCGCTGTAAAGAAGTGTCGCGAGTGTACTATTTTGCCACGCTGTTAAAACATTAATCCTTGCGCGGTTGCTGTGTCGTGCTATGACCATACTCGTATTGCCCATAGCCTGAATGGTAATACAGAGCTGCTGACTTCACGACGTCGTTCAGCACGGTACCTTTGATCCGCGCACCCATTTGTTGCAGGCGCTTGATGCTGTTCTCCATCTCTTTCATGCTGGTCTTGCCAAAGCGTGCGACCAGCAATGACGTTGCTGCCACCCTGACTGCCACAGCGGCATCGGTAACAGCCAGCACCGGCGGGGTATCGAGGATCACAAGGTCATAATGCTCATCTGCCCATGTCATTAGCACGCTGAAGCGATCACTCATCAGCAGTTCTGAGGGCCGCGATGGAACCGGCCCACAGGTCAGCACATCAATATTGCCTTTTTCATAGCGCTGAATCGCCTCCTGACACGCACATTTTCCATCAAGCACCCCGGAAAGTCCGGTGTGGTTTTTTAAACCGAATACGTTATGGACATACCCCTCACGCATATCTGCGTCAATGAATAACACCCTGAGCCCGGCCTGTGCCTCAATGGCTGCCAGTGAGGTGCTGACAAGCGTTTTTCCGCAGTCCTGCGTGGGGCCAGAAATCATGACGATTCGGTTAGCGGCATCCTGCAACGTGAAATGCAAGCTGGTGCGCAACCCCCGCACAGCCTCAACAAAAATATCTGCGGGCCGGTCGACAGGCAGGAAAGGCACATCGGTAATCTTGTGACCCCAGCGCGAGCCAAATACTCTTTTCCTGTGCAGGTGCGTTTTTTTCCACAACCACATCGAACGCGGTAATGTTGCCATCACCTGTACTCCCAGCCCTTCCAGTTGCTCGGAGGCGTTGAGACCGCGTCTGAGCGCAATGCGGATCAGCACCAGACCCATCGAGAATATCAGCCCCATCAGGGTGCCAAAAACAATAATCAGCGGCTTTCGCGGTTTAACAGGATCAGGTTGCGTCACCGCGCTGTCGATAATTCGCACGTTACCGATGGCGCTGGAGCGTGAGATGTTCAGCTCTTGCTGACGTGTGAGTAGCTGCAGGTAGATTGTCCGACCTGACTCCACATCCCGACTGAGGCGCAAAATGTCCTGTTGAGTCGAAGGCATGGCTGAGACACGCTGATTCAGGCGAACTTTCTCCTGTACCAGCGTCTGGCGTTTTTCACGCAATGCGCGGTAATTCGGGTGATCTTTCTTAAAGAGTTGAGAAATCTCCGCCTCACGAAACGTCAACTCGTTGAGCTGGTTTTCGATATTAACAATCTGTTCAAGAACCGATTTCGCCTCCAGAGAGAGATCGACCGAGTCACGCTGTTTGCGATACTGATTCAGCCGCTCTTCGGCCTGATCGAGTTCGTTTCTGATTTTCGGTAACTGCTGCAGTAAAAACGCAAGACTTCGTGAATCCTGCGCTTCCTGACGGGCAATATTTTGCTGCAGGTAATTGTTGGCAATACGGTTGAGCACATGGGCAATACGATCAGGATCGTTGCCGGTCAGGGTGAGCGTCATCACTCCACTCTGTTTCGCCGATTCAACTACGCTAAACTGGTTACTCAGCGCATTGATTGCCTCCAGACGGGAACGGGTTTGTAGCGTGAATTGCGTGCCCGTTGGGGCATTCAGTTTCGCCACCAGCAGGGAAATTCCCTTCTTTTCAAAAGGCTTACCCTCTCTACCCTCCGCATAAAAATTGTCGCCCTCCAGTCGGTATGCGCCTTTTTCCAGCACAGTGAGTACAAGGGAGCGGAGTTTTCCTTCAACAAGTGGCAATTGCAACCAACCAAGGGCGATCGTCGCTGGTTTACGGCCCTGCAACTGCGCCCACAGTTGCCCTACGACAGGGAAAGTACGCCACGTCACGTGCTGCGTTAAACCTAATTCATCAACGGTAGCACCCAGGATCATGCGCGATTTAAGCAGGAGTATTTCGGGTTCCACATCGGGAGACATCTCATTACCAAACTGTCTTAAATTTTTGAGCAGGCTATTATCCTGCTTTCCTTCCACCTGAATTAAGGCATCTGCGCGATAAACGGGCGTGGATAAAAAGGCATACAGCCCCGCCAGCAGGGTGAACATAAACGTAATTGATAAAATAACTGCACGGTGATCGATCATTTCGCCGAGTAGACGAATGAGATCAATTTCATGATTTTCCGGTGTTGTGGCACCGTAACTGCCTGTTGTGTAAGACGACATTAACGCTTCATTCCTTGTTGACTCAAACGATGAGCCCATTCCTGGCTGGCTTTGCCCAGCAGCCCGAAAACATAGTCGAATGCTTCACGGCTTTTACGATAGGGATCGGGGATGTCCTGCGGCTCCAGCCATTGCCCAAAGAGCAGCGATTTGCCGCGAATTTCCGGGGCCATGGCAGAAATAAAGCGAAGATGAGCGGGTTCCATCACCAGAATAAGATCCGATTCCCGCATAATCTGCGGAGTTAATTTGCGCGCGCGATGTTCATCGAGAGAGAGCCCATGTCGCCCGGCCACGTCCTGTGCGCTGATATCCGCCGGGCTTCCTTCCAGCCCAAATATGCCTGCCGAGGTTATCTGTTTTCCCGGTAGCAACTGGCGTAACAACTGCTCGCCAATTGGTGATCGACAAATATTGCCGGTGCAGACCACTAAGATGGAATCGAACATTATTGCGGCCACGATCTGATATAACGGACCGTTTCGGTCAGATCATGAACACCACTGATGGTCGGCACGAGCTGAGTAATAACGCGATTCCAGCGCGACAGCGGTGCCGTAGTGACATAAACAATGTCGTAGGGTTCAAGCTGGAATTCGGTGCCCAACACCATCGCAGAGGCATCCTGCGCATTAAGCTGATAAATGTTGGCGATTTTTCCCGCATTATTGCCTTTAGCAATAGAGCGAATGACAAAAATACCCGTCGCATCGGCCATGTTCTGGTTCAGCCCACCCGCATTGCTCAGCGCTTCGGCGAGGGTCATCCCACTCCTGTCCATCTTCAGCGTGCTCTGCTTGATCACTTCCCCCATTACAAAGACTTTCAGTGCGTCATTGCGTGGAACAAAAAGAATATCACCCGGGTAGAGCAGCTTATTTTGCGTCAGGTCGCCGTGCTGCATCAGTGCGTACAGAGAGAGGCGTGAATCTTTCCCCTCGTGAGTGAGAACCACGTTGCGCCAGTCAGCGTCAGCAGAAAGCCCCCCTGCCGCGTTGACGGCATCCATAACTGTGACTGGAATATTGGTGATAGCCTGCTGGCCAGATTTGGCAACTTCGCCAGTGACATACGCTTTTTGCGAGCGGAAGGCCGCCACGCTGACATCCACCTGCGGGCTTTCGATCACGTTCTCCAGGCGTGTGGCGATCTCCTCTCTGACTTCAGAGACCGTTTTTCCCGCGACGGTGAGTTTTCCTACATAGGGATAAAAGAGTGTACCGTCCGCGTTCACCCAGTTACCGGCATCACTGGCACTGCGGTATTGCCCAGCCGGAGTTGTCAGTTCAGGATGATCCCAAACGGTAACAGTCAAAATATCACCTGCTCCAATGCGGTACTCCCAGTTTCTGAGTTGCTCATCCAGCTTAGGATTTGGCTGAGATTTCACGACCGCAGGACGCAATTTTTCAATCAGAGAAGGGGTAAGAGGATAAAGATCCACACGCTTATCAACATTATTATTTTCATCACCCGTCATGATGATGTTTTTCCCTGATGAGCTTAATGCTTGCCCGGGAGAAAATACACAGCCAGTCAACTGACTTATCACCAGGAATATTACAAATAGTGCGGTTGTATTTTTCATTAAAATTAATTAATCATTCATGAGCGCAAAAAACATATAGACAATAATTCAGGAAGAATCATCAGATTCATCAACACTCTGTTTTTCATGCAATTAAGTATAAACGCACATCATCTAATGATGCGCAGGATGAATTTAAGAAACGGAAGGCAGTTGAAATGAAAATTAAACCACTCCGCTTTCATAAGTTTAAGTTGCCTTTAAAGAAAATGCATGTTTCCCAGTTCACAAACTTAGGGAAGGTGCGAATAAGCAGGTCATTTCTTCCCAAGCTGACTCGCTGATTAAAATTTCGCGGATCTGGGCCGAT
>NZ_JAWUEI010000022.1:0-81313 GCF_036663495.1 Enterobacter sp. 342
AGTTCAGTCGGTTAGAATACCTGCCTGTCACGCAGGGGGTCGCGGGTTCGAGTCCCGTCCGTTCCGCCACTTATTAAGACATTAAGCCTGCCTTATTGGCAGGCTTAATGGCAAAAAACTTTAGGGGCGTAGCTCAGTTGGTAGAGCACCGGTCTCCAAAACCGGGTGTCGCGAGTTCGAGTCTCTCCGCCCCTGCCATATATAATCCTTTGCTTCGGCAAAGGATTTTTTTTGCCTGAAACACTGCAGAAAACTCTCTTCTTAATTTTCAGCCAGCATCCCTGCTGGCTGATATATCAATCCATTACATTGATTTTTAATAGATCTTTTATCTGCGATTGCTTATCACTGTTTTGCAGCCAAATCGCATACAGGGGCCTGGTAAGCGTGGTGGAATCCATCACAGTGTGCAGCCCCGCTTTAGTGTCTGCCCAGCGAACAGGTAACCAGGTACAACCTTTCAGTAAGGAAAGTTGCTGACAGGCGATCTCTGCAGAGCTGGTCGTTAACTGCGGAACATCATCAGGTGCAATCAACCCCGTCTCGTTCTGCTGAAAATCTGGCCCCCATTCCAGTCGCAAATAGGTCAAGTCTGCCTTCATCATTGAAGGTTCAGAGGCATAAAGTGCCAGGCCAAACTGACCCACAATCTGGCTGCTAAATTCGTCCATCTTGGGGGCTTCGGTTGTGATCAGAAGATCAAGCTGGCGCTCATGAAGTTGTTTAACCAGCGACTGCCGTTGTGCAATCCTGGCTTCGAATTGCAGGTGGCCGTGAGAATGATACAGCCGGGTAAGCCATTGGCTTAGCATACATTCCCACAGAGAAGCGCTGGCCCCTATCGAGAACTCATTATGCCTCGAAGTATGTGCCACCTCTTTACGTGCTGCCTGCCAGGTATTCATCAGCGTTTCTGCGTACGGCAGTAGTTTCTCACCAGCAGGCGTTAAGCGAATATTGTTGCGATGGCGGGTAAAAAGATTCACACCCAGTTGATTTTCCAGCTGTCGAATACGAAAACTGACTGCTGATTGCGTCAGGTAAAGGGCTTCAGCTGCTCGCCCAAAGTGGCGTGTTCTGCTCACTTCAAGGAAAGTTTTAAGCAATTCCGTATCCACATCTTTCTCCACAAAATTATTTGTCGTTATGATTTAAATGTTTTGTTTTACACTCTGTCAAGCGTAACTAATACTCCGCGCCATAAATAGCTCGGCCAAAGAATTAGGAGCGTGTAGGATGGCGGAAAGCTTTACGACGACTAATCGTTTTTTCGACAATAAACATTATCCGCGCGGGTTCTCTCGTCACGGCGATTTCACCATCAAAGAAGCTCAACTGCTTGAGCGCCATGGTTATGCCTTTAACGAGCTGGATCTGGGTAAGCGTGAACCTGCTACCGAAGACGAAAAACAGTTTGTTTCTGTTTGCCGTGGTGAGCGTGAGCCGCAGTCTGAAGCGGAACGTGTATGGATCAAGTACATGGCGCGCATTAAGCGTCCAAAGCGCTTCCATACGCTGTCTGGCGGTAAGCCGCAGATGGAAGGTGCAGAAGACTACACCGAGTCTGACGACTAATAAGAAAGGGGCTACGGCCCCTTTTTTACGCCAGTAACTTTTGCAGGTGCAAAAGCAGACGGTCGATTGCACGATAGCTCAACGCTTCCTGCAGATGTTGTCTCTCAATTTCATGACACCTTTCCACATCGGCGATAGTTCGGGCGACTTTTAAGAGACGCTGCCACGCACGAATTGAGAGCCCAAATCGCGTCAATGTTTCTTCCAGCCAGTTTGCGTCCTCAGCCTTTATCTGGCAAAACTGCCGAATCTCAGCATTATCCAGACGGGCATTCAGTTTATTTTGACGTATATACTGCCGGGCTTGAGCGGCGATAACCCGCTCGCGAACCTCTACCGTGCTCTCCCCTCTGACGCTACTCTGGCTGAGCAGGCCAGGGGGAGGTAAAGGGATCTCCAGGGATAAATCGAAACGATCCAGAAAAGGGCCAGAGAGTTTCCCCAGATATCGCAGCGTCTGCTCAGGCGTACAGCGATTATGATTACCCTGATAATGTCCTGACGGGCTCGGGTTCATTGCTGCAACCAGCTGGAACTGCGCGGGATAGCTTATTTTGGCACGTGTACGGGAGATATGAATTTCACCCGATTCGATAGGCTCCCTCAGAGCATCCAGCACGCGCCGTTCAAACTCAGGCAGCTCATCAAGAAAAAGAATGCCATTGTGGGCCAGTGAGATCTCTCCCGGCCCCGGTATAGAGCCGCCGCCGACCATGGCTGTTAGTGAGGCACTGTGGTGCGGAGAGCGGAAAGGGCGACGTCGCCACTGTTTTTGTAACGACACAGAACTCACCAGGCTAAATATTGCAGCGCTTTCAAGTGCTTCATGGTTATTGAGTGGGGGCAGCAGACCATTCAATCTGCTCGCCAGCATCGTTTTCCCAGTACCTGGCGGACCAATCAACAGCAGGTTATGCCCTCCGGCAGCGGTAATCTCCAGTGCCCGTTTCCCCTGCTCCTGACCGATGATATCGCTGAGATCGTCCAGGCTTTCAGGTAGGAGATCCCCTGTTTCTTCAGGCTCTGACAACTCATGTCGCCCCTCAAGATATGCGCAAACCTCCTGCAAGTGCCCTGCGATCAGGCATCCTTTTTCGGCTATCAGGCTCACCTCGGAACCATTTTCATTGGCAACAATGATTTGTCGACCAGCACGAATGGCTTCCAGCGCACCTGAGATTGCACCAGGAACGCCTCTCAATGCCCCTGTAAGCGCCAGTTCACCGATGAACTCATACGAGCCTAGCCTGGATGCATTAAGCTGTTCAGAGGCAGCGAGAAGCGCTATAGCGATAGGTAAATCATATCGTCCCCCCTCTTTGGGCAGGTCCGCAGGCGCCAGGTTGATAGTGATCTTCTTTGCGGGGAAGGTATAACCGCTATTGATGATTGCGCTGCGTACCCGATCTCTGGCTTCTTTCACCGTTGTTTCCGGCAAACCGACGAGTGTTAATCCGGGAAGCCCATTGCTCAGATGAACCTCTACGGAAATCAGCGGTGCTTTGACTCCAATAGCCGCACGCGTATAAACAACTGACAGTGACATAAGCACCTCCTTGGGGGTCGACTATGCCAGTATCTCGCTCATATCTTTAGCGTCAGTTTTGTTTTTTACGACGCCTGTTCCAGGCTTTTGGCGACAAAATGCAACTATTTCGTCTTAGCGGAAACCTTCTCGCAGAAAAAGAGCGGCTCGTTTTGATGACCTGAGTACGCTGGAAATTATGAAAAAAATTCACACTCTGTTTTTCTCATATAAAACAATGATTTTTCGAAATATGATTTGCGTGCTAATCAAAATGGTCATAAATAAATCTTGTGTTTGATTTAAAAACTGTGATACCTCTTTAGGTATTCCTTCGAACAAGATGCAAAAAGAACAGAAAATGACAGCCCTTCTACGAGTGATTAGCCTGGTCGTGATTAGCGTGGTGGTGATTATTATTCCACCGTGCGGGGCTGCACTTGGACGAGGAAAGGCTTAGAAATCAAGCCTTAACGAACTAAGACCCCCGCACCGAAAGGTCCGGGGGTTTTTTTATGACTAAAAAACTTAAGCGAGGAGCAGAGAATGAACACTAGCACAAAATTCTGTTTCTCCCGATTTATGACGGGGAACTAACTATGAATGGGGCACAGTGGGTAGTACATGCGTTGCGCGCGCAGGGAGTCGAGACAGTATTCGGTTATCCGGGTGGCGCAATTATGCCGATTTACGATGCATTGTATGACGGCGGCGTGGAACACCTGTTGTGCCGACACGAGCAGGGCGCAGCAATGGCAGCCATCGGTTATGCGCGCGCTACCGGCAAAACTGGGGTTTGCATGGCAACCTCAGGACCAGGGGCAACCAACCTGATCACCGGCCTAGCTGATGCACTGCTCGACTCTGTTCCTGTCGTGGCAATCACTGGTCAGGTCGCTTCTCCGTTCATCGGCACCGATGCCTTCCAGGAAGTGGATGTGCTTGGTTTATCCCTGGCTTGCACCAAACACAGTTTCCTCGTCCAGTCTCTGGAAGAGTTGCCGCGCGTGATGGCTGAAGCATTTGCTGTTGCCAGTTCTGGCCGTCCTGGCCCGGTTCTGGTGGATATCCCAAAAGATATCCAGGTGGCTCTCGGTGATCTGGAACCGCACTTCTCCACCGTTGAAAGCGACGATGTGTTTCCACATGAGGACGTTGCAGAGGCGCGCCAGATGCTGGCACAGGCGAAACAGCCGATGCTGTACGTTGGCGGTGGCGTAGGCATGGCACAGGCCGTTCCAGCCCTGCGCGAATTTATCGCAACAACGCAGATGCCAGCGACCTGCACGCTGAAAGGTCTGGGCGCGGTGGATGCCGACTATCCGTACTACCTCGGCATGCTGGGGATGCACGGCACCAAAGCCGCAAACCTGGCGGTGCAGGAGTGCGATCTGCTCATTGCCGTAGGGGCGCGTTTCGATGACCGTGTCACTGGCAAGCTGAACACCTTCGCGCCGAATGCCAAAGTCATCCATATGGATATCGACCCGGCAGAAATGAACAAATTGCGTCAGGCACATGTCGCCCTGCAGGGTGATCTCAACATATTGTTACCCGCTTTGCAGCAACCGTTAGATATCCGTGCATGGCGTCAGCA
Source organism: Enterobacter sp. 342 (assembly GCF_036663495.1). NCBI lineage: Bacteria > Pseudomonadati > Pseudomonadota > Gammaproteobacteria > Enterobacterales > Enterobacteriaceae > Enterobacter > Enterobacter sp. 342. Next base: position 4,698 of record NZ_JAWUEI010000022.1, read on the forward strand.
TGCTGCAGACATGCGCACTGAGCATGCCTGGCGTTACGACCACCCCGGTGAGGCCATCTACGCACCGCTGCTGTTGAAACAGTTGTCCGATCGTAAACCTGCAGACAGCGTCGTCACCACCGACGTGGGCCAGCATCAGATGTGGTCAGCTCAGCACATGACCTACACTCGCCCGGAAAATTTCATCACTTCCAGCGGGTTAGGAACGATGGGTTTCGGTCTGCCAGCTGCTGTGGGCGCACAGGTTGCCCGACCGAACGATACCGTTATCTGTATCTCCGGTGACGGCTCCTTCATGATGAATGTTCAGGAGCTGGGCACCGTGAAGCGTAAGCAGTTGCCGCTGAAAATCGTGTTACTCGATAACCAGCGTTTAGGGATGGTTCGTCAGTGGCAACAGTTGTTCTTCCAGGAACGTTACAGCGAAACCACCCTGACCGATAACCCCGATTTCCTCACTCTGGCCAGCGCCTTTGGCATCCCTGGCCAGCACATTACCCGTAAAGACCAGGTTGAAGCGGCACTCGACACCATGCTGTCAAGCGAAGGGCCTTACCTGCTTCATGTCTCAATCGACGAGCTTGAGAATGTCTGGCCGTTGGTACCGCCAGGTGCCAGTAACTCACAAATGCTGGAGAAATTATCATGATGCAACATCAGGTCGCCGTGCAGGCTCGCTTCAATCCAGAAACCTTAGAACGCGTTTTGCGTGTGGTCCGTCATCGTGGTTTTCAGATTTGCTCTATGAATATGGAGACGGCCACCGATGCGCAAAATATCAGCATCGAATTAACCGTTGCCAGCCCGCGCCCGGTCGAATTACTGTTTAGTCAGTTATCAAAACTGGTAGATGTTGCCCATGTAGCCATCTGCCAGAGCACAACCACATCACAACAAATCCGCGCTTAAGCGTGACAGGACGAAAAAATGACGACAAAAAAAGCTGATTACATTTGGTTCAATGGTGAGATGGTTCGCTGGGAGGACGCGAAGGTCCACGTGATGTCCCACGCGCTGCACTACGGTACGTCTGTGTTTGAAGGCATCCGTTGTTACGACTCTCACAAAGGGCCAGTGGTGTTCCGTCATCGTGAACATATGCAGCGTCTGCATGACTCAGCCAAAATTTATCGTTTCCCGGTTTCCCAGAGTGTCGATGAGCTGATGGAAGCCTGCCGCGAGGTGATTCGCAAGAACAACCTGACCAGCGCGTATATTCGTCCGCTGGTGTTTGTGGGTGATGTGGGGATGGGCGTTAACCCGCCAGCAGGCTATACCACCGATGTGATCATTGCCGCGTTCCCATGGGGTGCTTATCTGGGTGCTGAAGCTCTGGAGCAGGGGATCGACGCAATGGTCTCTTCCTGGAACCGCGTGGCACCAAATACCATCCCGACCGCTGCTAAAGCGGGCGGTAACTACCTCTCCTCACTGCTGGTCGGTAGCGAAGCGCGCCGTCACGGTTATCAGGAAGGTATTGCCCTCGACGTGAATGGCTATATCTCAGAAGGTGCGGGCGAAAACTTGTTTGAAGTGAAAGATGGCATTCTGTTCACGCCACCATTTACCTCGTCCGCGCTGCCGGGCATCACCCGTGACGCCATCATCAAGCTGGCGAAAGATCTGGGTATCGAAGTGCGCGAGCAGGTACTGTCCCGCGAATCTCTCTACCTGGCGGATGAAGTCTTTATGTCTGGTACTGCGGCTGAAATTACGCCGGTACGCAGCGTAGACGGTATCCAGGTGGGCGAAGGCCGCTGCGGCCCGGTCACCAAACGTATTCAGCAAGCGTTCTTTGGCCTCTTCACCGGCGAAACAGAAGATAAATACGGCTGGTTGGATCAGGTTAATCACTAAGTATAAATTTGGGACGGCACGCACCGTCCCATTAAATAGTCAGACGGGAGTAAATAAAGCATGCCTAAGTATCGTTCAGCCACCACCACCCACGGCCGTAACATGGCGGGTGCCCGCGCACTGTGGCGCGCCACCGGAATGACCGACGCCGATTTCGGCAAGCCAATTATCGCCGTGGTGAACTCCTTTACCCAGTTTGTGCCAGGTCACGTACACCTGCGTGATCTGGGTAAACTGGTTGCCGAGCAAATTGAAGCCTCTGGCGGTGTGGCGAAAGAGTTCAACACCATTGCGGTGGATGACGGTATCGCGATGGGTCACGGGGGCATGCTCTATTCACTGCCATCTCGCGAGCTGATCGCCGACTCAGTGGAGTACATGGTTAACGCCCACTGTGCGGATGCGATGGTCTGTATCTCCAACTGCGACAAAATCACTCCAGGGATGCTGATGGCTTCCCTGCGTCTGAACATTCCGGTGATCTTCGTCTCCGGCGGTCCAATGGAAGCAGGGAAAACCAAGCTTTCCGACAAAATTATCAAGCTCGACTTGGTTGATGCGATGATTCAGGGTGCGGACCCGAAAGTCTCTGATGAGCAGAGTGAGCAGGTGGAACGTTCCGCGTGCCCGACCTGCGGCTCTTGTTCCGGGATGTTCACCGCCAACTCCATGAACTGCCTGACCGAAGCACTCGGTCTGTCGCAACCGGGCAACGGCTCGCTGCTGGCGACTCATGCCGATCGTAAACAGTTGTTCCTCAACGCCGGTAAACGCATTGTTGAGCTGACGAAACGCTACTACGAGCAGGACGATGCCAGCGCGCTGCCGCGTAACATCGCCAGCAAAGCGGCGTTCGAAAACGCTATGACGCTGGATATTGCCATGGGCGGTTCCACCAACACTGTGCTGCACCTGCTGGCCGCCGCGCAGGAAGCCGAGATCGACTTCACCATGAGCGACATCGACAAGCTCTCCCGCAAAGTACCTCAGCTGTGTAAAGTCGCGCCAAGTACGCAGAAGTACCACATGGAAGACGTGCACCGTGCCGGTGGCGTTATCGGTATCCTCGGCGAACTGGATCGCGCCGGGCTGCTGAACCGTGATGTGAAAAACGTACTTGGTCTGACGCTGCCAGAGTCGCTGGACCAGTACGATGTGATGCTGACCAAAGACGACGCGGTGAAAAAGATGTTCCGCGCTGGCCCGGCAGGTATCCGTACCACCCAGGCATTCTCGCAGGACTGCCGCTGGGATACCCTGGATGATGACCGCGCTGAAGGCTGCATCCGCTCGCTGGAACACGCCTACAGCAAAGACGGTGGTCTGGCTGTGTTGTATGGTAACTTTGCGGAAAACGGTTGTATCGTGAAAACCGCCGGCGTAGATGACAGCATCCTGAAATTCACCGGCCCGGCAAAAGTGTATGAAAGCCAGGACGAGGCGGTAGACGCGATTCTCGGTGGCAAAGTGGTGGAAGGTGATGTGGTAGTGATCCGCTACGAAGGTCCGAAAGGTGGGCCGGGTATGCAGGAGATGCTCTACCCAACCACCTTCCTGAAATCCATGGGACTCGGTAAGGCGTGTGCGCTGATCACTGATGGTCGATTTTCTGGCGGTACGTCCGGCTTGTCTATCGGCCACGTTTCCCCTGAAGCGGCGAGTGGCGGCAATATCGCCATTATCGAAGATGGCGACCTGATCGAAATCGATATTCCAAATCGCGGTATTCAGTTGAAGCTGAGCGACCAGGAAATTGCGGCTCGTCGTGAAGCGCAGGAAGCTCGCGGCGACAAAGCCTGGACGCCGAAAGATCGTCAGCGTGAAGTCTCCTTCGCCCTGCGTGCTTACGCGAGCCTTGCCACCAGTGCAGATAAAGGCGCGGTGCGCGATAAATCGAAACTTGGGGGCTAATGATGGCCGAATCACAACCCTTATCTGCCGCCCCTGAGGGGGCGGAATATCTCCGGGCAGTGCTACGTGCGCCAGTCTATGAAGCGGTGCAGGTCACCCCGCTGCAGAAAATGGAAAAACTCTCTTCGCGCCTCGACAACGTGATTCTGGTGAAGCGCGAAGACCGTCAGCCAGTACACAGTTTTAAGCTGCGCGGGGCCTACGCGATGATGGCAGGGCTGACCGACGAGCAAAAAGCACGCGGCGTAATTACCGCCTCTGCAGGTAACCACGCTCAGGGCGTCGCATTCTCCTCTGCTCGCTTAGGGCTGAAAGCGCTGATCGTGATGCCGGTGGCCACGGCGGATATCAAAGTGGATGCGGTGCGTGGTTTTGGCGGCGAAGTGCTGCTTCACGGCGCAAACTTTGACGAAGCCAAGGCCAAAGCCATTGAACTGGCGCAACAGCAGGGTTTTACCTGGGTGCCACCATTTGATCACCCGATGGTGATTGCCGGGCAGGGCACACTGGCGCTGGAACTGCTGCAACAGGATGCTCATCTTGACCGTGTGTTTGTGCCGGTCGGCGGCGGAGGCCTGGCCGCAGGCGTGGCGGTGCTGATCAAACAGCTGATGCCGCAGATCAAAGTGATTGCCGTTGAGGCGGAAGACTCTGCCTGCCTGAAGGCGGCGCTGGATGCCGGGCATCCGGTAGACCTGCCGCGTGTCGGGCTGTTTGCCGAGGGCGTGGCGGTCAAGCGCATTGGGGATGAAACCTTCCGCCTGTGCCAGGAGTATCTCGACGATATCGTCACGGTTGATAGCGACGCGATCTGCGCGGCGATGAAAGATCTGTTCGAAGATGTGCGTGCGGTGGCGGAACCTTCTGGTGCGCTGGCGCTGGCGGGGATGAAAAAATACATCGCTCAGCACAACATTCGCGGCGAACGCCTGGCGCATGTGCTCTCCGGTGCTAACGTTAATTTCCACGGTCTGCGCTATGTTTCAGAGCGCTGCGAGCTGGGTGAACAGCGGGAAGCACTGTTGGCGGTGACCATCCCGGAAGAGAAGGGCAGCTTCCTGAAATTCTGCCAGCTACTCGGCGGCCGCTCAGTGACGGAATTTAACTACCGTTTTGCTGACGCCAAAGATGCGTGCATTTTTGTCGGTGTGCGCCTGAGTCGCGGTCTGGAAGAACGCAAAGAGATCCTCAACCTGCTGCACGAAGGTGGCTACAGCGTTGTTGATCTCTCTGATGATGAAATGGCGAAACTGCATGTGCGCTATATGGTTGGCGGACGTCCATCGAAACCGCTCAAGGAACGTCTGTTCAGCTTTGAGTTTCCGGAGTCTCCGGGCGCACTGCTTAAGTTCCTGCATACGCTGGGTACGCACTGGAACATCTCTTTGTTCCACTACCGCAGCCACGGCACGGACTATGGTCGCGTGCTGGCCGCGTTTGAGCTGGGCGAACATGAGCCTGATTTCGAAACGCGGCTGAACGAACTGGGCTATGACTGTCACGATGAGACGCATAACCCGGCGTTCAGGTTCTTCCTCGCGGGTTAATGGTTTGGCAGGATCTGCCAGAACGCATCAATAAGCGGCTCATGCAGCCGCTTTTTTTGTGCACACACGCCAAGCTCAAACGGTGTTTTCTCGTCGCTGCGTTCCAGAATCATCACGCGGTTACGTACCGGCTCCGGACTGTTTTCCAGCACCACTTCCGGCAGTAGCGCCACGCCGCAGCCGAGCGCCACCATTGAGACCATCGCCTCATGGCCACCGACTGTTGCGTAAATTGACGGATTGCTGATCTTCTGACGGCGGAACCAGAGCTCAATACGGCGGCGTACCGGTCCCTGATCGGCCATGATAAATGGCACCGTTGACCAGTCTGGTTTCTCCACCGATACCTGATTACGCACCGGGCAGGGCAGTGCCGGGGCAATCAGCACTACCGCCAGGTTCTCCAGCATTGAAAATGCCACCGCACCTGGCAAGGTTTCGGGTTTCCCGGCAATGGCGAGATCCGCTTCACCCGTCACCACTTTTTCCATTGCATCGGCGGCGTCGCCGGTGGTGAGTTTAATTTCAACCGACGGATGTGCCGCGCGGAAGCGGTCAAGGATGGGCGGGAGATGGCTATAGGCGGCGGTCACGGAGCAGAAAATATGCAGCTCACCAGAAAGTGACGGCCCCTGTTGGTCAATCGAGTGCCTGAGTTGCTGATACTGTAACAGTGTCTGCTGGGCAAAAATGCGCAGTTCTTCACCCGCTTCCGTGAGGGTAACGGCACGGTTATCACGCACAAACAGCGGCTGGCCGAGATCTTCCTCAAGGCGCTGGATCTGTCGTGAAAGCGTGGAGGGGCTGACGTGCATCGCCCGGGCGCTGCGGCCAAAGTGACGGCTTTCCGCCAGATGCAGGAACATTTTCAGATCGCGTAAATCCACTGATTTCACTCCCCCTTTTTACATTGCAGATATTGCAACGTGACGTTGTGAATATATCAATTTCCGCAATGAATTTCCTGTTGTAATGTGGGTACATTCTCGCTGAACAGCGAACCGAACAATAAGACACACAACATCACGAGGTATCACCCATGGCTAACTACTTTAATACACTGAACTTGCGCCAGCAGCTGGCGCAACTGGGCAAATGCCGCTTTATGGCGCGCGACGAATTTGCTGATGGCGCGAGCTACCTTCAGGGTAAAAAAGTGGTCATCGTCGGCTGTGGTGCGCAGGGTCTGAACCAGGGCCTGAACATGCGCGACTCCGGTCTGGATATCTCTTACGCACTGCGTAAAGAAGCGATTGCTGAGAAGCGTGCGTCCTGGCGTAAAGCGACCGAAAACGGCTTCAAAGTAGGCACCTACGAAGAGCTGATCCCACAGGCGGATCTGGTGGTTAACCTGACCCCAGACAAACAGCACTCTGACGTTGTGCGTTCTGTGCAGCCACTGATGAAAGACGGCGCAGCGCTGGGTTATTCCCACGGCTTCAACATCGTTGAAGTGGGTGAGCAGATCCGTAAAGACATCACTGTTGTCATGGTGGCACCGAAGTGCCCGGGTACGGAAGTCCGTGAAGAATACAAACGTGGTTTCGGCGTGCCAACCCTGATTGCTGTTCACCCGGAAAACGATCCAAAAGGTGAAGGCATGGCGATTGCCAAAGCATGGGCAGCGGCAACTGGCGGCCACCGTGCGGGCGTGCTGGAATCTTCCTTCGTTGCAGAAGTGAAATCTGACCTGATGGGCGAGCAGACCATTCTGTGCGGTATGTTGCAGGCCGGCTCTCTGCTGTGCTTTGACAAGCTGGTGGAAGAGGGCACTGACCCTGCATACGCTGAAAAACTGATTCAGTTCGGCTGGGAAACCATCACCGAAGCTCTGAAGCAAGGCGGTATCACCCTGATGATGGACCGTCTGTCCAACCCGGCGAAACTGCGTGCTTACGCATTGTCTGAACAGCTGAAAACCATCATGGCACCGCTGTTCCAGAAACATATGGACGACATCATCTCCGGTGAGTTCTCTTCCGGCATGATGGCTGACTGGGCAAATGACGATAAGAAACTGCTGACGTGGCGTGAAGAGACCGGTAAAACCGCGTTCGAAACCGCGCCACAGTATGAAGGTAAAATCGGCGAACAGGAGTACTTCGATAAAGGCGTACTGATGATCGCCATGGTGAAAGCAGGCGTTGAGCTGGCGTTCGAAACCATGGTGGATTCCGGCATCATCGAAGAGTCTGCGTACTACGAATCACTGCACGAGCTGCCGCTGATTGCGAACACCATCGCCCGTAAGCGTCTGTATGAAATGAACGTGGTTATCTCTGATACTGCTGAGTATGGTAACTACCTGTTCTCTTACGCTTGCGTACCGCTGCTGAAAGAGTTCATGACTACGCTGCAGACAGGTGATCTGGGCAAAGCGATTGCAGAAGGTGCCGTGGATAACGCGCAGCTGCGTGATGTAAACGAAGCGATTCGCAGCCATCAGATCGAGAAAGTGGGTCACAAACTGCGTGGCTACATGACCGATATGAAACGTATCGCAGTAGCGGGTTAACAATCTTGTCGGGTGGCACCTCGCTTACCCGACCTACAAAACGCTAAAACGTAGGCCGGGTAAGGCGTAGCCGCCACCCGGCTTTTTATTTGCGATACAAGACTTTAATCACGTGGTAACCGAACTGCGTATGCAGTGGACCCGTTGGCTCCAGTACCGGGCAAGAGAAGACCACTTTATCGAATGCCGGAACCATCTGACCCTGACGGAATTCACCTAAGTCACCACCGCGTTTGCCTGATGGGCAGATAGAGTGCTTCTTCGCCAGTTTACCAAAGTCGGCACCGTTCTTAATTTGCTCCAGAAGATCCAGAGCCAGTTTCTCTTCTTTCACCAGGATATGCAGTGCTGCTGCTGTTTTTGCCATGATTGTGCCTTAATGGGTTGAGATAAATTGGGGCGCAATATAACACGCGTTAGCGGCGATAAAGCACCTTAATGATATGGTAGCCAAACTTGGTTTTCACCGGACCGTAAGGCTTCAGGAGCGGGCAGCTAAAAACCGCCTGATCGAATGGCCCCACCATTGCCCCCTGTTTAAATTCGCCTAAATCACCGCCATTACGCCCGGATGGGCATTTGGAGTAGCGCTTTGCCAGATGATCAAAGCTGATCCCACGTTCCAGTTTGGTGAGGATCTCCTGGGCCAGTTTCTCTTCTTTAACCAGAATGTGCAGGGCTGCTGCGCTCTTTACCATGATTCTGCTCTCGGGATTCATCGTGTTTCCGTCACTTTATCATTAGCCGGTAAATCTGCGCCCGGCTTTCTGCTACAATCCATCCCCCGTTCGAAGATTGAGCAATATTCCCATGCGTTTAAACCCTGGACAACAACAAGCGGTCGAATTCGTCACTGGACCATGCCTGGTGCTGGCAGGGGCGGGTTCCGGTAAAACCCGCGTGATCACTAACAAAATCGCTCACTTAATTCGTGGGTGTGGCTATCAGGCACGCCACATTGCGGCGGTGACATTTACCAACAAAGCAGCGCGCGAGATGAAAGAGCGTGTTGGCCAGACGCTGGGGCGCAAAGAGGCGCGCGGGCTGATGATCTCCACCTTCCATACCCTGGGGCTGGATATCATTAAACGCGAATACGCCGCACTTGGGATGAAGTCCAACTTTTCTCTTTTCGATGACACCGACCAGGTGGCGTTGCTCAAAGAGCTCACCGAAGGATTGATCGAAGACGACAAAGTTCTGCTGCAACAGCTGATCTCGACGATCTCAAACTGGAAAAACGATCTGATGACGCCTGCACAGGCGGCAGCGAGTGCGAAAGGTGAACGGGACAGGATCTTCGCCCACTGCTACAGCCTGTATGACGCGCATATGAAAGCGTGTAACGTGTTGGATTTCGACGATCTGATCCTCCTGCCAACGCTACTGCTTCAGCGTAATGAAGAGGTGCGTGAGCGCTGGCAGAACAAGATCCGCTACCTGCTGGTGGATGAATATCAGGATACCAACACCAGCCAGTACGAACTGGTGAAGCTGCTGGTGGGGCAGCGCGCGCGTTTCACCGTGGTGGGTGACGATGACCAGTCAATTTACTCCTGGCGCGGTGCGCGTCCACAAAACCTGGTGTTGTTAAGCAAAGATTTTCCTGCGTTGCAGGTGATTAAGCTGGAGCAAAACTACCGTTCTTCCGGGCGTATCCTCAAGTCGGCGAATATCCTGATCGCCAATAACCCGCATGTGTTTGAGAAGCGTCTGTTCTCCGAACTGGGTTACGGCACAGAGCTGAAAGTGCTCAGTGCCAACAATGAAGAGCATGAGGCTGAACGCGTTACCGGCGAGCTAATTGCCCACCACTTCGTTAATAAAACCGAATATAAGGATTACGCGATCCTCTATCGCGGTAACCACCAGTCGCGCGTCTTTGAAAAGATGCTGATGCAAAACCGCATTCCGTACAAGATCTCGGGCGGTACGTCGTTCTTCTCACGTCCTGAAATCAAAGATCTGCTGGCATATCTGCGTGTGCTCACCAACCCGGATGATGACAGCGCTTTCCTGCGTATCGTGAATACCCCGAAGCGCGAGATTGGCCCGGCCACGCTGCAAAAACTGGGTGAATGGGCGATGACCCGCAACAAAAGCCTGTTTACCGCCAGCTTCGATATGGGGCTGAGTCAGATGCTGACCGGACGTGGTTACGATTCGTTAACCCGTTTCACCCACTGGCTGGGAGAGGTGCAGCGCCTTGCGGAACGTGAACCTGTCGCTGCAGTTCGCGATCTCATTCACGGTATTGATTACGAATCCTGGTTGTACGAAACCTCAGCCAGCCCGAAAGCCGCTGAGATGCGGATGAAAAACGTTAACCAGCTGTTCAGTTGGATGACCGAAATGCTGGAAGGTTCGGAGATAGATGAGCCGATGACCCTGACTCAGGTGGTCACCCGCTTTACCCTTCGCGACATGATGGAACGTGGGGAGAGCGAGGAAGAGGCTGACCAGGTTCAGCTTATGACGTTACACGCCTCAAAAGGACTGGAGTTCCCGTATGTGTATCTGGTCGGTATGGAAGAAGGTTTGCTGCCGCACCAGAGCAGCATTGATGAAGATAACGTCGACGAGGAACGCCGTCTGGCCTATGTCGGGATCACCCGTGCGCAGAAAGAGCTGACATTCACACTGTGTAAAGAACGCCGTCAGTATGGCGAGCTGGTGCGCCCGGAGCCGAGTCGTTTCCTGCTGGAGCTACCGCAGGACGATCTGATCTGGGAGCAGGAGCGCAAAGTGATTACGGCAGAAGAACGGATGCACAAGGGGCAGGCTAACGTGGCGAACATTCGCGCCATGCTGGCGAAAGCCAAAGAGAAAGGATAAATATTTATTTTTAGGCCGGGTAAGGCGAAGCCGCCACCCGGCAATGCTCAGGGAATTACTTCACTTCAAGAACCCAGTGTACATAACTTTGCCACTGGCACTCCTGTTCGATCATCTCTGCCCCAAGGGGATGATTATCAATCCAGTTTTCCGGTAACGTCAGCGAAAGCTTCTCGCCATCAGCGACCAGATTGATGGCAGGTAGCAAATCATCACGACGGCGGCTGGCAAACAAAATCGCCAGACGTAGCAAACGGCACAGATGCTCGGCCACGCGTGGCGGTACGGCGTTTTGCTGATGTAAAGAGGAGAGGTCAACAGTGTTGGTCTGGTTTAGCAGCAGCGTTGCCAGCAACTTTTTCTGTGCAGGTGTGTAGCCCGGTAAATCGAGGTTACGTACCAGATAGGCCGCATGAACAGGGGCCTGTTTGAAATCAATGCTCAGCCCCACTTCATGTAGCGCGCAGGCGCTCAGCAATAAATCTCGGCTCAAAGGGTCAAGATCCCAGCCGGTGGCAACCTGATCAGCGAAGCGTGATGCCAGTTGCGCCACGCGACCCGCCTGGTCGATATCAACCAAAAAACGACGCTGCACGTTGCGCAGAGTACGGCTGCGAATGTCCTGATCAACCGACAGATGCAACATCCCATAGACCAGGCCTTCTCGCAGTGCGCCGCCAGCCAGCGTCATACACTGAATATTCAGCTCGGTGAAAATCGCAATCAGAATGGCCAGCCCGCTCGGGAAAACCAGCGCGCGTTCAAGCGTCAGGCCTTCAATTTCAAGCTCTTCAAGCCGCCCACACTGAATAGCTCGCTGTTTCAGTTGCTGAAGTTTGGCAAGCGTAATCCGCTCATCCATTCCCTGCGCCATCATGATTTCCTGCAAAGCCTGCACAGTGCCAGAAGCACCCACACAGACTTTCCAGCCGTGATAACGCAGTTCATCCATGACCGGACGTAACACCTCGCGTGCGGCATTCTCCGCCTCGTCGAAGTTTTCTTTCGCCAGATTCCGGTCAGTGAAATAGCGCTCAAGCCAGGTCACGCAACCCATCGAGAGGCTGAACAGTGACGTTGCCTGTGCGCCGGTACCGGTCACGAGTTCGGTGCTGGCACCGCCGATATCCACGACCAGACGGCGATCATCACCCCCTGTCGTGTGTGCAACACCTTGATAGATCAGGCGGGCTTCTTCTTCACCGCTGATAACCTGAACCGGACACCCCAGAATTTCCTGCGCTTTGGCAATAAAATCTACGGCGTTAACCGCCAGGCGGAGCGTCGCTGTGGCGACAACGGTAATTTGGGAATGCGGGATATCCTGCAGACGCTCAGCAAAGAGCCGCAGACACTGCCAGCCACGTTCCATGGCTTCATGAGAAAGGTGGTTATCGCTGCTCAGGCCCGCCGCGAGGCGGACCTTGCGCTTAATACGCGTCAGCGTTTGTATGCTTCCCGCCACCTCGCGCACAACCAGCATATGAAAACTATTCGAACCGAGATCAATTGCCGCATAAAGCGAGGTGGAACTGAGCATATTTTTTTAACCTGAACGACGACGATTACGCGGTGCGCCAGAGCGGCGCGGACCATTGCCGGAGCGGGCGCGGGTAAGGCGCTTAGGCGGCGGCAGTTCGCTTAACAGCGCTTCCGGATTGTATTTGCTCTGCGGAATGGAGTGACCGATGTAAGTCTCAATGGCTGGAAGATTCAGCGCATACTCCTCACACGCAAGGCTAATCGAGTGACCGCTTGCGCCGGCTCGACCGGTACGACCGATACGGTGTACGTAGTCTTCGCAGTCGTCTGGCAGGTCATAGTTAAAGACGTGCGTCACGGCTGGAATGTGTAAACCGCGTGCTGCCACGTCGGTTGCGACCAGAATATCGAGATCGCCACGGGTGAACTCTTCAAGAATGCGCAGGCGTTTTTTCTGCGCCACATCGCCGGTCAGCAGACCAACACGGTGACCATCGGCAGCCAGATGACCCCAGATGTCTTCGCAGCGGTGCTTGGTGTTCGCGAAGATAATGGCGCGATCTGGCCACTCTTCTTCGATCAGCGTTTGCAGCAGACGCATTTTCTCTTCATTGGATGGATAGAAGAGCTCTTCTTTAATGCGGTGACCTGTTTTCTGCTCGGGCTCCACTTCCACATATTCGGCGTTGTTCATCTGCTCGAACGCCAGCTCGCGTACGCGATAAGAAAGGGTAGCGGAGAACAGCATGTTCAGACGCTGATTTGCCGGAGGCATGCGACGGAACAGCCAGCGGATGTCTTTGATGAAGCCCAGATCGTACATACGGTCAGCTTCATCCAGCACCACGACCTGGATGGCACCGAGGTTGATGTGATTCTGTTTAGCGTAATCAATGAGGCGGCCTGTGGTACCGATCAGGATATCCACACCGCTTTCCAGCACTTTAAGCTGTTTATCGTAGCCGTCGCCGCCATAGGCCAGGCCAAGCTTCAGGCCGGTAGCCTGCGCCAGGGGCTCAGCGTCTGCATGGATCTGTACCGCCAGTTCTCGCGTTGGGGCCATAATTAGCGCGCGCGGCTGGTTAACTTTGCGGTCTGCAATCGCTGGATGAGAAAGTAAATAATGAAACGTTGACGTTAAGAACGCCATCGTTTTGCCAGTACCGGTTTGCGCCTGCCCTGCAACATCGCGACCGGCCAGCGTTAGCGGCAGCGCGAGGGCCTGAATGGGCGTGCAGTTATGAAACCCTTTATTTTCAAGGGCTTCTGTCACCTTTGGGTGCAGGGCGAAGTCGGAAAACTTCTGTTCTGTTAAATGTGTTTTGCTCATAGTGTGGTAGAATATCAGCTTACTATTGCTTTACGAAAGCGTATCCGGTGAAATAAAGTCAACCTTTAGTTGGTTAATGCGACATCAACACGTCGTTGGTGGAGACAAAACCAACGTACCAGGCTTATTCCTGTGGAGTTATATATGAGCGATAAAATTATTCACCTGACTGACGACAGTTTTGACACGGACGTACTTAAGGCTGACGGGCTGATCCTCGTCGATTTCTGGGCTGAATGGTGTGGTCCTTGCAAAATGATCGCCCCGATTCTGGATGAGATCGCCGACGAATATCAGGGCAAACTGACCGTTGCCAAGCTGAACATCGACCAGAACCCGGGCACTGCACCAAAATACGGTATCCGTGGCATTCCGACCCTGCTGCTGTTCAAAAACGGCGAAGTGGCGGCGACCAAAGTGGGCGCGCTGTCCAAAGGTCAACTGAAAGAGTTCCTGGACGCTAACCTGGCGTAAGGTTTCTCCGCTGTGCGTTCAGAGCTCCCGGCTAAATGATGTGGAACTCTGGACGCCCGGCTGAAGTCGTGCTAAGTTAGCTATGACTTCGTTTTAAACATATCTTGTTGTTTGAATCTTGTTTTACCCGATACTTCCCGTTGTTGACATATACAGTGCGTGAAGTGGCTAAATTCCGGGCTTGTCACTCAATCCGTCTTGTCGTTTCAGTTCTGCGTTCTTTCCCTGTGACCAGACAGCGAACAGACATGAGTTGATGGCCGCTAAACAGGCATGGATGACCCTGCCATACCATTCACAACATTAAGTTCGAGAATCACCCCGAGTTTAAGAACCCACACCATTATGAATCTTACCGAATTAAAGAATACGCCGGTTTCTGAGCTGATCACTCTCGGCGAAAATATGGGGCTGGAAAACCAGGCTCGTATGCGCAAGCAGGACATCATTTTCGCCATCCTGAAGCAGCACGCTAAGAGTGGCGAAGATATCTTTGGCGACGGTGTGCTGGAGATATTGCAAGACGGATTTGGTTTCCTCCGCTCTGCAGACAGCTCCTACCTCGCCGGCCCTGACGACATCTACGTATCCCCTAGCCAAATCCGCCGTTTCAACCTCCGCACTGGTGACACCATTTCAGGTAAGATTCGTCCTCCTAAAGAGGGTGAACGCTACTTTGCGCTGTTGAAAGTTAATGAAGTTAACTACGACAAACCAGAAAACTCGCGTAACAAGATCCTCTTTGAGAACTTAACGCCGCTGCACGCGAACTCTCGCCTGCGCATGGAGCGTGGTAACGGTTCTACCGAAGACTTAACCGCACGTGTTCTGGACCTGGCATCACCAATTGGTCGTGGTCAGCGTGGTCTGATTGTGGCACCGCCAAAAGCGGGTAAAACCATGCTGCTGCAGAACATCGCGCAGAGCATCGCCTATAACCACCCAGACTGTGTGCTGATGGTGCTGCTGATTGACGAACGTCCGGAAGAAGTAACGGAGATGCAGCGTCTGGTTAAAGGTGAAGTTGTGGCTTCTACCTTTGACGAACCAGCATCTCGTCACGTTCAGGTTGCGGAAATGGTTATCGAGAAGGCGAAACGCCTGGTTGAGCACAAGAAAGACGTGATCATCCTGCTCGACTCCATTACGCGTCTGGCCCGTGCGTACAACACCGTGGTTCCGGCTTCCGGTAAAGTATTGACCGGTGGTGTGGATGCCAACGCCCTGCATCGTCCGAAGCGTTTCTTCGGTGCTGCACGTAACGTGGAAGAGGGCGGCAGCCTGACCATCATCGCGACGGCGCTGATCGATACCGGCTCCAAAATGGACGAAGTTATCTACGAAGAGTTTAAAGGTACAGGTAACATGGAACTGCACCTCTCTCGTAAGATTGCTGAAAAACGCGTCTTCCCGGCTATCGATTACAACCGTTCCGGTACCCGTAAAGAAGAGCTGCTCACCACACAGGAAGAGCTGCAGAAAATGTGGATCCTGCGCAAAATCATCCATCCAATGGGTGAAATCGACGCAATGGAATTCCTCATTAACAAGCTGGCGATGACCAAAACCAACGACGATTTCTTCGACATGATGAAACGCTCGTAACGCAAATAAAGCCAGTGAACGCCACGTTTTTACGTGGCGTTTTTCTTTTTTGGATTATACGCTAGTATCACCTACTCCCAATTTTGACCGGTCAGTGCGACAATAAGATAATTCGCACAGTAAAAACATTAATAGCTTGAATAATAAACAAATGGAACTATAAGAGGTTTGCTTTATAACTTCAGGCTAAGTGCCTAGATGGTTATACTTCCTCGACTAACATTTGTTGAGAACATCCATTGTGAACCTACTTGATACGTTTACTGAATTAACCAGTATTTTCTTGTTTACCACCTGCTTTTTGTTTTTTGCGCGTAAGGTGGCGAAATATCTGGGATTAGTGGATAAACCCAACTTCCGTAAGCGTCATCAAGGTATGATCCCCTTGGTGGGGGGGATCTCTGTTTTCGCGGGGATCGGTTTCACGTTTACTATCGCAGATTACTATATCCCGCATGCCAGGTTGTATCTCTCTTGTGCCGCCGTTCTTGTAGTTATTGGTGCTCTTGATGATAGGTACGACATTAGCGTCAAAATTCGCGCCTTCGTTCAGGCAGCGGTCGCCATTACAATGATGGTGTTCGCAAAATTGCACTTGAGTAGCCTGGGCTATATTTTTGGCTCATGGGAGATGGAGCTTGGCCCATTTGGCTATTTTTTGACCCTATTCGCTGTGTGGGTTGCGATCAACGCGTTTAATATGGTTGATGGCATTGATGGTTTGCTGGGAGGGCTGTCCTGCGTCTCATTTGCCGCAATTGGTTTCATTTTGTGGTTCGATGGACAATATAGCCTCGCTATGTGGTGTTTTGCCATGATTGCGGCCATTCTGCCTTATATTTTGTTAAACCTTGGCGCACTGGGGCGACGCTATAAAGTTTTCATGGGGGATGCGGGCAGCACGCTTATCGGCTTTACAATCATTTGGATCTTACTGGAAACCACTCAGGGTGATGTTCATCCTATTAGTCCGGTAACGGCATTATGGATTATTGCCATCCCATTAATGGATATGGTTGCGATTATGTATCGCCGCCTGCGTAAAGGGATGAGTCCTTTCTCTGCTGACCGGCAACACATTCATCATTTGATCATGCGAGCCGGATTCACTTCCCGACAGGCATTTGTGCTTATTACGCTGGCGGCTGCTATTCTAGCTGGGATTGGGGTGACGGCGGAATATGCACATTTTGTCCCTGAGTGGGTAATGTTGGTATTATTCTTGCTAGCATTTTTCCTGTACGGCTACTGTATTAAGCGCGCATGGAAAGTGGCGCGATTCATTAAACGTCTGAAACGCAGGATGCGTCGTAACAATGACAAAAACACAACATTAACTAAGTAAAACCGGGACTATGATGACTCAACCGTTGGCGGGAGCGAAATCAGTGGTAACTGAGAATGAACTGGATATTCGGGGTTTGTTTCGCGTGTTATGGGCAGGCAAACTTTGGATTGCGGGGATCGCGCTGGGGTTCGCACTGTTAGCGCTGGCCTACACCTTCTTTGCAAAACAAGAGTGGAGCGCCACGGCAATTACAGACAGACCAACGGTTAACATGCTCGGCGGGTTTTATTCCCAGCAGCAGTTCCTGCGTAACCTGGATATCAAGGCGAATCTGGCGACACCCGATCAGGCTTCCGTCATGGATGAGGCGTACAAAGAGTTTGTGATGCAACTGGCCTCGTGGGATACACGCCGCGATTTCTGGAGTCAGACGGATTATTACAAGCAGCGTATGGTGGGCAACAGCAAAGCGGATGCCGCGTTTTTGGATGACCTGATAAACAACATCCAGTTTACGCCGGGTGATGCGCTGCGTAACGTTAATGACAGCGTCAAACTGGTTGCGGAAACGGCACCGGATGCTAATAACCTGTTGCGTCAGTACGTTGCTTTTGCCAGCCAGCGTGCTGCAAGCCATCTCAATGAAGAGCTTAAAGGTGCCTGGGCGGCCCGTACCATCCAGATGAAAGCCCAGGTAAAACGTCAGGAAGAGGTGGCACAAGCCATTTTCTCCCGCCGCGTACACAATATTGAGCAGGCTTTGAAAATTGCGGAGCAGCGTAATATTTCCCGCAGCGAAACGGATGTCCCGGCGGATGAACTGCCTGATTCTGAAATGTTCCTGCTCGGTCGCCCAATGCTGCAGGCTCGTCTGGAAAACCTTCAGGCCGTGGGCCCTGATTTTGACCTCGACTACGATCAAAACCGCGCGATGCTCACTACCCTGAATGTTGGTCCAACGCTGGACCCGCGTTTTCAGACCTATCGTTATTTGCGAACGCCTGAAGAACCTGTAAAACGCGATAGTCCGCGTCGTGCATTCCTGATGATTATGTGGGGGATTGTAGGCGCACTGACGGGCGCTGGCGTGGCGTTAACGCGTCGTCGCACAAACTAAGAACGCCGTCTACGATGAAGGCTACGGTCTTCATCGTCTAATCGAAGAGAATCGATGTGAAAGTACTTACCGTATTTGGCACCAGGCCGGAGGCCATTAAGATGGCACCTCTGGTTCACGCGCTGGCCAATGATCCTGATATTGAAGCGAAAGTGTGCGTCACTGCCCAACACCGTGAGATGCTTGATCAGGTCTTAACGCTCTTTTCCATCGTCCCGGATTATGACCTTAATATTATGAAGCCGGGGCAAGGGTTGACCGAGATAACCTGCCGTATTCTGCAAGAGCTCAAGCCGATCCTGGAGTCATTCAAACCTGACGTCGTGCTGGTTCACGGTGACACCACTACCACCGTGGCGACAAGTCTGGCTGCGTTTTACCAGCGTATTCCCGTCGGTCATGTTGAGGCGGGTCTGCGTACCGGCAACCTTTATTCCCCATGGCCGGAAGAGGCCAACCGTACGCTAACCGGTCATCTGGCCATGTACCACTTTGCGCCAACCGAAAACTCGCGTCAGAACTTGCTGCGTGAAAATATTGCCGATAATAAAATTTTTGTGACCGGCAATACGGTCATTGATGCGTTGATCTGGGTACGCGATCGCGTACTGGCAAACAGCGATCTGCAGAAGGACCTCGCAGCCCGCTATCCGTTCCTGAATAATGGCAAAAAAACCATTCTGGTCACCGGCCACCGTCGTGAAAGCTTTGGTCGGGGCTTTGAGCAAATCTGTCATGCACTGGCTGAAATCGCCGCGCAGAACGACGATGTACAGATTGTCTATCCGGTACATCTCAATCCTAATGTGAGCGAACCCGTCAACCGTATCCTGGGCCATGTAGAAAATGTCCTTCTGATTGAACCTCAGGATTACATGCCGTTTGTCTGGTTGATGAATCATGCCTGGCTGATCCTCACTGATTCAGGTGGCATTCAGGAAGAAGCGCCGTCCCTCGGCAAGCCTGTTCTGGTGATGCGTGAAACGACCGAGCGTCCGGAAGCCGTCAAAGCGGGTACGGTACGTCTGGTCGGAACCGACACAAAGTTGATCGTCGAAGAGGTCACGCGCCTGCTGCACGACGATGAAGAGTATCAGGCGATGAGCCGGGCCCATAATCCGTATGGAGACGGGCAGGCTTGTGGTCGTATTTTGCATGCACTTAAACACAATCGGATATCGTTATGAGTTTTACTACCATCTCTGTCATTGGTCTTGGCTACATTGGCTTGCCCACTGCGGCAGCGTTTGCCTCTCGTCAAAAGCAGGTCGTTGGTGTGGATATCAACGCGCGCGCGGTAGAAACCATTAACCGTGGCGAAATTCATATTGTGGAGCCTGATCTCGACCGCGTGGTCAAAGAGGCCGTTGATGGGGGATTCCTGCGCGCCAGTACCACACCCGTTGAAGCCGATGCATATCTGATTGCTGTTCCAACGCCATTCAAAGGCGACCATGAGCCCGACATGGTTTACGTCGAGGCCGCAGCGAAGTCAATTGCACCTGTCCTGAAGAAAGGGGCACTGGTGATCCTGGAGTCGACCTCTCCGGTTGGGGCAACCGAGCAGATGGCACAGTGGCTGGCAGAAGCACGACCTGATTTAAGCTTCCCGCAGCAGGCGGGTGAGCAGGCCGATATCAATATTGCCTACTGTCCGGAGCGCGTGCTGCCGGGGCAGGTCATGGTCGAGCTGATTAAAAACGACCGCGTAATTGGCGGTATGACGCCCGTTTGTTCCGCTCGCGCCAGCGCGCTGTACAAGATTTTCCTTGAAGGCGAATGCGTGGTGACTAACTCGCGTACGGCGGAAATGTGCAAGCTGACAGAAAACAGCTTCCGTGACGTGAACATCGCGTTTGCGAATGAGTTGTCGTTGATCTGCGCCGATCAGGGGATTAACGTCTGGGAGTTAATCAGCCTGGCGAATCGCCATCCGCGCGTCAACATTCTGCAGCCAGGACCTGGCGTGGGCGGTCACTGTATCGCCGTCGATCCGTGGTTTATCGTGGCGCAAAACCCGGCGCAGGCACGTCTGATTCGCACCGCGCGTGAAGTGAACGACAGCAAGCCTCACTGGGTACTCAATCAGGTTAAATCCACGGTTGCGGATTGCCTGGCTGAGAGCGGCAAGCGCGCCAGTGAACTGAAAATTGCCTGCTTTGGCCTGGCATTCAAACCGAACATTGATGATTTGCGTGAAAGCCCGGCAATGGAAATTGCTGAGATGATTGCTGGATGGCACAAGGGCGAAACGCTGGTGGTCGAACCGAATATTCATGCGCTGCCGGCAAAACTGGCGGGGCACTGTACGCTGACCGCGCTGGAGGATGCGCTGGCGACGGCGGATGTGCTGGTGCTGCTGGTGGATCATAAAGAATTTAAAGCAACATCCGGTGATACTGTTCGTCAGCAGTATATCGTTGATACCAAAGGTGTCTGGCGTTGAGTAGCCTGAATGGGGTACTTGAACCTCTGCACTGGGAGAGTACCTTTTTCGGTCTACCCTCGGCCATTGCGCGTCTGCGAGATGATGCGCCGGCACTGACGGAATCTGACTTTACTGCCTGGCAGAGGGTTCAGGCTAAGATCCCAGCAGACCGTGCTGACCTGCTGGATGCGCTCCAGCAACACGGCTTTAAGCTGGTTGAAGGTGAGGTCGATCTTTCTATAACGCTCACCCGGCATGATGCGTCAGGCGCGGAATTTGCAGCGGAACAGGATATTCCCGTGCTGCGTCAGATGGCGGTTCGGGCATTTGCTCAGAGCCGTTTTCGCACGCCCTGGTACGCGCCTGACGATAGCGGACGTTTCTACGCCCAGTGGGTGGAGAATGCGGTCAAAGGGACCTTTGACCATGTCTGCCTGGTTTTTCGTGCCGTGGACGGGCAAATTCAGGGATTTGTCTCGCTGCGTAAGCTCAACGAGCGCGAGGCGCGTATTGGCTTATTAGCCGGGCGTGGCATGGGTGAAAAGCTCATGCAGGCGGCGCTTCACTGGGCGCAGCAACAACAGGTCTCGACGCTGCGGGTGGCGACCCAGGTGGGTAATACTGCCGCGCTTAAACGTTATATTGCGAGTGGTGCCAACATCGACGCCACCGCCTACTGGTTATACAGGTGACAAGATGATTCCATTTAACGCACCACCCGTCGTGGGAACCGAACTTGACTATATGCAGTCTGCTATGGGCAGCGGCAAACTCTGCGGTGATGGTGGGTTTACCCGTCGCTGCCAGCAGTGGATGGAACAGCGTTTTCACAGTGCCAAAGTTCTGCTGACCCCGTCCTGTACGGCATCACTGGAAATGGCAGCACTATTGCTGGATATCCAGCCTGGCGATGAAGTGATTATGCCGAGCTACACCTTCGTTTCCACGGCTAACGCGTTTGTTCTGCGCGGGGCGAAAATCGTCTTTGTGGATATCCGCCCGGATACCATGAACATTGACGAGACGCTGATTGAAGCGGCAATCACCGACAAAACACGTGTAATTGTTCCAGTTCACTACGCGGGTGTGGCCTGTGAAATGGACACCATCATGGCGATCGCCAAAAAACATAACCTGTTTGTGGTGGAAGATGCCGCCCAGGGTGTGATGTCCACTTACAAAGGACGTGCGCTGGGGACTATCGGCCATATTGGCTGCTTTAGCTTCCACGAAACCAAAAACTACACCGCAGGTGGAGAAGGTGGGGCGACGCTGATTAATGACCGGGCTCTGGTGGAGCGTGCGGAAGTGATCCGCGAAAAAGGCACCAACCGTAGCCAGTTCTTCCGTGGCCAGGTCGACAAATATACCTGGCGCGATATTGGCTCAAGCTATCTGATGGCGGATCTGCAGGCGGCCTATCTGTGGGCGCAGCTGGAAGCAGCGGAACGTATCAACCTCCAGCGTTTGACCCTTTGGCAAACGTATTACGATTCGCTTGAGCCTCTGGCAAAAGCCGGACGTATTGAACTGCCAACGATCCCGGCTGATTGCGTACACAACGCGCACATGTTCTACATTAAGCTGCGCGATAACGACGATCGCAGCAAGCTTATTGCCTGGCTGAAAGAAGCCGAAATTATGGCGGTGTTCCACTACATTCCGCTGCACTCCAGCCCGGCGGGTGAGGAGTTTGGGGTATTCGCAGGTGAAGATCGTTACACCACCAAAGAAAGTGAGCGTCTGCTTCGCTTACCACTCTTCTATAACCTCGCGCCGGTTAACCAGCGTACGGTGATTAATACCCTTCTGAGTTATTTCGGCTGATATGTCTCTGGCAAAAGCATCGGTGTGGACCGCCGCGTCCACACTTGTAAAAATTGGCGCCGGGCTGTTGGTCGTCAAGCTGCTGGCCGTTTCATTTGGCCCTTCAGGTGTGGGGCTGGCAGGTAATTTCCGCCAGCTTGTTACCGTCCTTGGGGTGCTGGCCGGTGCCGGTATTTTTAACGGCGTGACCAAATACGTTGCGCAGTACCATGATGATGCTGCCCAGCTCCGTAGGGTAGTTGGTACCTCTTCGGCAATGGTATCTGTTTTTTCGACTCTGCTGGCGGTTGTATTTCTGTTGGCGGCAGCCCCTATTAGTCAGGGATTGTTCGGGCATACTCAATATCAGGGGCTGGTGCGTCTGGTTGCGTTGGTTCAGATGGGCATTGCCTGGGCTAACCTGCTACTGGCGCTGATGAAAGGCTTTCGTGATGCTGCCGGGAACGCCCTTGCGTTAATCCTGGGGAGCGTCATCGGTGTTATTGCCTATTACTTCTGCTATCGCCTTGGGGGGTATGAAGGCGCACTGCTGGGGCTGGCGCTGGTTCCGGCGCTGGTTGTTGTTCCTGCCGCGTTTATGCTGATGCGTCGTGGCGTCATTCCTCTGAGCTACCTGAAACCTCAGTGGGACAAGGTTCTTGCCAGCCAGTTGGGTAAATTTACCCTGATGGCGCTCATCACCTCCGTCACGTTACCCGTGGCCTACGTAATGATGCGAAACCTGCTGGCGGCGCATTATAGCTGGGATGAGGTCGGTATCTGGCAGGGCGTAAGTAGCATTTCCGACGCCTACCTCCAGTTTATAACGGCTTCCTTTAGCGTTTATTTACTGCCAACCTTATCGCGCCTGACGTCCAGGCAGGATATTACCCGTGAGATTTTTCGATCTCTGCGCTTTGTGTTGCCGGCTGTGGCGGCCGCGAGTTTTACCGTCTGGTTATTGCGCGATGTTGCCATCTGGCTGCTTTTCTCAGCGAAGTTTACCGCCATGCGCGATCTCTTTGCCTGGCAGCTGGTGGGGGATGTACTGAAAGTGGGGGCTTACGTTTTTGGCTATCTGGTGATTGCGAAAGCCTCGCTGCGTTTGTATATCCTGGCTGAGATTAGCCAGTTTACGCTCCTGACGGTGTTCTCGCACTGGCTGATCCCCGCACACGGGGCGCTGGGAGCGGCTCAGGCCTACATGGCAACCTATATCGTTTATTTTGCTGCCTGTTGCGGCGTATTTTTACTTTGGCGTAAACGCGCATGACTGCACTGATTCACATCCTGGGATCGGATATCCCACACCATAACCAGACCGTTTTGCGGTTCTTTAACGATGAGCTGGCATCGGGTGATCCTGATGCACGTGAATTTATGGTTGCAGGTCAGGATAAGGGCCTGAGCGAGGCGTTTCCGGCGCTGACAATCGAATTCTGGCCGGATAAGGCCACGCTGGCGAAGGCGGTCGTTGCCAAAGCCAAAGCAGATCGTGAGCAACGCTTCTTCTTCCACGGGCAGTTTAATACCGGTCTGTGGATGGCACTGTTAAGCGGCGGAATTAAACCCTCCCAGTGCAGCTGGCATATCTGGGGGGCCGATCTTTACGAGGTTTCCCGCGGCTGGAAATTCCGGCTTTTCTACCCGCTGCGTCGCATGGCGCAGGGACGCGTGGGCTGTGTTTTTGCCACCCGAGGCGATCTGAATTATTTTGCGAAACAGCATCCTGATGTGCGCGGCGAATTGCTCTATTTCCCGACCCGAATGAACCCGGCGCTGAACACTATGGGGAACGACACGCCACGGGAGGGGAAACTGACGATTTTGGTCGGTAACTCTGGCGATCGCAGCAACGAACATGCTGCCGCGCTCAGGGCTGTTTATCAGCAATTTGGCGATACCGTCAATGTGGTTGTCCCGATGGGGTACCCCCTCAACAACGACGCCTATATCGACGAGGTTCGCCAACAGGGGCTGGCGTTATTCAGCGCCGGGAATTTGCAAATTCTCGATAATAAGCTGGAATTTGATGAGTACCTTGCGCTGCTGAGGAAATGCGATCTCGGGTATTTTATCTTTGCCCGCCAGCAGGGGATTGGCACACTGTGTTTGCTGATTCAGGCTGGGATCCCCTGTGTACTTAATCGCGATAATCCGTTCTGGCAAGATATGGTCGAGCAGAATCTGCCGGTGCTGTTTACTACCGATGCGCTTAATGAAGAGGTTGTTCGGGAAGCACAGCGACAACTGGCGCTGGTGGACAAAAATTCCATCGACTTCTTCAACCCGAATTACCTCTCGCCGTGGCACCGTGCGCTGCGTATCGCAGCAGGAGACAAAGCATGAGCCAGTTGCAATTCAGCGGTTTGCTGGTCGTTTGGCTCCTGAGCACACTGTTTATCGCCACGCTCACCTGGTTCGAATTCCGCCGCGTGCGTTTCAACTTTAACGTGTTCTTCTCATTACTGTTTTTGCTGACGTTCTTTTTCGGTTTCCCGCTAACCAGCATTCTGGTCTTCCGTTTTGACGTGAGCGTCGCGCCGCCAGAAATTTTGCTCCAGGCACTTCTGGCTGCAACCTGTTTCTATGCGGTTTACTACGTCACCTATAAAACACGGCTGCGTTCAGCGCAGGCAACCGCACCACGCCGGGCGCTTTTTACCATGAACAGGGTGGAGACCCACCTGACATGGGTGATGCTAATGACCATCGCCCTGGTCAGTGTTGGTATCTTCTTCATGCATAACGGCTTCCTGCTGTTTAAGCTGCACTCCTACAGCCAGATTTTTTCGGCCGAAGTCTCTGGCGTGGCGCTTAAGCGTTTCTTCTACTTCTTCATCCCGGCAATGCTGGTGATCTTCTTCCTGCGCCAGGACAGCAAAGCGTGGCTGTTCTTCCTGGTCAGCACCGTCGCGTTCGGCATTCTGACCTACATGATTGTGGGCGGTACGCGCGCGAACATCATTATCGCCTTCGCCATCTTCCTGTTTATCGGCATCATTCGCGGCTGGATCTCGCTGTGGATGCTGGTGGCGGCTGGGGTGTTTGGCATTGTCGGGATGTTCTGGCTGGCACTGAAGCGCTATGGGATGAATGTGGCGGGTGATGAAGCGTTTTACACGTTCCTCTACCTGACGCGTGATACGTTCTCACCGTGGGAAAACCTGGCATTACTGCTGCAAAACTACGACAAGATTGATTTCCAGGGCCTGGCGCCAATCGTTCGCGACTTCTACGTCTTTATCCCTTCCTGGCTATGGCCGGACCGTCCTGGCGTGGTGCTCAATACCGCGAACTATTTTACCTGGGAAGTACTGAACAACCATTCCGGACTGGCCATCTCGCCAACGCTGATTGGCTCTCTGGTCGTGATGGGTGGGGCGTGGTTTATTCTGCCCGGGGCCGTTGCCGTAGGGTTGATTATTAAATGGTTCGACTGGCTTTACGTGCGTGGTAATGAAGAGACCAACCGCTATAAAGCGGCCATTTTGCACAGTTTCTGCTTTGGTGCCATTTTCAATATGATCGTTCTGGCGCGCGAAGGGCTGGACTCATTCGTTTCGCGCGTGGTGTTCTTCATGGTCATTTTCGGCGTCTGCCTGTTACTGGCCAAATTGTTGTACTGGCTGTTTGACAGTGCAGGGCTTGTGCACAAGCGCGAGCCGCAGGGCAGCACAACGCTGTCGCAAGTCTGAGTAAGGATAGTAATGACTGATAAAACGTCTGCACCGCGCTATGCGCTACGTGGTTTGCAGCTTATTGGCTGGCGCGACATGCAGCACGCACTGGACTTTCTTTTCGCCGACGGCCAAATGAAATCCGGGACGCTGGTGGCCATCAATGCGGAAAAGATGCTGGCGGTGGAAGATAACGCCGAAGTCAAAACCCTGATAGAAGCGGCTGAGTTCAAATATGCTGATGGTATCAGTGTGGTTCGCTCAATCCGTAAAAAGTATCCTGGCGCTAATGTTTCACGCGTGGCAGGAGCCGATCTCTGGGAGCAGCTCATGGCCCGCGCAGGTGCTGAGGGTACGCCAGTGTTCCTGATTGGCGGCAAGCCGGAAGTACTGGCTCAGACAGAAGAGAAACTGCGGCGTCAATGGAATGTTAATATTGCCGGCAGCCAGGATGGTTACTTCAAACCAGAGGATCGACAGGCGTTGTTTGAACGCGTGCGCGACAGCGGGGCGAAAATTGTCACCGTGGCGATGGGCTCACCGCGCCAGGAAATCCTGATGCGTGATTGCCGTCTGGTTTGCCCGGATGCCCTCTATATGGGCGTCGGCGGGACGTATGACGTCTTCACTGGCCATGTAAAACGTGCGCCGAAGGTATGGCAAAACCTGGGACTGGAGTGGCTGTACCGCCTGCTGTCGCAACCAACACGTATTAAACGCCAGCTCCGTCTGCTGCGTTATCTCGCCTGGCACTACACCGGGAAAATGTAATCAAAATGTAGCGCGATATGCTATTCGCGCTGCAACTCCCCTGCAAAACTGCTGCGAATATGTGCAATGCATTTATTTTTTTAATGCATCGTTTGCCATTTTGCAGAATTTAAGAAACCATTCGCACCGTATTTTAGTACCACTAAAAAACAATACCCGCTCTTAAGCCGGGAAACAGCAGACACAACCGAGGATCTATGGCAGAGAAAAAACCGGAGCTACAGCGTGGGCTGGAAGCTCGTCATATCGAACTGATAGCGCTGGGCGGCACTATCGGCGTGGGCCTGTTTATGGGCTCCGCAAGTACGCTCAAATGGGCAGGCCCTTCCGTATTACTGGCGTATATCATCGCCGGGCTGTTTGTCTTCTTCATCATGCGCTCGATGGGCGAAATGCTCTTTCTGGAGCCAGTAACCGGCTCCTTCGCCGTTTATGCGCACCGTTATATGAGCCCGTTCTTCGGCTATCTGACGGCCTGGTCATACTGGTTTATGTGGATGGCGGTAGGGATCTCAGAGATTACCGCGATAGGGGTTTACGTCCAGTTCTGGTTCCCGGACATGGTCCAGTGGATACCCGCGCTCATTGCCGTGGGGCTGGTGGCCCTGGCAAACCTGGCAGCCGTGCGCCTTTACGGTGAAATCGAGTTCTGGTTTGCGATGATTAAAGTCACCACCATCATCGTGATGATTGTTATTGGTCTGGGCGTGATTTTCTATGGCTTTGGCAACGGCGGGCACGCCATCGGTTTTGGCAACCTGACTGAACACGGCGGCTTCTTCGCTGGCGGCTGGAAGGGTTTCCTGACGGCACTGTGTATCGTTGTGGCCTCGTATCAGGGCGTGGAGCTTATCGGTATTACCGCTGGTGAAGCGAAAAACCCGCAAGTTACGCTGCGTAGTGCAGTGGGTAAAGTGCTGTGGCGTATCCTGATCTTCTATGTGGGCGCGATCTTCGTCATTGTCACCATCTTCCCCTGGAACGAAATTGGCACGACGGGAAGCCCGTTTGTTCTAACCTTCGCCAAAATTGGTATCACGGCGGCGGCGGGTATCATCAACTTTGTAGTCCTGACGGCAGCGTTGTCAGGCTGTAACAGCGGGATGTACAGCTGCGGGCGTATGCTTTATGCGCTCTCGAAGAATAACCAGCTGCCTGCGGCGATGAGTAAAGTCTCACGTGCTGGCGTGCCGGTTGCGGGTGTGGCGGTATCTATTGTGATTCTGCTGATTGGCTCTTGCCTGAATTACATCATTCCTAACCCGCAGCGCGTGTTTGTTTATGTCTATAGCGCCAGCGTACTGCCGGGCATGGTGCCGTGGTTTGTTATCCTCATCAGCCAGCTGCGTTTCCGCCATGCGCACAAAAAGGCGATTGAAAGCCATCCGTTCCGCTCGATTCTGTTCCCGTATGCGAACTATTTAACGATGGCGTTCCTGATTTGCGTATTAATCGGAATGTACTTTAATGACGATACCCGCATGTCGCTGTTTGTCGGGCTGATCTTCCTGGCGGCAGTGACGGCTGCGTATAAGCTTTTTGGCCTGGGCCGCCGTGGCACCACCCAGAAAGTGGAGGAATAAGCGGCAAAATGTGCAAACCATAACCAAACGCGCATTTTTTTCAAAAAAGCACTAGACAGCGGGGACGGAGGTACGTAATATCCAGCCCCGCAACGGCGCTAAGCGCCCGTAGCTCAGCTGGATAGAGCGCTGCCCTCCGGAGGCAGAGGTCTCAGGTTCGAATCCTGTCGGGCGCGCCATTTTAGTCCCGGCGCTAGAGCTGCGGTGGTCTGAGAAGTAGTCAGTACCGCGTGAAAGAATACAGTGGTGGCTATAGCTCAGTTGGTAGAGCCCTGGATTGTGATTCCAGTTGTCGTGGGTTCGAATCCCATTAGCCACCCCATTATTGAAAGAGTTGTGAATTGCGAAGGTGGCGGAATTGGTAGACGCGCTAGCTTCAGGTGTTAGTGTCCTTAGGATGTGGGGGTTCGAGTCCCCCCCCTCGCACCACGACTTTTTAAATGAATTGAACTAAAAATTCAAAAAGCAGTACATCGGCGAGTAGCGCAGCTTGGTAGCGCAACTGGTTTGGGACCAGTGGGTCGGAGGTTCGAATCCTCTCTCGCCGACCAATTTTGAACCCCGCTTCGGCGGGGTTTTTTGTTTTCTGCGCCTTTTTATCCCTGTAGTGATCCCCCGACAGCGTCCTTTTTTATTGTCGCAATTCAACGACGTACAACGCATTGAAAATTAACAAAATAACTATTTATGGGTTTTGTTGTCTCCTCCTGGCGACATATACCCGCCTTTTCCCGATACGTTGTAGGGCTTAAGACGGCGCTTAACAGCATAATTTCCTTTTATCTTAAAATGTTGCGCGGTGTAAAAGTTCGGAGTGTTATGTTGGCACGTTACGTGCAATAATATGCGTGTAGATGCTCATTCCATCTCTTATGTTCGCCTTAGTGCCTCATAAACTCAGGAATGACGCAGAGCCATTTACGGTGCTTATCGTCCACTGACAGATGTCGCTTCGGCCTCATCAAACACCATGGACACAACGTTGAGTGAAGCACCAAATATGTTGTCTTACAGACCTGTTTTAACGCCTGCTTTTATAGCAGGCGTTTTTTTATGTCTTACTCCCGATAAAAGCACATGATCAGAGCAACGGTCAGCAGAGCCACTGACGAGACGGTATAGAGTGCCTGTACTGAGCCAACCCCGGTTGCCACCATCGCTGCGATGCCAGTGAAAAGAGAGGCGCTGAGCGTTTGCCAGCGCCAGGCTTTACCACTGGCTGAAGCGGTTTGCGTGGCATCAAAGCTACTAAGAACAGCAAACGTGCCAGCCGCAAAGAGAACATTCGAAGCCAGATGTGCGATAAAGATCATCCCCAGCGCACAGGCCACCCATCCGGACAAAAACGGAAGCATGCCATAAGCGGCCAGAAAGATGCCGAGACAAACGATGATTCGCGGTGTGTGGGCAGCAAAGTGCGCCAGGCTGTCTCTTTTTAGCAGCATGGGGCCGCAAAGTTGTCCCATGCTCCTCGCGAAAAGCAGAGGCAGAGCAAGACCCGCCGCATTCTGAGGATGGATCTGTTGCACGAGTGCCGGAAGGAGCGCCATCGCCGGTGAACCGACGGCTGCCAGCGCCGGGAGGATGAGCAGGCTGCGTTTTTGCCGACGGGTCAACGTCAGCCAGCGTAGCGCCGCAGGCGCTGTCTCTTCATCAGGGGACGGGAGTGATGGTGCAGAAAACTGGCGCCCAGTCAGCCAAAGCATTAACAGTGACCCGAGAAAGCTGACGGCATCAATAGCCAGCAGTGTAAACACGGATGTCTTCTGGAACAGCACTACACCCAGTCCGGTACCTAACAACACCTGAGAAGCAAAAATCACAGTTTCCAGACAGGTTGCCGCAGGTAGCTCTGCTTCACTGAGGCCGCGCTTAAAGAGCAATGTCAGCGCCGGCCAACTCATCCCGCTGAGCAGCGCTTCAGTGGATTGCACGGCGAGTAACGCGGCAATGCTGTGATAACCCACGCCAAACAAGGGAAAGAGCAGGGCGAGCAAGCCCAGTCCTTCGGTCAGTATTAGCAGAGATATTGGAGAATAGCGCGAGCACAGCTTTTCACCGATCAGGCTACCGACAAATCCTGGTACCGTAGCGAAAAGAAAAGCGAGGGTTAGCAGTGCTGGCGGGGCTGACCACGATAACAGCAAACCGAAGACCACAACCTGGGTTAAACCATTTCCCAGCGAAGTAAAGATAAAAGCACAGGCAAGCAGGCGCAGCCAGCGGTGGCCGCGCAGCGCTTCAATAAGCGCATACAAAAGCGAGTTCATTAAGATTTCCTTTCAAAAACGATTTAGTCCACGCTGCAGAATGTGCGCGTGTGTGAAAAAGGTTAATGAAAAGACATCGTTACATTGGCGGGTTCGCTTGCAGGTGTGGGTACAAAGAATGTAGCAGGTGAAGGGCGATAAAAAAAGGAGGCCATTTGGCCTCCTGTTTATTTACTGCTGGGTACCGTTGTTTTGCAGGGTCAACAACAGCCCGTCACGCCGCATGGCAGCTGCTTCTTCGGGCTTATGCTGCTTGTCCAGCGTATCGGCAAGCCATGCGTAGTCAAACGCATCCGGACGCTGTTTCAGTGCTGCGCGGAAGGCGAGGCTCGCTTCCTGCCATTCCCCATGCTTCATCAGCGACTGACCCAGCGTGCTCCACAGCAGTGGGCGGTCACCGACAGTTTTGATCTGCTGACGTAACACTTTTTCAATCTGCTCAGGATTATTGGTTTTCAGACGCGGGATCACCATCACCAGTCGATCGTCATACTGGCGTTTAAGACCATCGAGAAGGATCTCCTGCGCGGTGTCATGATCGTCACATTCAATAAGATGTTCTGCCATTGCCACCTGCAGTGGGATCTGCTGACGCGTTTTCCGGCTCTGATTCTTCCACCAGGTTTTCAGACCGTCGCTGCCCAAATCGGCGCGTGCCTGATCCATCAGGCCAATCCATGCCAGCCGCTGAAGCTCATCACGATGTTCATCATCACCCACTTCGGCCTTCGCCATTGATGGAATGATATCCAGCAGTGAACCCCATGCACCGGTCCGAATATACGCCTGCTCAGCAAGACGCAGAACTTCCGGGTGACGTGGCGCAATTTCCAGCAGGCGGTCGATGCCGTGGCGTGCAGCGTGATTTTCATTGCGTGCCAGTTGCAGACGAACACGCGTAATTTCCACCGGAATCGGGTCGTTAGACGCCAGTTCAGACGCACGTTCCAGGTGTTGATTAGCGCGGACTTCGTCACCCCGCTGTTGCGCGGCTTCCGCAGCCAGCAAATAGTTCACAACTGGCTGTTCGGCATGATCGGCGTTTTTTGACATCAGCTTTTCAACCTGCTGATAGTCACCTTCCGCAAGTTTCAGCAGTGCCTGTTCGGTTTGCTTACGGGCGCGGCGGCGCTTACGACCCACGAACCAGCCACGCGTATGCGCGCCGGTGCGGAAAATACGGCGCAGGATCCACTCGACAGCAAACAGCACTACCACACCGAGGATCAGAATGATCACCAGACCCGTTACGCTGGTTTCGATGTTGTAGTTATCGGTCTGGATCAGGACGTAACCCTGATGACCGGCAAGCATCGGACCCAACACGATCCCGGCGATCAGCAGGATGAAGAGTAAGAGGACTTTTAGCATCATTACTCTCCTTGCGGTGCGCTTTCAGGCGCGGGTGCAGGAGCTGGGGCGGCTCCGCCAGTTTGCTCAGCCGGAACACCTGGCTGTGCCAGCAAATTACGCACTCGCGTCTGCATCAGCTTCTCCAGAATCGGCTGGCTTTCCAGCTTATCTGGCACGTTCATGGTGATGTTCTGTTGGCTCAGTTTATCAATGTCTTCGAGGAAGGCGGTGGTGGTCGCATCATCGGTATTGTAGTAAGCGCGTACCCACGTAGAGACGTTATCCAGTGCTTGTTTGTACGTCTCTTCCTGATGACGTGGCACGGCCTGGGCGGCAACCAGCAGGCGGGAACGAATGTTTTCGCGCAGATAAACATCCTGATTCGGCGCTAACAGCGGAACGGCGGTTTCGTCGCGACGGCGGATAGTGATAAAGCTGTCCATAAAGTTCTGCCAGCTTTTTTGCAGGTTCACACGCCATTCACTCAGGGAGCTGGAAAGCTCGGTGCCGTCGGAATCCATCGGGGAGTCGTCGTCGTTGTTATCTGCCAGCTGCAGGTTATCAATCTGATTCGATAGCTGATTCACTTTGAGGATAATGCCATCGTAATCCACCTGTGAGACGGCGGAGAGGCTGGCGATGTCTTCGGTGATCGCGCGACGTGCGGTGATGAGGCTTGGATCGTTCATGTCTGCCAGGCTCGCATCGGCACTTTTCAGCAGTGCAGCTGCAGTGGTGACATCCTGATCGCTCCAGAGCTTACGCCCGGCGAGCTTCACCAGGAAGTCAGCCTGGGAGAGCAGCCAGGTTTTAGCATCGGTGCCGGAGATCGCCGCCACTTTCTGCTGCACATCGCTCAGCTGTTTGGTCAACTCTTCTTGTTTACTGTTCGCATCGGCGAGTGCGGTTGCCTGCTGTTTAATCACCGCTTCCAGTTCGGTTTTCTGTGTCTCTTGCGCTTTTTGCAGAGCCGTAAGCTGATTCACCAGTGCGTCGCTGGTGGCCGTCTGGTTAGCACTCTGTTGTTTCACCAAACCGTACAGGCCAACGCCGGCCGCCAGCGCAATAGCGATGGCAATCGCGCTCAGCGCGAGGCTTTTTTTGTTGCTGCCGTTTTTCTTCTCAGCGATGTTCTCTTTCGTCTCTGGCTGTGGCGTCGCGTCCACAGTCTCCCTGGTCTCTTCAACCACGGCGGAGGATTTATCGTGTTCCGTCATTATGGCTTCCCATTTGAGAGTTATTGTAATGCGCGCAGCAGCGCATCGTTGTCGGCGTTATCAGCGATCCGAATATCCTGCCAGCCCAGTTCCCGGGCCTTGTTCGCCAGACGCTCACTGACGACCAGAAGTCGACAGCGGAGTAACCAGTTTTCGCGATACCAAAGCGGTATCAGTGTCCAAAGCTGTTGTAACATTTCACCGCTGGTCACCACCAGCGTATTAATGTCGCGCGCGTACCAGCGCATCGCCTCTTCCACACCATCGTAGTGTTTTGCACAGCGCTGATAACACTCAACGAACGTGACATCAGCTCCACGCTCCAGCAGCGTTTCACCCAACAGTTCACGTCCGCCGTTACCGCGTAAAATCAGTGCACGTTTTCCGGCAATAGTTTGTAATTCAGGTAATTGTAGCAAGACTTCGCTGATTTCCCGATCTAACGGGTAACGCACATTCGCACCGCTGACGGTATGCAAAGCCAGCGCCGTCGAGCGGCCAATCGCGAAATAGCGGGGGGCGGTTGGCCAGGTCAGACCTTGCTGTTGCAGCTGTGCGTGGGCAAATTCCACGGCATGTTGCGACAGCGCGAACAGCAGATCACCTTCCTGAAGGGTATTCATCTGGTCGGCGAGCACAGACAGCTCCCGACCCGGGGAGAATTCAATAAGCGGAAAACTCCAGGCCACCTGCCCCAGTGCGCGCAGACGGCTCACTAATTGCTCTCCTGCGGGAGAAGGGCGGGTGACAAGAATACTCATGCAGGGGGTTCTCCATTATAAACGTCAGCCAGAATCTCGCGGGCGCCGTTATCCAGTAACTCTTCTGCCAGCGACACGCCAAGCTGCTCGGCATCCTGTGCTTTGCCGCGACGTTCACCGCGTACCATCTGCGAACCGTCCGGTGCGCCAACCAGTGCTCGCAACCACAGCTCGCCGTTAATTAATTCAGCATAGCTGCCAATCGGCACCTGGCACCCTCCTTCGAGGCGGGTATTCATCGCACGTTCGGCGTTTACGCGAATAGCGGTCTCGTCATGGTTCAGAGGGGCAAGGAGTGCGCGGGTTCGCGCATCGTCCAGACGGCACTCAATGCCGACCGCACCCTGGCCCACGGCTGGCAGCGACAGCTCCGGTGGCAATGCCACACGAATGCGCGACTCCAGCCCCAGACGCTTCAGACCCGCCACCGCAAGAATAATGGCATCGTAATCGCCGTTATCCAGTTTGCTCAGACGTGTGCCGACGTTACCGCGCAGCGAACGAATGATCAGGTCCGGACGACGCTCTGCCAACTGACACTGACGGCGTAAACTGGACGTGCCAACCACACTGCCCTCAGGCAGCGCATCAAGCGAGTCATAGTGGTTAGAGACAAACGCGTCACGCGGGTCTTCGCGCTCGCAGATCGTCACCAGACCCAGCCCTTCCGGAAACTCGACGGGTACGTCTTTCATCGAATGTACGGCAATATCAGCGCGGTTCTCAAGCAATGCCAGTTCCAGTTCTTTGACAAACAGGCCTTTGCCGCCCACTTTCGCCAGTGGGGTATCAAGGATCACATCACCACGCGTGACCATCGGCACTAGCTCGACGCGCAATCCAGTGTGGCAGGCTTCAAGGCGCTGCTTCACATAATGTGCCTGCCAGAGCGCAAGAGGGCTTTGGCGTGTGGCAATTCTCAAAACATTGTCTAACATGCTTGTTACCGTCATTATCAATCGCTAACCATCCTAACATTGTTGACTCTGGGATGGCAGTTTTACGGTTGATGAAGAGTGAGAGGGACAAGGCGGCGTATTCGTCAGCCATAGCCGTATTCAGGAATTTACACGTACAGAACGGTGCTACACTTGTATGTAGCGCATCTTTCTTTACGGTCAATCGGCAAGGTGTTAAATTGATCACGTTTTAGACCATTTTTTCGTCGGTACCACCAAAAATGATAAGGGCGAAAAAGGGTAACGGTTATCTTTTTGAAATACTGCGGGTCCGCTGTTATTCGTGTTTTGAATAGTTTGCGACACCCGGAAACATCAGGCGATACGTCTTGTACCTCTATATTGAGACTCTGAAACAGAGACTGGATGCCATAAATCAACTGCGTGTGGATCGCGCGCTTGCTGCTATGGGCCCTGCTTTCCAGCAGGTATACAGTCTGCTGCCGACATTATTGCACTATCACCATCCGCTGATGCCGGGTTACCTCGACGGTAACGTTCCCCAGGGCATCTGCCTTTTCACGCCTGATGAAACCCAACAGCATTATCTGAACGAGCTGGAACTCTACCGTGGCATGCCGCCACAGGAGTCCCCGAAAGGTGAACTGCCGATTACTGGCGTTTACTCTATGGGAAGTACCTCATCGGTAGGGCAAAGCTGTTCTTCTGACCTGGACATCTGGGTCTGCCATCAATCCTGGCTCGATAACGAAGAGCGTCAGCTGTTGCAGCGCAAATGCAGCCTGCTGGAGAGCTGGGCTGCGTCGCTCGGTGTGGAAGTGAGTTTCTTCCTGATTGATGAAAACCGTTTCCGTCATAACGAAAGCGGCAGTCTGGGTGGTGAGGACTGCGGCTCGACCCAGCACATTTTGTTGCTGGATGAATTTTACCGTACTGCCGTTCGTCTGGCCGGTAAGCGTATTCTTTGGAATATGGTGCCGTGCGAAGAAGAAGAGCATTACGACGATTACGTCATGTCGCTGTATGCGCAGGGCGTACTGACGCCAAACGAATGGCTGGACCTGGGCGGCCTGAGTTCCCTGTCGGCCGAAGAGTACTTTGGCGCGAGCCTCTGGCAGCTCTATAAGAGCATTGACTCCCCGTATAAAGCGGTGCTGAAAACGCTGCTGCTCGAAGCCTACTCCTGGGAATACCCTACGCCGCGCCTGCTGGCGAAAGACATCAAACAGCGTCTGCACGATGGTGAGATTGTCTCCTTCGGGCTTGATGCCTACTGCATGATGCTCGAACGCGTCACCGAATACCTGAAAGCCATTGAGGACACCACGCGTCTAGACCTGGTGCGTCGATGTTTCTATCTCAAAGTCTGTGAAAAATTGAGCCGCGAACGCGCCTGCGTTGGCTGGCGTCGTGAAGTGGTCAGTCAGTTAGTCAAAGAGTGGGGATGGGACGAAGAGCGTCTGTCCATGCTCGACAACCGCGCCAACTGGAAAATCGACCAGGTGCGTGAAGCGCACAACGAATTGCTTGATGCGATGATGCAAAGCTACCGAAACCTGATCCGCTTTGCGCGCCGCAATAATCTCAGCGTCTCCGCCAGCCCGCAGGATATCGGGGTGTTGACCCGTAAACTGTACGCTGCGTTTGAAGCGCTGCCAGGTAAAGTCACGCTGGTTAACCCGCAGATTTCGCCTGACCTGTCTGAACCGAATCTGACGTTTATCTATGTGCCACCGGGACGCGCGAACCGCACCGGGTGGTATCTGTACAACCGTGCGCCAAGCATGGATTCGATCATCAGCCATCAGCCGCTGGAGTATAACCGCTACCTGAACAAGCTGGTGGCCTGGGCCTGGTTTAACGGCCTGCTGACTTCACGTACCCGTTTGTTCATCAAGGGTAATGAGGTCGTCGACTTAGCCAAACTGCAGGAGATGGTAGCGGATGTGTCCCATCACTTCCCGCTGCGCCTGCCTGCGCCAACGCCAAAAGCGCTCTACAGCCCGTGTGAGATTCGTCATCTGGCGATTATCGTCAACCTGGAATACGACCCGACGGCGGCTTTCCGCAATCAGGTGGTCCATTTTGACTTCCGCAAGCTGGACGTCTTTAGCTTTGGCGAGCAGCAAAACTGCCTGGTGGGCAGCGTTGACCTGCTGTATCGCAACTCGTGGAATGAAGTGCGTACCCTGCATTTCAACGGCGAGCAGGCGATGATCGAAGCGCTGAAAACCATTCTCGGTAAGATGCACCAGGATGCCGCGCCGCCGGACAGCGTAGAAGTGTTCTGCTACAGCCAGCATCTGCGCGGGTTGATTCGTACTCGTGTGCAGCAACTGGTCTCTGAATGTATTGAACTGCGTCTCTCCAGTACCCGTCAGGAAACCGGGCGCTTTAAAGCGCTGCGCGTCTCCGGTCAGACCTGGGGCTTGTTCTTTGAACGTCTGAACGTGTCGGTACAGAAACTGGAAAATGCCATCGAATTTTATGGTGCAATTTCGCACAACAAGCTGCATGGCCTGTCCGTGCAGGTGGAAACCAACCACGTCAAACTGCCGCAGGTGGTGGATGGTTTTGCCAGCGAAGGGATTATTCAGTTCTTCTTTGAAGAGTCGGGCGACGATGCCGGTTTCAACATCTACATTCTGGATGAGACCAACCGTGCTGAGGTCTACCACCATTGTGAAGGCAGTAAAGAGGAGCTGGTGCGCGACGTCAGCCGCTTCTACTCCTCTTCACACGACCGCTTCACCTATGGCTCAAGCTTTATCAACTTCAACCTGCCGCAGTTCTACCAGATTGTGAACGTCGATGGCCGCGTGCAGGTGATCCCGTTCCGGACCCAGGCCGTCACACCTGCTGTGCCTGCAAATCAGGACACTACGCCGCTGTTGCAGCAATATTTCTCCTGAGTCTTTTCGCCCGGTAAGCGTAGGCGCCACCGGGCAACAAAACTACCTGAAACTCACGACCTCACCCGCCTGCGCGGTCGCCGCCTGCTCCAGCAGATCCCAGAACGTAACGCCGCTACGGTCGCAAACCCATTCACCGTCTTTCAGGTCGAAATGATAGCCACCCTGTTTGGCAGCCAGCCATACCTGGTGAAGCGGCTCCTGACGGTTAATAATAATTTTGCTGCCGTTTTCGAAGCTCAGGGTCAGGATACCGCCGTTGATTTCACAATCGATATCGCTGTCGCCGTCCCAGTCGTCGAGACGTTCTTCGATGGTCATCCACAGGTTGTCGGCAAGGCGATGGAATTCACTGTCGTTCATAGTTTTGTTCCTGTTTTTCGTGATGGCGGCAGTATAACGCTAAATAATTCCCGTTGCAGGAAAGCGGCAAACTCTTGCTTTTGTGTCTTCTCCTGCGATGATAGAACCAGATTTGAACTTACGGGCAATTTTATAATGAAAAACGCTTTTCGAACGCTTGCCGTTCTCATCACGCTGTTTAGCCTGACTG
Source organism: Enterobacter sp. 342 (assembly GCF_036663495.1). NCBI lineage: Bacteria > Pseudomonadati > Pseudomonadota > Gammaproteobacteria > Enterobacterales > Enterobacteriaceae > Enterobacter > Enterobacter sp. 342. The sequence goes on from NZ_JAWUEI010000022.1 coordinate 42,913, forward strand.
GCTGTGGACTGAAAGGACCACTGTATTTCCCGCCAGCGGATAAAACCGCACCGCCGCCGACGAAACCAGTGCAAAGCGGCATTGAGTCTTCTACGCCAGATACTAACGATCGTGGCGACAACGGTGGCCCGACTCAGGTTAATCTCTGACGACAACGTTCTGTACCCGCGCAATGGAGCAAATGATGCAGTTCTCTAAAATGCATGGCCTTGGCAACGATTTTATGGTCGTCGACGCGGTAACGCAGAATGTCTTTTTCTCCCCGGAACTGATCCGTCGCCTGGCGGATCGGCATCTGGGCGTGGGGTTCGATCAACTGCTGGTGGTTGAGCCGCCGTACGATCCCGACCTCGATTTTCACTACCGTATTTTTAACGCGGACGGCAGCGAGGTTAACCAGTGCGGCAATGGCGCGCGCTGTTTTGCCCGCTTTGTTCGCCTGAAAGGGCTAACCAACAAGCGTGATATTCGCGTCAGCACCGCCAATGGTCGCATGGTGCTCAGCGTGACTGATGACGAACTGGTTCGCGTTAACATGGGTGAACCTAACTTCGAGCCTTCGGCAGTACCGTTCCGCGCAAACAAAGCGGAAAAGACCTATATTATGCGTGCGGCCGAGCAGACAGTATTGTGCGGCGTCGTTTCGATGGGTAACCCGCACTGCGTGATTCAGGTTGATGATGTGGAAACCGCCGCCGTCGAAACGCTCGGCCCGGTGCTGGAAAGCCACGAGCGTTTTCCGGAGCGCGCGAACATCGGTTTTATGCAGGTGGTGAAGCGTGAGCACATCCGTCTGCGGGTTTACGAGCGCGGCGCGGGCGAAACTCAGGCCTGCGGAAGCGGTGCCTGTGCTGCTGTGGCCGTCGGCATCTCTCAAGGGTTACTGGCAGAAGAAGTTCGCGTGGAGTTACCAGGTGGTCGGCTTGATATCGCCTGGAAAGGACCGGGTCATCCACTGTATATGACTGGCCCGGCGGCACATGTCTATGACGGGTTTATCCATCTATGAAACAACCAGGGGAAGAACTGCAGGAAACAGCGACGGAACTGGACGACAGAGCTGTTGTTGATTATCTGCTGCGCAATCCTGAGTTTTTTATTCGCAATGCACGCGTCGTCGAACAGATGCGCGTGCCGCATCCGGTTCGTGAGACTGTGTCGTTGGTCGAATGGCACATGGCACGCTCGCGCAACCACATCAATCAGCTTGAAGAGAACATGACGCTGCTGATGGAACAGGCCAGCACCAACGAAAGTCTGTTCTATCGTCTGCTGCATCTGCAGGCGCGTCTGGCGTCGGCGCACAGCCTTGAAGAGTTTCTGAGTCGCTTCCACCGCTGGGCGCGCGAGCTTGGGCTGGCTGGCGCAACGATTCGTCTTTTCCCTGACCGCTGGCGCATTGGCGCGCCGTCCGGTTTTACCCATCTGGCTCTCAGCCGTCAGGCGTTCGAGCCGCTGCGTATTCAGCGCCTGGGCCACGAACATCACTACCTGGGGCCGCTAAACGGACCTGAGTTGCTGGTGGTATTACCGGAAGCCAAAGCGATTGGCTCGGTGGCGATGTCGCTGATGGGGCGCGATGGCGATTTGGGCGTGATGTTATTTACCAGCCGCGATGCGCATCATTATGAGCAGGGGCAAGCTACGCACCTGTTACAAGAGATCGCTCTGATGCTGCCTGAGCTGCTGGAGCGCTGGATTGAGCGCGTATGACGGACGGACTGCTCACCACTGACGTCACGCGCTTTCTGCGTTATCTGGGCGTGGAGCGTCAGCTTAGCCCGATTACGCTGCTGAACTATCAGCGTCAGCTTGATGCCATCATGCAGATTGCCGAAGAGATCGGCCTGAAAAGCTGGCAACAATGTGACGCTGCAACCGTGCGAGCCTTTGTGGTACGTAGTCGCCGCAAGGGACTAGGCCCGGCGAGCCTGGCACTCAGGCTCTCTGCATTACGCAGTTTCTTCGACTGGCTGGTCAGCCAGGGTGGGTTAAAAGCCAACCCGGCAAAAGGAATTGCCACACCAAAAGCGCCGCGCCATTTACCTAAAAATATCGACGTTGACGATGTGAATCGCCTGCTGGATATCGATCTTAACGATCCGCTGGCCGTGCGCGACCGCGCAATGCTGGAGGTGATGTACGGTGCCGGTCTGCGTCTATCTGAGCTGGTTAATCTTGATTTAAAACATCTCGACCTGGACACCGGCGAAGTGTGGGTGATGGGTAAGGGCAGCAAAGAGCGCCGTCTGCCGATTGGCCGCAATGCGGTCTCCTGGATTGAGCACTGGCTGGATCTGCGCGGGCTGTTTGGCGTGGAAGAAGATGCGCTGTTCCTGTCGAAACTCGGTAAGCGGATCTCAGCGCGTAACGTGCAGAAGCGCTTTGCGGAGTGGGGCATCAAGCAGGGGCTGAACAGCCACGTTCATCCGCACAAGCTGCGCCATTCATTCGCGACACATATGCTTGAATCGAGCGGTGATCTGCGGGGCGTGCAGGAATTGCTCGGCCACGCGAATCTGTCGACCACTCAGATCTATACCCACTTAGACTTCCAACACCTTGCCTCGGTGTATGACGCGGCGCATCCACGCGCCAAACGGGGGAAATAATGCGTTTTTACCGCCCACTCGGGCAGATCTCAGCTCTGACCTTTGACCTTGATGACACCCTTTATGACAACCGCGAGGTAATTCTGCGTACTGAGCAGGAGTCGCTGGCGTTTGTGCAGAACTACCATCCGGCGTTGAAGGCGATGCAGAACAAGGATTTCCAGAAGCTGCGTCAATCCCTGCGGGAGACCGAACCCGACATTTACCACGACGTGACCGAATGGCGTCGCCGTGCGGTAGAGCAAGCCATGCTAAACGTCGGCATGAGTGCGCGTGATGCCGCCATTGGCGCTGAAGCATCGATGGAAAACTTTGCCAAATGGCGTAGTCGTATCGACGTGCCACAGGAAACCCATGACACGCTGACTGCACTCGCCGAAAAATGGCCGCTGGTGGCGATCACCAATGGTAATGCCCAGCCTGAGCTGTTTGGCCTTGGTGATTACTTCAAATTTGTGCTGCGTGCAGGCCCACACGGGCGCTCCAAACCATTCAGCGATATGTATCATCTGGCGGCAGAAAAACTGAATCTGTCGCTGGGTGAAATTCTGCACGTAGGTGACGACCTGACCACTGATGTGGCCGGTGCAATCCGCTGCGGCATGCAGGCCTGCTGGATCAAGCCGGAAAACGCTGACCTGATGATCGCCTCCGATAGCCGTCTTCTGCCGCACGTGGAAATTTCGCGGTTGGCATCCCTCACGACGCTGATATAATCATCAATTGTTCTGTATAAATTAACAGGGTTTTGGCGAGTAGAAATATTCGCCTGCCCGACATGACGTGACGGTGCCAATGGACGTTTCTTACCTGCTCGACAGCCTTAATGACAAACAGCGCGAAGCCGTAGCTGCCTCGCGTACTAACCTGCTGGTGCTGGCTGGGGCGGGCAGTGGTAAGACGCGCGTGCTGGTTCACCGTATCGCCTGGTTACAGAGCGTGGAGAACTGTTCGCCATACTCCATCATGGCGGTCACGTTTACCAACAAGGCGGCGGCGGAGATGCGCCACCGTATCGCGCAGCTGATGGGCACCAGCCAGGGTGGCATGTGGGTCGGCACCTTCCATGGCCTGGCGCACCGCCTGCTGCGCGCGCACCATATGGATGCCAACCTGCCGCAGGATTTCCAGATCCTCGACAGCGAAGATCAGCTCCGTTTGCTGAAGCGCCTGATCAAGGCGATGAACCTCGACGAGAAGCAGTGGCCACCGCGTCAGGCGATGTGGTACATCAACGGTCAGAAAGACGAAGGTTTGCGCCCGCACCATATTCAGAGCTTCGGTAACCCGGTTGAGCAGACCTGGCAGAACGTCTACAAGGCTTATCAGGAAGCGTGCGATCGCGCCGGTCTGGTGGACTTCGCCGAGCTGCTGCTGCGCGCTCACGAGCTGTGGCTTAACAAACCGCACATCCTGCAGCACTACCGCGAACGCTTTACCAATATCCTGGTGGACGAATTCCAGGATACCAACAACATCCAGTATGCGTGGATCCGTCTGCTGGCGGGTGATACCGGTAAGGTGATGATCGTGGGCGATGACGACCAGTCCATCTATGGCTGGCGTGGGGCGCAAGTGGAGAACATCCAGCGTTTCCTCAACGATTTCCCTGGTGCACAGACCATCCGTCTGGAACAGAACTACCGCTCAACCAGCAACATCCTGAGCGCGGCCAACGCCCTGATTGAAAATAACAACGGGCGTCTGGGTAAAAAGTTGTGGACCGATGGTGTCGACGGCGAACCGATTTCAATTTACTGCGCATTCAATGAACTCGACGAAGCTCGCTTCGTGGTGAATCGCATCAAAACCTGGCAGGACAACGGCGGCGCGCTGGAACAGTGCGCCATTCTCTACCGCAGCAACGCCCAGTCACGCGTGCTGGAAGAGGCGCTGCTACAGGTGGGTATGCCGTACCGTATTTACGGCGGTATGCGTTTCTTCGAACGTCAGGAAATCAAAGATGCACTCTCGTATCTGCGCCTGATCGCTAACCGTAACGACGACGCGGCTTTTGAGCGTGTGGTGAATACACCAACCCGTGGTATCGGTGACCGTACGCTGGACGTCGTACGTCAGGCATCGCGCGACCGCCAGCTAACGCTGTGGCAGGCGTGCCGCGAGCTGCTGCAGGAAAAAGCGCTCGCCGGACGTGCTGCCAGCGCGCTGCAGCGTTTCCTCGAACTGATTGATGCTCTGGCGCAGGAAACCACCGACATGCCGCTGCACGTGCAGACCGACCGGGTCATTAAAGACTCCGGCCTGCGCACGATGTATGAGCAAGAAAAAGGCGAGAAGGGCCAGACCCGTATTGAGAACTTAGAGGAACTGGTCACGGCAACGCGCCAGTTCAGCTACAACGAAGAAGACGAAGACCTGATGCCGCTACAGGCATTCCTCTCCCACGCCGCACTGGAGGCGGGGGAAGGGCAGGCGGATACCTGGCAGGATGCCGTTCAACTGATGACCCTGCACTCCGCCAAAGGTCTGGAGTTCCCGCAGGTGTTTATCGTCGGTATGGAAGAGGGGATGTTCCCGAGCCAGATGTCGCTGGATGAAGGCGGCCGTCTGGAAGAGGAACGTCGTCTGGCCTATGTGGGCGTGACCCGTGCGATGCAAAAGCTGACGCTGACTTACGCCGAAACCCGACGTCTGTACGGTAAAGAGGTGTATCACCGTCCATCGCGCTTCATCGGCGAGTTGCCGGAAGAGTGTGTGGAAGAGGTGCGTCTGCGTGCGAGCATCAGTCGTCCGGTCAGCCATCAGCGTATGGGCTCGCCGATTGCGGAAACCGACACCGGTTACAAGCTGGGCCAGCGCGTACGCCATTCGAAGTTTGGTGAAGGCACCATTGTGAATCTGGAAGGCAGCGGCGAGCATAGCCGCCTGCAAGTGGCGTTCCAGGGGCAGGGGATCAAATGGCTGGTGGCGGCCTATGCGAAGCTGGAAACAGTCTAACATTCAGAAAAATATAATTTTTTTGTAATAATCTGCTAGCCTTATACATTGAAGGTCAATTAATGCCCTTCAGCGTCCCGTTGCGTGTTGACGCCACAGTTATTGCTGGCGTAACATGCGCGCACGATTACGCTAAGAGGACATTCGCCTTGGACACACCCAGTAGATACTGGCTCAATTCCCTGTCATCCAGGAACAACTCCTAAGGCTATCTCCTCTTGCTGATGGCCTTAGTGGTTGTCAGCGACTTGCATTATTCCCGTCGCGCTGAGTCAGGCTGTTTAATGGTCTGAAACCCAATTTGTTTCTGTGTGCCCACCGAACTGTCCGATATTTTTTGCATTGGGAGTCCCGGTCATGTTGAGCGCATTTCAACTCGAAAATAACCGACTGACTCGGCTTGAAGCCGAAGAGTCACAGCCCCTCATTGATGCCGTATGGGTGGATCTGGTCGAGCCGGACGACGATGAACGCCTTCGCGTACAATCTGAGCTGGGACAAAGCCTGGCGACTCGCCCGGAACTGGAAGATATCGAAGCATCTGCGCGTTTTTTTGAAGATGAAGACGGTCTGCACATCCACTCCTTCTTCTTCTTTGAAGACGCCGAAGACCACGCGGGCAACTCCACCGTGGCATTTACCATCCGCGATGGTCGCTTGTTTACGCTGCGTGAACGCGAACTGCCTGCGTTTCGCCTCTATCGCATGCGCGCCCGTAGCCAGGCGATGGTGGACGGCAACGCCTATGAGCTGCTGCTTGACCTGTTCGAAACCAAAATTGAACAACTGGCGGATGAGATTGAAAACATCTACAGCGATCTGGAAAAGCTGAGCCGCGTCATCATGGAAGGCCATCAGGGCGATGAATACGACGAAGCACTCTCCACGCTAGCGGAGCTGGAAGATATCGGCTGGAAGGTACGTTTGTGTCTGATGGATACCCAACGTGCGCTGAACTTCCTGGTGCGTAAAGCGCGTCTGCCGGGTGGTCAGCTGGAGCAGGCTCGTGAGATTTTACGAGATATCGAATCCCTGCTGCCGCACAACGAATCCCTGTTCCAGAAGGTCAACTTCCTGATGCAGGCGGCGATGGGCTTTATCAACATCGAGCAGAACCGTATCATCAAGATCTTCTCGGTGGTATCTGTGGTATTCCTGCCACCGACGCTGGTGGCTTCCAGCTACGGGATGAACTTTGAGTTTATGCCGGAGCTGAAGTGGAGCTTTGGCTACCCAGGGGCGATTATCTTTATGATCCTGGCCGGGCTGGCGCCGTATCTCTATTTCAAACGCCGGAACTGGCTGTAAAAATCTGGCGGGTGGCGCTGCGCTTACCCGCCCTACACAATACCTACATTCCTCTGCGGATCCGGCGCTGGGTGTAAATCGCATCTGCAACAAAGATCGCCAGCGCCACCCAGATAAAGGCGAATGTCACCATCTTATCCGCACCCGGCACTTCGCCGTAAAACACCACTGCCAGCAGGAACATCAGCGTCGGGCCAATGTACTGGAAGAAGCCCAGCGTGGAGAGACGCAGGCGCGTTGCCGCTCCGGTAAAGCACAGCAATGGAATGGTGGTCACCACACCTGCTGCCATCAGCATCAGGTTCAACGACCATGGGTTGCTGCCCATGTGGCTGGTGGCGCTGTCGGCGATACCAAACAGGTAAATTGCCGCGACAGGCAGTAGCCACAGTGTTTCAAACAGCATCCCGGTTTGTGCTTCCACCGCAATTTTCTTACGCACCAGGCCGTAGAACGCAAAGCTGAACGCCAGCCCCAGCGCGATGATCGGTAGTGAACCGAAGGTCCACAGCTGCACCAGTACGCCGCAGAATGCAAGGATCACCGCCAGCCACTGCATACGTCGGAAGCGTTCACCGAGGAAAATCATCCCCAGTACAATGTTCACCAATGGGTTAATAAAGTAACCGAGGCTCGCTTCAAGCATATGGTGGTTATTCACGGCCCAGATAAACAGTAGCCAGTTACCGCCAATCAGTACCGCAGAGAGCGCCAGCAGGAAAATTTTCTTCGGGGTTTGCAGCAGCGTTTTGACGCCCGACCACTGACGGCTAAGGCTCATCAGCGCGATCATAAAGAAGAACGACCAGATGACGCGGTGAGTGAGGATCTCATCGGCCGGTACGTAAGCGATAAACTTAAAGTAGGCGGGTGCGATACCCCAAATAAAATAAGCGGCAAGGGCGAGTAAAACGCCCTGCCGCGTCTGTTTAGCATCCATCGGGAAAATCCGTTACAAAAAAGTGAAGTAATTTTACCCGATTTTGTCGCCTCAACCCACCATATAAGTGGCGGTTGCGCTGGCGATATAAACCTGTTCTTCGTTGTGTAATTCAACACGCGCAACAGCCACTTTATTCCCCGCACGCAGCAGGCTGCTGGTGCAGGTAAAGCGATTTCCGCGTCCGGGACGGAGATAGTCGACACGTAAATCAATGGTGCCCATGCGCGACAGGCGCTGACGAAGTTCATCTTCATTGATAGTGTCATGACGCGTCAGTGTACTGCCCACGCAGACCAGACCTGCCGCCACGTCCAGCGCGGAGGCAATCACCCCACCATGCAAAATACTTTGCGCCCAGTTGCCCACCATCATCGGCTGGTTGTTGAAACTCAGTTGGGCAAAATCTTTCTCGTAACGCTCCAGCTCCAGCCCCAGCGCACGGTTGAACGGCATATGGTAAACAAAAATCTCGCCCACGAGTTTTAATACTTCTTCGGCGGTAAGCATGGCTGACATGAGGCATTACATCCTTATTGTTAATGAAATGTTGATTTTATGCCTGAGCAAGCAAGAATTCCACTTTCAGAAACGATGATGCAGAAGTTGCGGCAGAAGTCTGTAGAATGTGCGCCATATAACAATTTAAATCATTTAATACTTTGCAGGAGATCACCACCGATGCGGACGTATCTGGTCTGGTTACTGGCAGCGGTTGCGCTGCCCTTCACAGCATATGCGCAGGAAGCGACAGTCAAAGAGGTGCACGATACGCCAGCTGTTCGCGGTAGCATTATCGCTAACCTCCTGCAGGAGCATGATAATCCGTTTACGCTCTACCCTTACGACACCAACTATGTGCTCTATACCTGGACCAGCGATCTCAACAAAGAGGCGATTCGTTCCTATGACTGGGCTGAGAATGCGCGTAAAGACGAGGTGAAGTATCAACTTAGCCTGGCATTCCCGTTCTGGCGCGGCATTCTGGGGCCAAACTCGGTATTCGGCGCGTCTTATACGCAGAAATCCTGGTGGCAGTTATCTAATAGCGGGGAGTCATCGCCGTTCCGTGAAACCAACTATGAGCCGCAACTGTTCCTCGGTTTTGCAACGGATTACGAGTTCGCCGGCTGGACGTTGCGTGACGTCGAGGTAGGTTTCAACCACGATTCAAACGGTCGTTCCGATCCAACGTCACGTAGCTGGAACCGCGCCTATACACGCCTGATGGCGCAGAATGGCAATTTGATGGTGGAAGTGAAGCCGTGGTACGTGGTGGGGAGCACCGATGACAACCCGGATATCACCAAATATATGGGCTACTATCAGCTCAAAATTGGCTACCAACTGGGTGATGCGGTGCTGAGCGCCAAAGGCCAGTACAACTGGAATACCGGCTACGGCGGCGCAGAATTGGGCTTAAGCTACCCGATGACCAAACATGTGCGTATTTATACCCAGGTCTACAGCGGTTACGGCGAGTCGCTCATCGATTATAACTTCAACCAGACCCGCGTGGGTGTGGGCGTGATGCTGAACGATATTTTCTAGACTGCTCGAATGTTTTTGCGTTAAACGTTGAAGTTTCTCTCTCAGGCGCTGAAAATAGCGCCTGTTTCATTTCTGGCATATGGGGTTAATGTGGCGCAGGCGGAAGTATTGAATCAGGAGTCGCTGGCTAAACAGGTTTTGCATGAAACCTTTGGCTACCAGCAGTTCCGCCCCGGCCAGGAAACCATCATTGAAACCGTGCTGGAAGGTCGTGATTGCCTGGTGGTGATGCCGACCGGTGGCGGTAAATCACTCTGTTATCAGGTACCCGCGCTGGTGCTTAACGGCCTGACGGTTGTGGTATCGCCTCTTATTTCTCTGATGAAAGACCAGGTTGACCAACTGCTTGCCAACGGCGTGGCGGCGGCCTGTCTTAACTCCACACAGACCCGCGAGCAGCAGCAAGAGGTGATGGCAGGTTGCCGCACCGGGCAGATCCGCCTGCTGTATATCGCGCCGGAACGCCTGATGCTGGATAACTTCCTTGACCATCTCGCGCACTGGAATCCGGTCCTGCTGGCGGTAGATGAAGCGCACTGTATCTCCCAGTGGGGACACGATTTCCGTCCGGAATACGCGGCCCTCGGCCAGCTCCGTCAGCGCTTCCCCGAACTGCCGTTTATGGCGCTTACCGCCACGGCGGATGACACCACGCGGCTGGATATTGTTCGTCTGCTGGGGCTGAACGACCCGTTGATTCAGGTCAGCAGTTTCGATCGCCCGAACATCCGCTACATGCTGATGGAAAAATTCAAACCGCTGGATCAGCTCTTGCGCTATGTGCAGGAACAGCGCGGAAAGTCTGGCATTATTTACTGCAACAGCCGCGCAAAAGTGGAAGACACTGCCGCGCGTCTGCAAAACCGCGGCTTTAGCGCTGCGGCTTATCATGCCGGGTTAGAAAACCACATCCGCGCCGACGTGCAGGAGAAATTCCAGCGTGATGACTTGCAAATTGTGGTCGCGACGGTGGCGTTCGGGATGGGGATTAATAAACCCAACGTGCGCTTTGTGGTGCACTTTGATATCCCGCGCAATATCGAATCTTACTACCAGGAAACCGGTCGCGCCGGGCGTGATGGCCTGCCTGCGGAAGCTATGCTGTTTTACGACCCCGCCGACATGGCATGGCTGCGCCGCTGTCTGGAAGAGAAACCGCAGGGACAGTTGCAGGATATTGAGCGCCACAAGCTCAATGCGATGGGGGCCTTTGCCGAAGCGCAAACCTGTCGTCGTCTGGTGTTGCTCAACTATTTTGGCGAAGGGCGTCAGGAGTCGTGCGGTAACTGCGATATCTGTCTTGATCCCCCTAAACAATACGATGGTCTGATGGATGCGCGTAAGGCACTCTCGACCATTTACCGTGTCAATCAACGCTTCGGGATGGGCTACGTGGTGGAAGTGCTGCGCGGTGCCAACAACCAGCGTATCCGCGATATGGGCCACGACAAGCTGCCTGTCTACGGTATTGGCAAGGACCAGAGTCACGAGCACTGGGTCAGTATTATTCGTCAGCTAATTCACCTTGGCTTTGCCACACAGAATATCGCCCAGCACTCTGCGCTTCAGCTTACCGAAGCCGCGCGTCCGGTGCTGCGCGGTGATGTCGAACTTAAGCTTGCGGTACCGCGCGTCATCGCCCTCAAGCCGCGCGTGATGCAGAAATCCTACGGCGGTAATTACGACCGTAAGCTGTTTGCCAAACTGCGCAAGCTGCGAAAAGCCATTGCCGATGAAGAGAATATCCCGCCTTATGTCGTCTTCAACGACGCGACGCTGATTGAGATGGCCGAACAAATGCCGCTGAGCGCCAGCGAAATGCTCAGCGTCAACGGTGTCGGCACGCGTAAGCTCGAACGCTTTGGTAAAGAGTTTATGGCGCTCATCCGCTCGCACGCCGATGGTGATGATGAGGAGTAGTCAGCCGGGCGAAAAAGTGCCAGGATGATGACTCACTGAATTATTTCCCCGCGAGCGAATTATGTTAATGCTATTTCTCACCGTGGCGTTAGTGCACATCGTTGCGCTGATGAGCCCGGGTCCTGACTTTTTCTTCGTATCACAAACGGCCGTCAGCCGCTCCCGCAAAGAGGCGATGATGGGTGTACTGGGTATCACCATGGGCGTGATGGTCTGGGCGGCGGTTGCGCTGCTCGGTCTGAACCTGATCCTGGCGAAGATGGCCTGGCTGCATAACATCATTATGGTCGGCGGTGGCTTGTATCTGTGCTGGATGGGCTACCAGATGCTGCGCGGGGCGCTGAAGAAAGAAGAGAAAAAACCGGAAGAGCCAAAGGTGGAGCTGGCAACGGGCGGCCGCAGCTTTGTGAAGGGGCTGCTGACCAATCTGGCAAACCCAAAAGCGATTATCTATTTCGGCTCCGTGTTCTCTTTGTTCGTGGGGGATAGTGTCGGCGCGGGTGCGCGTTGGGGTATTTTCCTGCTGATTGTCGTTGAGACGTTTGCGTGGTTCACCATCGTTGCAAGCCTGTTTGCCTTACCGGCGATGCGCCGTGGCTATCAGCGCATCGCGAAGTGGATCGACGGCTTTGCCGGCGCGCTGTTCGCCGGCTTTGGTATTCATCTCATCATTTCTCGCTAAGCGTGACGCGCTGATGCAAGCAGCGCGCCCACCAGCATAAACAGCGAACCAAACACTTTATTCAGGGCCTTCATCTGTTTAGGCCCTTTAATCCACGCCGCAATTCGCTGTGCCAGCGTCGCATAACCAATCATCACGATGATATCGACGATAATGGTGGTCGCGCCCAGCACCACATACTGCATCACCTGTGGTTGATGTGGAGCGATAAACTGCGGGAACAGGGCAGCCAGGAAAACAATGCTTTTCGGGTTGGTCAGGTTTACGAACACCGCGCGTTTGAACAGACGACCACGGGTTTGCGACTGGGCAAGCGTGTTGAGATTAATCGAACCTGCCGCCCGCCACTGCTGAATACCCAGCCAAATCAGATACGCTGCACCGGCCCATTTCAGTACTTCGAACGCCAGCACAGAGCGGGAGAACAGCGTCCCCAGACCAATCCCGACCAGCACAATATGAATGCCCAGCCCGGTCTGCAAACCGGCGATCGACGCCGCCGCACCGCGATAACCGTGGTTGATGGAGGTGGTCATTGTGTTAATAGCACCTGAGCCCGGTGAAAGGCTGAGGATAATGGATGTCAGCAGGTAGGCGAACCACCACTCGAAGGTCATTTGAAGCTCCCGAACCGTCTATTTTTATGCCACAATACGCTATTGTTGAGTCATTTTGTGACCTGTTACGAAAAAACGATATTCCTTGGCTTACGTGAGTGGAAACCCGATGTTTCAGCAGAAAAAGGACTGGGAAACACGAGAAAACGCATTTGCTGCTTTCTCTATGGGGCCGCTGACCGATTTCTGGCGGCAGCGTGAGGAAGATGAGTTTACGGGCGTCGGTGATATTCCTGTACGCTTCGTGCGTTTCCGCAATGTGAATAACGATCGGGTGATCGTCGTCTGCCCTGGGCGCATCGAGAGCTACATCAAATACGCCGAGCTGGCTTATGATCTTGTCCATCTTGGCTTTGATGTGTTGATTATCGACCATCGCGGGCAGGGGCTTTCTGGTCGTCTGTTATCGGACACGCACCGCGGTCATGTGGATAACTTCAGCGATTATGTCGACGATCTTGCCGCGTTCTGGCAGCAGGAAGTTGAACCTGGTCCATGGCGTAAGCGCTATATTCTGGCGCACTCTATGGGTGGGGCAATCTCTACGCTATTTTTACAGCGCTATAAGCACCAGTGCGATGCCATTGCGCTCACCGCGCCAATGTATGGCATCGTCATGCGTTTTCCTGACTGGATGGTGCGCCATATTCTCGACTGGGCTGAGGGCCATCAGCGCATTCGTGAAGGCTATGCCATCGGGACGGGGCGCTGGCGTGCATTGCCGTTTGCGATGAACGTGTTAACCCACAGCCGACAGCGTTATCGTCGTAACCTGCGTTTTTATGCCGATGAACCACGCCTGCGCGTTGGCGGCCCGACCTATCACTGGGTCCGGGAAGGTATTCTTGCCGGGGAACAGGTGCTTGCTGGTGCGGGTGATGATGACACGCCAACACTTCTGATTCAGGCTGAAGAAGAGCGTGTGGTGGATAACCGCATGCACGATCGTTTTTGTGAACTCCGCGCTGCCGCCGGTCATCCCTGTGAAGGGGGAAAACCGCTGGTCATCAACGGCGCGTACCATGAGATCCTTTTTGAAAAGGACGCTATGCGCTCAGTCGCGCTCAACGCCATTGTTGAATTTTTCAACAGGTATAACTGATTTTTTATTGAGGTTAAATTTCCCTATGTACCAGGTTGTTGCATCTGATTTAGATGGCACGCTGCTTTCCCCCGACCACACCCTGTCGCCTTACGCGAAAGAGACCCTAAAGCTTCTGACTGCCCGTGGCGTGAACTTTGTGTTTGCCACTGGCCGCCACCACGTAGACGTGGGGCAGATCCGCGATAATCTGGAAATCAAATCGTACATGATCACCTCCAATGGTGCGCGCGTACATGATACCGATGGAAACCTGATCTTTACCCACAATCTGGATCGCGATATCGCCGCCGATCTGTTCGGTGTGGTGCACAACAACCCGGATATCGTGACTAATGTCTATCGCGATGATGAGTGGTTTATGAACCGCCACCGCCCTGACGAAATGCGTTTCTTCAAGGAAGCGGTATTCAACTACACCCTGTACGAGCCAGCCCTGCTTGAACCTGAAGGTATCAGCAAGGTGTTCTTCACCTGCGAAAGCCACGAAAAATTGCTGCCGCTGGAGCAGGCGATCAACGCTCGTTGGGGCGACCGTGTTAACGTGAGTTTCTCGACCCTGACCTGTCTGGAAGTAATGGCGGGCGGCGTGTCGAAAGGTCATGCGCTGGAAGCTGTTGCGAAACGGCTGGGCTTTGAACTGAAAGACTGTATCGCCTTTGGTGATGGCATGAATGACGCCGAAATGCTCTCTATGGCGGGCAAGGGCTGCATTATGGAGAACGCGCACCAGCGTCTGAAAGATTTGCACCCGGAGCTGGAAGTCATCGGCACCAACGGCGACAACGCGGTACCAAAATATCTGCGCAAGCTGTTCCTTGAATAATCTTCAAGCGGGCAATTATTGCTCAGTTGTCAACTGAAGAGTTCGCTACAATGCCTGTCCTTCTTTCAGAGAGACAAGCATTGTGGCGCTACTCATTATCACCACTATCCTGTGGGCCTTCTCCTTTAGCCTGATTGGCGAATATCTTGCTGGTTCGGTCGACAGTTATTTCTCGGTGCTGATGCGTGTTGGGTTGGCGGCGCTGGTGTTCCTGCCGTTTCTGCGTACGCGCGGGCAATCGCTGAAAACTATTGTGCTGTATATGCTGGTGGGGGCGATGCAGCTCGGCATCATGTATCTGTTCAGCTTTCGGGCCTACGTCTACCTGTCTGTTTCGGAGTTTCTGCTTTTTACCGTACTCACGCCGCTCTACATCACACTGATTTACGATCTGCTCAGCAAGCGCCGTTTACGCTGGGGATACCTGCTGAGCGCAGCACTGGCAGTTATTGGGGCGGCGATTATTCGCTATGACAAAGTCAGCGACCACTTCTGGACCGGGCTGATGTTCGTCCAGCTCGCCAACATCAGTTTCGCCATCGGTATGGTGGGCTACAAACGTCTGATGGAAACCCGTCCGATGCCGCAGCATAACGCGTTCGCCTGGTTCTATATGGGGGCCGCGATTGTCGCGGTAGCGGCGTGGTTCATGCTCGGTAACCCGCAAAAACTGCCGACCACTACAGTGCAATGGAGCGTTCTGGTCTGGCTGGGTGTGGTGGCCTCAGGGCTGGGATACTTCATGTGGAACTACGGCGCAACCCAGGTCGACGCCGGTACGCTGGGGATCATGAACAACGTGCATGTGCCTGCGGGTCTGCTGGTTAACCTTGCAATCTGGCAGCAGCAACCCCACTGGCCGAGTTTCCTTATTGGGGGAACGGTGATCCTGGCTTCACTGTGGGTCCATCGCCGCTGGGTCGCTCCGCGCTCCGCACAAACGGAAGATGGTCGCACGCGTGGTTCCGCGTTGAGCGAATAAATGCCTCCGTAATCGGCTGGCGCTGCTCGCCATCGCGCACGGCGGCGTACAGCCGGCTCCACAATCCTTCACCCAGGGTTTTGGTCACCACCAGGCCCTGGCGTTCAAAACTCTCCACTACCCAGTGCGGCAGTGCCGCGATACCCATTCTGGCCGCTACCATCTGAATCAACAGCAGAGTGTTATCCACGCTTTTCAACTGCGGGCTAATGCCTGCCGGTTGCAGGAAGTGACGCCAGATATCCAGGCGACTGCGCTGAACCGGATAAATCAGCAGCGTTTCTGTCGCCAGGTCTTCCGGTGTGATGCGCGTTTTGGCCGCCAGCGGGTGGTCCGGCGCCAGCACCAGACGCACTTCATAATCAAACATTGGGGAGTAGTGCAGGCCACTGCGCGGCAGAATATCAGAGGTCATGACCAGATCCAGCTCGCCCTGCTGGAGCGATGGCTGCGGGTCAAACGTCACCCCGGATGTAAAGTCCATCTCCACCTGCGGCCACTTCTGGCGGAAATTCTCAAGTGCGGGGGTAAGCCACTGAATGCAGCTATGACATTCAATGGCGATACGCAGTTTGGTCTGTTGCGGTTCGTTACAGGACTGCAGGGCGCTGGCAATTTGCGGCAGCACCTGATTTGCCAGTTGCAGCAATATCTCACCTTGCGGCGTAAAGCGTAGCGGCTGGCTCTTGCGCACAAAAAGACGAAAGCCGAGGCGTTGTTCCAGATCGCTGAACTGGTGAGAAAGGGCAGACTGGGTCTGGTGCAGCGTGGCTGCTGCCGCCGCAAGAGAACCGCAGTTCCGCAACGCTTGTAGCGTTTTCAGGTGTTTTATCTCGATCATGAAAGTCCTTCACTTCGCCATGAACATTTTGCGCTTGAGGAATATACAGTAACTGCCAATTATGGATGTGTAAACATCTGGACGTCTAAATACTGAAAATTGACAAGGGGCATGACATGACAATCCGCAATCACACTCTCGGTTTCCCTCGCGTTGGCCTGCGTCGCGAGCTGAAAAAGGCACAAGAAAGCTACTGGGCGGGAAGCACCACCCGTGAAGAACTGCTGGCCGTTGGACGCGAACTGCGTGCGCGTCACTGGGATCAACAAAAGCAGGCGGGCATTGACCTGCTGCCGGTGGGCGATTTCGCCTGGTACGACCATGTTCTGACGACCAGCCTGCTGCTTGGCAACGTGCCGGCTCGTCATCAGAACAAAGATGGATCGGTAGATATCGACACTCTGTTCCGCATCGGCCGTGGCCGCGCGCCAACAGGTGAGCCAGCGGCAGCGGCTGAAATGACCAAGTGGTTTAATACCAACTATCACTACATGGTGCCGGAGTTCGTGAAAGGTCAGCAGTTCAAACTGACCTGGACGCAATTACTGGATGAAGTGGACGAAGCGCTGGCGCTGGGCCACCAGGTGAAGCCTGTGCTGCTGGGGCCGGTTACGTACCTGTGGCTTGGCAAAGTGAAGGGTGAGCAGTTTGATCGCCTCAGCCTGCTGAACGACATTCTTCCGGTCTACAAACAGGTGCTGATTGAGCTGGGCAAACGCGGTATCCAGTGGGTACAAATCGACGAACCTGCGCTGGTACTCGAGTTGCCGCAGGAATGGCTCGATGCCTTCAAACCGGCGTATGACGCACTTGCCGGACAGGTGAAGTTGCTACTGACCACCTATTTCGAAGGCGTGACGCCAAACCTGAAGACCCTCACCGCGCTGCCAGTGCAGGGTCTGCACGTTGACCTGGTCCACGGCAAAGATAATCTTGCTGAGCTGCACAAACGCCTGCCTGCGGACTGGCTGCTCTCGGCTGGTCTGGTGAATGGCCGTAACGTCTGGCGTGCCGATCTCACAGAGAAATACGCTCAGATTAAAGACATCGTCGGCAAACGTGAGTTGTGGGTGGCATCGTCTTGCTCACTGTTGCACAGCCCAATTGATCTCAGCGTTGAAACCCGTCTGGACGCAGAAGTGAAGAGCTGGTTTGCCTTTGCCTTGCAGAAGTGTGAGGAGTTGACGCTGCTGCGTGATGCATTGAACACGGGCGACACGGCAGCGATTACCGAATGGAGCGCACCGATCCAGGCGCGCCGTGACTCGGCTCGCGTACACAACCCGGCAGTCGAAAAACGTCTGGCAGCCATCACGGCTCAGGACAGTCAGCGCCAGAGCGCCTATGAAGTGCGCGCTGAAGCCCAGCGCGCCCGTTTTAACCTGCCAGCCTGGCCGACAACCACCATCGGTTCATTCCCGCAGACCACTGAAATCCGCGGCCTGCGTCTGGACTTCAAAAAGGGCAACCTGGATGCGAACCACTATCGCACCGGCATCGCTGAACACATCAAGCAGGCGATTGTGGAGCAAGAGCGTTTAGGCCTGGACGTGCTGGTGCACGGTGAAGCCGAGCGTAACGACATGGTGGAATATTTTGGTGAGCATCTGGACGGCTTCGTCTTTACCCAAAATGGATGGGTGCAGAGTTACGGTTCTCGCTGCGTGAAGCCGCCGGTGGTGATCGGTGATGTCAGCCGTCCGGAAGCGATTACCGTTGAATGGGCGAAGTATGCCCAGTCTCTGACAGATAAACCGGTGAAAGGAATGCTCACGGGTCCGGTAACGATTCTCTGCTGGTCCTTCCCGCGTGAAGACGTGACTCGTGAAACCATCGCCAAACAGATCGCGCTGGCACTGCGTGATGAAGTGGCGGATCTGGAAGCTGCAGGCATTGGCATTATTCAGATCGACGAACCAGCACTGCGCGAAGGTCTGCCGCTGCGTCGTAGCGACTGGGATGCCTACCTGAAATGGGGCGTGGAGGCTTTCCGCATCAACGCCGCGGTCGCGAAGGACGACACCCAGATCCACACCCACATGTGTTACTGCGAATTTAACGACATCATGGATTCGATAGCCGCGCTGGACGCTGACGTGATCACCATCGAGACGTCGCGTTCAGACATGGAGCTGCTGGAGTCTTTCGAGGAGTTTGACTACCCGAACGAAATCGGGCCGGGTGTGTACGACATCCACTCTCCTAACGTACCGAGCGTGGAGTGGATTGAGGCGCTGTTGCAGAAAGCCGCGCAGCGTATCCCGGCAGAGCGTCTGTGGGTGAACCCGGACTGCGGCCTGAAAACCCGCGGCTGGCCGGAAACCCGCGCAGCACTGGCGAACATGGTGCAGGCGGCGCAGAATTTGCGTCAGGCGTGATAAGTCGTAGGCCCGGTAAAGCGTCGCCGCTACCGGGCTTTTTGCTTTTATCCTTTTTTACCACCGTGCTGGTTGAACCACGCCAGCATTCTCTGCCATCCGTCTTTTGCAGATTCCTCGTGATAACTCGGACGATAATCGGCATTAAATGCATGCCCGGCATCCGGGTACACTACAATCTCTGCCTTCGCATTTGCCGCACGGAGTGCGTGACGCATTGTCTCTACTGATTCAAGCGAAATACCGGTGTCCTGGCCGCCATAGAGCCCTAATACTGGGGCATTTAACTCAGTGGCGATATCTACCGGATATTTCGGCGAATTTAGCGTTTTTGCGCCCACCAGTTTTCCATACCAGGCCACTGCGGCTTTAAGCTGCGGATTATGAGCGGCATACAGCCAACTGATACGCCCTCCCCAGCAGAAACCCGTCACCATCAGACGATGTGCATCACCGCCGTTACGTGCTGCCCAACTGGCAACGTGGTCGAGATCGGCCATGACCTGCGCGTCAGGGACTTTGCTGACCAGGTTGCTGAGCAATGTTGGAATATCGCTGTAGTCGTTCGGATCGCCCTGACGGAAGTAGAGTTCTGGTGCAACGGCCAGATACCCTTCCAGCGCCAGTCGGCGACAGAGGTCGCGGATATGTTCGTGAACACCAAAAATTTCCTGGACCACAATGACGATGGGCAGAGGACCCTCTGCTGATTTTGGCCGAGCGTGGTAAGCCGGCATATTATCCCCCTGCGAGGGGATGGAGGTCTCACCCGCCGTTATGGCCTCTTCGGGCGTTGAAACGATGGTTGAAGCATGCGGGGCTGCAGCAGGTGCAAAACCGGTTTTTTCAGTCATGGCATTCTCCGTACCAATGAGTTAGCGCAAAGGTAAATATAGACACCAGGTTAACAACCCACAGTGCCTTAAACGGTCTATCTTTTGTGCAGCACACCACGATATAACTTGTTAATGTGATGTAAGTCACTTTTTTATGGAAATTTACTGCAATCATTTTCATTCATGGTGAAGTGCATCACGAAATTATGCGTATTGCTTCTGTAAAGTACCATTTTACTTCTTCTGACTAACCGACCCACAGAGGAGTCACCTATGTCTAAGTCTGATGTTTTTCATCTCGGCCTCACCAAAAACGATTTACAAGGGGCTACGCTCGCTATCGTCCCGGGTGATCCTGAGCGTGTGGAAAAGATCGCCGCGCTGATGGATAAGCCGGTTAAGCTGGCAGCCCATCGTGAATTCACCACCTGGCGTGCAGAGCTGGATGGCAAAGCCGTGATCGTGTGCTCAACCGGTATCGGTGGTCCGTCGACCTCCATTGCTGTTGAAGAGCTGGCGCAACTGGGCATTCGTACTTTCCTGCGTATCGGTACTACTGGCGCTATTCAGCCGCATATCAATGTCGGTGACGTGCTGGTCACCACCGCATCCGTTCGTCTGGACGGGGCAAGCCTGCACTTCGCGCCAATGGAATTCCCGGCAGTGGCAGACTTCGAATGTACCACTGCGCTGGTTGAAGCGGCGAAATCTGTGGGCGCAACCACGCACGTGGGTGTAACTGCCTCTTCCGATACCTTCTACCCAGGCCAGGAGCGCTATGACACCTTCTCTGGTCGCGTGGTGAGCCGTTTCAAAGGCTCTATGGAAGAGTGGCAGTCCATGGGTGTGATGAACTACGAAATGGAGTCTGCGACGCTGCTGACCATGTGCGCAAGCCAGGGTCTGCGTGCCGGTATGGTGGCGGGCGTTATCGTCAACCGTACGCAGCAGGAGATCCCGAATGCCGAAACCATGAAGCAGACTGAAAGTCATGCTGTGAAAATCGTGGTTGAAGCGGCGCGTCGCCTGATCTAGTCCTCTCTTCTGCATGCAATAAAAGGCCGACACGTTCGGCCTTTATTTTTTGCGTAGCGCCTCGCAGGAAAACCCTTTCAAACTGGACGTTTATACAGCACAATTCTATTTTGTGCAGGTAATACGTTGATGCAGGGGGCATTGTGGATATCTCGATCCTGATTTACGCGGTGATTGCGCTGGTGGGCTTAGGGATTGGCTGGCTCATTTCCAGCTACCAGCATGCACAGCAGAAGGCCGACCAACTGGCCGAGCGAGAAGAGATGGTCGCCGATTTAAGCGCGGCAAAACAGCAGCTTGCTCTGAGCGAGCACTGGCGCGATGAGTGCGAGTTGCTCAACAACGAACTACGCAACCTGCGAGATATCAACACCTCGCTGGAGGCTGATCTCCGCGAAGTGACCACCCGTCTTGAATCCACCCAGCTGCATGCGGAAGACAAAATCCGCCAGATGATTAACAGCGAGCAACGCCTCAGCGAACAGTTTGAAAACCTCGCCAACCGCATTTTCGAGCACAGCAACCGCCGCGTTGATGAACAGAATCGCCAGAGCCTGAACAGCCTGCTGACGCCCCTGCGTGAACAGCTGGACGGTTTTCGTCGTCAGGTGCAGGACAGTTTTGGTCAGGAGGCTCGAGAGCGGCACACGCTGGCCCATGAGATCCGCAATCTTCAGCAACTAAATGCACAGATGGCGCAGGAGGCGGTCAACCTGACTCGTGCGCTTAAAGGGGATAATAAAACCCAGGGAAACTGGGGGGAAGTGGTGCTGACCCGCGTGCTTGAGGCCTCTGGCCTGCGTGAAGGTTATGAGTATGAAACCCAGGTCAGCATCGAAAATGATGCCCGTTCGCGCATGCAGCCAGATGTGATTGTGCGTCTGCCGCAGGGCAAAGACGTTGTTATCGACGCCAAAATGACGCTGGTGGCGTATGAGCGCTACTTTAATGCGGAAGATGACTACACCCGAGAGTCGGCACTGCAGGAGCATATTGCTTCCGTGCGTAACCATCTCCGTCTGCTGGGCCGAAAAGACTACCAGCAACTGCCGGGCCTGCGCTCACTGGATTATGTGCTGATGTTCATTCCGGTTGAACCGGCCTTCCTGCTGGCACTCGACAGGCAGCCTGAACTGATCACCGAAGCGCTGAAAAATAACATTATGCTGGTCAGCCCCACCACGTTGCTGGTGGCCTTGCGAACCATTGCGAACCTGTGGCGCTATGAACACCAGAGCCGCAATGCGCAACAGATTGCCGATCGAGCCAGCAAGCTGTACGACAAAATGCGTCTGTTCGTGGACGATATGTCCTCGGTCGGACAAAGCCTTGACCGTGCGCAGGATAACTACCGTCAGGCAATGAAAAAACTCTCCTCCGGACGTGGCAACTTACTGGCACAAGCTGAGGCATTCCGTAGTCTGGGTGTCGAAGTAAAACGCGAGATTAATCCGGAACTGGTTGAACAGGCCACGTCGCAGGACGAGGAATTCCGCTTGCGTGAAGGCAGTGATGAACAAAAGACAAACAGTGAAGACAACGATTTAGCAGCGGAATTATCGCCAGATGAGCAGCCAACGCGTTTGTTTCGCGGTGGTTGAATCGTAGGGCAAACGCGTCCAATCTGGTACACTTCACAAACATTTTACTGATAAGCAGGCTCTGAGATGGTTGACGATTCACAAGACACGACGCACTTTGGTTTTCAGACTGTTGCCAAAGCGCAGAAAGCTGACATGGTGGCCCACGTATTTCACTCTGTGGCGGCGAAGTACGATGTGATGAATGACTTGATGTCATTCGGTATTCATCGCTTGTGGAAGCGCTTCACTATCGACTGCAGCGGTGTGCGTCGTGGACAAACGGTGCTTGATTTAGCTGGCGGTACGGGCGATTTAACTGCGAAATTCTCTCGTCTGGTGGGCGAAACCGGCCGTGTCGTTCTGGCAGATATTAATGATTCAATGCTGAAAATGGGACGCGAAAAGCTGCGTAACATCGGCGTGGTGGGGAATGTAGAATATGTGCAGGCGAACGCCGAAGCGCTGCCATTCCCGGACAACACTTTTGACTGTATTACCATCTCCTTCGGTCTGCGTAACGTCACTGATAAAGAGAAAGCGCTGCGCTCTATGTACCGCGTGCTGAAGCCGGGGGGACGCCTGCTGGTGCTCGAGTTCTCTAAACCGATTATTGAACCACTGAGCAAAGCTTACGACGCTTATTCATTCCATGTGCTCCCTCGTATTGGTGAGCTGGTGGCAAACGACGCGGAAAGCTATCGTTATCTGGCTGAATCTATTCGCATGCACCCGGATCAGGACACATTAAAAGCCATGATGCAGGATGCGGAATTTGAGAACGTTGAATATTTCAACCTGACGGCGGGTGTCGTCGCGCTGCATCGCGGTTACAAATTCTGAGTGGAGGTGTCTTGTGCCCTTTAAACCCCTGGTCACCGCTGGCATCGAGAATGTACTGAATGCCTTTCTGTATCGCGCTCCGGCGCTGAAAGCTGCACGTCAGCGGCTTAACGGGAAGGTATTACGCATTGTTTTAAAAGAGTTCTCGACGCCGCTGGTGCTGGTTTTCAGCGAACGCCAGCTTGACGTTCTGGGTGAGTGGGAGGGTGAAGCCGACTGCTCTGTTATCACGCACATGAGCGTGCTGCCAAAACTACGCGACCGCCAGCAGTTAACTGCACTGATCCGCAGCGGTGAGCTGGAAGTGGAAGGCGACATTCAGGTTGTACAGAATTTCGTCGCGCTCAGTGACCTTGCCGAGTTCGACCCCGCAGAGCTGCTTGCACCTTTTGTTGGTGACATTGCCGCCGAAGGGATCGGTAAAGCTCTTCATGGTGGGGCGGCATTTTTGCGTAAAAACCTGCAACGCCAACAACGCTATGCAGCGGAAGTACTGACGGAAGAGTGGCGTATGGCCCCTGGACCACTGGAAGTTGCGTGGTTTGCGGAAGAGACCGCTGCTGTTGAACGTGCGGTTGATGCGTTAACCAAACGGCTGGAAAAACTGGAGGGCAAATGACGCCTGGTGAAATTCGGCGCCTCTATTTCATTATTCGCATCTTTTTGAGCTACGGGCTCGACGAGCTTATCCCCAAAATGCGTATCACGCTGCCGCTTCGTATCTGGCGGCGGATGCTGTTCTGGATGCCTAATCGCCATAAAGGTCAGCCGCTGGGTGAACGTCTGCGTCTGGCGTTGCAGGAACTCGGTCCGGTCTGGATTAAATTCGGCCAGATGCTCTCGACCCGCCGCGATCTCTTCCCGCCTCTGATTGCGGATGAGCTCGCGATGCTGCAGGATCGCGTCGCACCGTTTGACGGCGCACGCGCGAAAAAGCAGATCGAAGAGGCGATGGGCAACATACCCGTCGAAACCTGGTTTGACGATTTCGACATCCAGCCTCTGGCGTCGGCCTCTATCGCACAAGTCCACACCGCGCGTCTGAAAGAAAACGGCAAAGAAGTTGTCATTAAGGTTATTCGCCCGGACATCCTGCCGATCATCAAAGCGGACATGAAGCTGATTTACCGGTTGGCCCGTTGGGTGCCCCGTTTACTGCCCGATGGACGTCGTCTGCGCCCGATGGAAGTGGTGCGGGAATATGAAAAAACGCTGATTGATGAGCTTAATCTGCTGCGCGAATCGGCAAACGCCATTCAGTTGCGCCGCAATTTTGAAAACAGCCCGATGCTCTATGTACCCGAAGTCTATTCTGACTACTGTAGCCAGAATATGATGGTGATGGAGCGTATTTACGGTATCCCCGTCTCGGATGTGGTGGCCCTGGAGAAACAGGGAACGAACATGAAGTTGCTGGCCGAGCGTGGCGTACAGGTCTTCTTTACCCAGGTATTCCGCGACAGTTTCTTCCATGCGGACATGCACCCGGGCAATATCTTCGTGAGCTACGAACATCCTGAGAATCCGAAGTATATCGGTATCGACTGTGGGATTGTGGGGTCGCTGAACAAAGAAGATAAACGCTATCTTGCTGAGAATTTCATCGCATTCTTCAACCGTGACTACCGTAAAGTAGCCGAGTTGCACGTCGATTCCGGATGGGTGCCACCGGATACCAACGTCGAAGAGTTTGAGTTTGCCATTCGAACCGTCTGCGAACCGATTTTTGAGAAGCCACTGGCGGAAATCTCCTTTGGACACGTGCTTTTAAACCTGTTTAACACGGCTCGCCGCTTTAACATGGAAGTACAGCCGCAGTTAGTTTTACTCCAGAAAACATTACTTTACGTTGAAGGTGTAGGCCGACAGCTCTATCCTCAGTTAGACTTATGGAAGACTGCGAAACCTTTCCTTGAATCCTGGATTAAAGATCAAGTTGGCATTCCGGCGCTGGTGCGTTCGCTGAAAGAGAAAGGCCCGTTCTGGATCGAGAAAATGCCTGAAATTCCTGAACTGGTTTACGACAGTTTGCGTCAGAGCAAAAATCTTCAGCACAGCATGGATAAAATCGCCCGCGAACTTCAGTCCAGCCGTGTTCGGCAGGGTCAGTCACGCTATCTTTTTGGGATTGGGGCAACGCTGCTGCTGAGTGGTACGCTGCTTCTGATCAACCGTCCGGACTGGCAGATGATGCCCGCATGGTTGATGGCTGGCGGGTTGGTTGTCTGGCTCGCCGGCTGGAGAAAGACGCGCTGATTTTGCGTCGCTATCGACGGGTTGCATACGTATAATGCGACCTGACTAATTAATCATCTATCCCTGAGGAACATGTATGGGTGGTATCAGTATCTGGCAATTAGTCATTATTGCCGTCATCGTCGTGCTGCTGTTTGGCACCAAAAAGCTCGGTTCTATCGGTTCCGATCTGGGCGCGTCTATCAAAGGCTTCAAGAAAGCGATGAGCGATGATGAGAGCAAGCAGGATAAAACCAGCCAGGACGCTGACTTTACTGCTAAATCCATCTCCGACAAGCAAGACGAAACCAAAAAGGAAGACGCTAAACGCCACGATAAAGAGCAGGTGTAAGTCGTGTTCGACATTGGTTTTAGTGAGTTGCTGCTGGTCTTTGTGATTGGCCTGATCGTTTTGGGACCACAGCGTCTGCCGGTGGCGGTGAAAACTGTTGCGGGCTGGGTTCGTGCGCTGAGATCGCTGGCATCGACCGTTCAGAATGAGCTGGCACAGGAACTTAAGTTGCAGGAGTTTCAGGAAAGCCTGAAAAAGGTAGAGAAGGCGAGCATGGATAACCTGACGCCGGAACTGAAAGCCTCAATGGATGAACTGCGCGAAGCGGCGGAATCTATGAAGCGCTCTTACAACGTCAACGATCCTGAAAAAGCGAGCGATGAAGCGAACACCATCCATAACCCGGTGGTGAAAAACAGCGAAGCGCAGCGAGAGGGTGTTACGCCAGGGAGCGCGGAGCATCAGGCTGTAGCACCTGAACAAACGCCGCAGGAACCTGAACCGAAAAAACAGGCGCAGCCGGAAGAGCCAGCGTTAAAAGCGGCTGAAGTTAAGCCCGTCGCGCCTGTTTCCGAATCATCCCCTTCGTCGAGTGATAAAGCGTAAACATGGCAGTAGATGATACTCAACCGCTTATTACGCACCTTATAGAGCTGCGTAAGCGTCTGTTAAACTGCATAATTGCAGTTTTCCTCATATTCTTGTGCCTGGTCTACTTCGCCAACGATATCTATCAGGTAGTCTCTGCGCCGTTGATCAAGCAGATGCCGCTAGGGGCAACGATGATTGCAACAGATGTTGCCTCACCGTTTTTCACCCCAATTAAGCTTACTTTCTGGGTATCGTTGATTGCGTCTGCGCCGATCATTCTTTACCAGGTGTGGGCGTTTGTGGCGCCGGCACTGTACAAACACGAACGCAAGCTGGTGATCCCACTGCTGGTATCCAGCTCGCTGCTGTTCTATATCGGCATGGCGTTTGCCTATTTCATTGTCTTCCCGCTGGCCTTTGGCTTCCTGACGCATACCGCGCCGGAAGGGGTTCAGGTGTCGACAGATATTGCCAGCTACCTCAGTTTTGTTATGGCACTGTTTATGGCCTTTGGCGTGGCTTTCGAAGTGCCTGTGGCCATTGTGTTGCTTTGCTGGGTAGGGGTAACTACCCCTGATGATCTGCGTAAGAAGCGTCCATATATTCTGGTGGGGGCCTTCGTGGTCGGTATGCTACTGACCCCGCCAGATGTGTTCTCGCAAACGCTGCTGGCCATACCGATGTATTGCCTGTTTGAGGTCGGGGTATTCTTCTCACGTTTCTACGTGGGTAAAGGACGTCGGTCGGATGAGGAAGATGATACGTCCGACAAGACCACTGAAGAGTAAAACCAACCGCCCGCCAGGGCGGTTGTTATATGGGGATTCGCATGTTTGATATTGGACTCAATCTGACCAGCTCGCAGTTTGCGAAAGATCGAGATGAGGTTGTTGCACGTGCTTTTGCTGCCGGAGTGCAAGGACTGTTGCTGACAGGGACCAACCTGCATGAAAGCGAGCAGGTGAAGCAGCTGGCACAACGCTACGATCGCTGCTGGTCTACCGCAGGTGTGCATCCTCATGACAGCAGCCAGTGGACCGCGGAAAGTGGCGACACCCTGTACAGGCTGGCAAAGATGCCAGAAGTTGTGGCAATCGGCGAATGCGGTCTCGATTTCAACCGTAACTTTTCCACACCGGCAGAGCAGGAAAAAGCGTTCACGGCCCAGCTTGCGCTGGCTGCTGAGCTTGAAATGCCAGTGTTTATGCACTGCCGCGATGCTCATGAGCGTTTCCTTTCCCTTCTGAACCCGTGGCTGGATAAATTACCCGGCGCGGTGTTGCACTGCTTTACCGGTTCGCGACAAGAGGCGCTGGATTGCCTGGAACGCGGTCTCTTTCTGGGGATCACTGGCTGGGTTTGTGATGAGCGCCGCGGGCTTGAGCTTCGCGAGTTGTTACCGGTGATCCCGGCTGAGCGGTTGCTCCTGGAAACGGATGCGCCTTATCTGCTGCCGAGAGACATGAAACCCAAACCGGCATCGCGGCGAAATGAACCTGCACATCTTGGGCACATCGTTGAGAGCGTGGCGAAATGGCGCGGAGAAGATCCCCACTGGCTTTCCGCGCAGACGGATGACAACGTGCGTCACCTGTTTGGGATAGATTTTTAAACTTTACGGAAGTCGGTGTTTTTAACGCTTTGCAGAACTTGTTTGTTCAGCAGATTGAGCAACAGCATGGAGCGTGCTTCGCCGTCCGGTTCAGCGAAAATCGCCTGCAACCCTTCGAAAGCACCTTCCGTGATGACGACACAGTCCCCAGAGTAAGGGGTTTCCGGGTCGGTGATACCTTCGGGTTGTTGATAAACCGAAAGTTGATGGATCACTGTTGACGGAACCATTGCCGGGCTGGTACCAAAGCGTACAAAGTGGCTGACACCGCGTGTTGCGCTAATGGTCGTGGTGTGGATCACTTCCGGGTCGAACTCCACGAAAAGATAGTTCGGGAATAAGGGTTCACTGACGGTTGTGCGCTTCCCGCGCTGCATTTTTTCAAGCGTGATCACGGGTGTCAGGCAATTTACAGACTGACGTTCAAGATGTTCCTGCGCGCGCTGAAGTTGCCCGCGTTTGCAATAAAGTAAATACCAGGCCTGCATAATCACTCTTTCCCTTAGTTCGGGGCGCAAGCATATCAAAACCCTGGCGGGATCGCTAAGTTGATTATAATGGGGGAAAATGGAACAGAACGCATAAGTTCACGCTAATTTAACAAAATTACAGCATCAAGCAGGCTTACGCCGTATAATGAAGCGCTTACAGAGAGGCCATGACTAACTGCATGAAATACCACGATCTCCGCGACTTCCTGACGCTGCTGGAAAAGCAGGGTGAACTCAAACGCATTACACTTCCTGTTGATCCTTATCTGGAAATGACAGAAATTGCTGACCGCACCCTGCGTGCCGGTGGCCCCGCATTACTGTTTGAAAATCCGAAAGGGTACTCCATGCCGGTGCTGTGTAACCTGTTTGGTACTCCACGTCGTGTTGCATTGGGGATGGGGCAGGAAGACGTCACGGCGTTGCGTGAAGTGGGGAAACTGCTGGCGTTCCTGAAAGAGCCGGAGCCGCCGAAAGGCTTCCGCGATCTGTTCGACAAACTGCCACAGTTTAAACAAGTATTGAACATGCCAACTAAACGCCTGCGCGGTGCACCGTGCCAGCAGAAAGTGCTGGAAGGCGATGCGGTTGATCTGACCAAAATCCCGATCATGCAGTGCTGGCCTGAAGATGCCGCTCCGCTGATCACCTGGGGGCTGACCGTTACGCGTGGCCCTTATAAAGAGCGGCAAAATCTCGGTATTTATCGTCAGCAATTGATTGGCAAGAATAAACTCATCATGCGCTGGCTGTCACATCGCGGCGGCGCGCTGGATTTCCAGGAGTGGTGTGCTGAGCATCCGGGTGAACGTTTTCCTGTTTCTGTCGCGTTAGGTGCCGATCCGGCCACCATTCTGGGTGCGGTGACTCCCGTGCCGGATACACTCTCTGAATACGCGTTTGCAGGCCTGTTACGCGGAACCAAAACTGAAGTTGTGAAGTGCATTTCTAACGACCTCGAAGTGCCAGCCAGTGCGGAAATTGTGCTGGAAGGTTACATTGAGCAGGGCGAAATGGCGCCAGAAGGCCCTTACGGCGACCACACCGGCTATTACAACGAAGTGGATAACTTCCCGGTGTTTACCGTTACGCACATTACACAGCGTGAAGATGCGATCTATCACTCCACCTATACCGGACGGCCACCGGACGAACCTGCGGTACTGGGAGTGGCGCTGAATGAAGTGTTTGTGCCGATCCTGCAAAAGCAGTTCCCGGAAATTGTTGATTTCTATCTGCCGCCAGAAGGCTGTTCGTATCGCCTGGCCGTGGTCACGATGAAGAAACAATATGCAGGTCACGCGAAACGCGTGATGATGGGCGTATGGTCTTTCCTGCGCCAGTTTATGTATACCAAGTTTGTTATTGTCTGCGATGATGATGTAAACGCCCGTGACTGGAATGATGTTATCTGGGCTATTACCACGCGCATGGATCCTGCGCGCGATACGGTGTTAGTCGAAAACACGCCGATAGATTATCTGGATTTTGCCTCGCCGGTTTCCGGTCTTGGCTCAAAAATGGGACTGGATGCCACCAATAAATGGCCTGGCGAAACCGATCGTGAATGGGGTCGCCCGATCAAAAAAGATCCTGCTGTGACCGCGCGAATTGACGCGATCTGGGACGAACTGGCCATAATGAATAACGGTAAACCCTGAGCTTGACCGTTAAGCCCTATAGACTTCCCGACAGAGAGAGCGAATGACAACCTTAAGCTGTAAAGTGACCTCGGTAGATGCTATCACCGATACTGTATATCGCGTCCGTTTAGTGCCAGAAGCGGCATTCTCTTTCCGCGCTGGTCAGTACTTAATGGTAGTGATGGATGAGCGTGATAAGCGTCCTTTCTCTATGGCCTCAACGCCAGCGGAGCAGGAATTTATTGAGCTTCATATCGGTGCGTCAGAGCTTAACCTGTATGCGATGGCCGTCATGGACCGCATTCTTAAAGAGCGTGAGATTGTGGTCGACATTCCTCATGGTGATGCCTGGCTACGCGATGACGAAGACCGTCCGCTGATCCTGATCGCGGGCGGGACGGGCTTCTCTTATGTGCGCTCTATTCTGTTGACCGCACTGGCGCGTAACCCGGACCGTGATATCACCATTTACTGGGGTGGCCGTGAAGAGAAACATCTCTATGACCTGTCTGAACTGGAAGCGCTGAGCGTAACCCACCCTAACCTGCGCATTGAGCCGGTGGTTGAGCAGCCGGAAGAAGGCTGGCGTGGACGCAGTGGTACGGTACTGACGGCGGTACTGCAGGATCATGGTACGCTGGCAGGGCACGATATCTATATTGCTGGTCGTTTTGAGATGGCGAAAATTGCCCGTGACTTGTTCTGTAACGAACGTGGTGCGCGTGAAGACCGTCTCTTCGGCGATGCTTTTGCCTTCATCTAAATAAAAAACCCGCCCCTGACAGGCGGGAAGAACGGCAACTAAACTTCTGCCGGGTCGCATATGCGACCCGGTTTTTTATTACACTCTCTCAAATACCGTCGCGATACCCTGACCCAGCCCGATACACATCGTTGCCAGGCCAAACTGGGCATCTTTGCGCTCCATCAGATTAATCAGCGTGGTGCTGATGCGTGCTCCGGAGCAGCCCAGTGGATGGCCGAGGGCGATCGCACCGCCGTTGAGGTTAATTTTCTCGTCGATCTGATCCATGAGCCCCAGATCTTTAATGCATGGCAGGATCTGCGCGGCGAAGGCTTCGTTCATCTCAAACAGGTCGATATCACTGGCGGTTAATCCTGCTTTTTTCAGCGCCAGCTTCGAAGCCGGAACCGGACCGTAACCCATGATGGAAGGATCGCAACCCACGACCGCCATTGAACGTACCCGAGCGCGAGGGGTTAAACCTAACTCGCGTGCACGGCTTTCGCTCATCACCAGCATTGCAGCAGCCCCATCGGACAGCGCGGACGAAGTACCTGCCGTTACTGTACCTGTGACTGGATCAAATGCCGGACGCAGCGTGGAAAGGGCTTCGACCGTGGTTTCCGGGCGGATCACTTCGTCGTAGCTGAACTGCTTCAGAACGCCGTCTGCATCATGACCACCGGTTGGGATGATCTCATTCTTAAACGCACCGGATTGCGTCGCAGCCCAGGCGCGAGCGTGAGAGCGTGCGGCAAAAGCATCCTGCATTTCACGGCTGATACCGTGCAGGCGGGAGAGCATCTCGGCGGTCAGCCCCATCATCCCTGCCGCTTTTGCCACGTTGCGACTCATACCTGGGTGGAAATCGACCCCATGGCTCATCGGTACGTGACCCATGTGCTCCACACCGCCGACCAGGCAGGCCTGAGCATCGCCGGTCATGATCATACGTGCTGCATCATGTAACGCCTGCATTGACGAACCACAAAGACGGTTGACGGTGACCGCCGGAACCGAATGTGGGATCTCTGCCAGCAGCGAGGCGTTACGAGCGATGTTGAAGCCTTGCTCCAGGGTTTGCTGTACGCAGCCCCAGTAAATATCATCGAGCGCGGTTGGGTCCAGCGCCGGGTTACGTGCCAGCAGACTACGCATCAGGTGCGCGGAGAGGTCTTCCGCACGCACGTTACGGAATGCACCGCCTTTTGAACGGCCCATCGGGGTGCGAATCGCATCAACAATGACAACCTTTTCCATTGTGACTCCTTAAGCCGTTTTCAGCTCGCCAACCGGACGGGCTGGCTCAACTGCTGGATAGTAGGGTTCGTTATGGCGCGCTTTATTACGCAGCCCTTCCGGCACCTCATAAAGCGGGCCAAGGTGCTGATATTGCTGAGCCATATCGAGATAGCGGGCGCTGCCGAGCGTGTCCAGCCAGCGGAACGCGCCGCCGTGGAACGGAGGGAAGCCCAGTCCGTACACCAGCGCCATGTCTGCTTCTGCCGGGCTGGCGATAATGCCTTCTTCCAGGCAACGCACCACTTCGTTGATCATCGGTATCATCATGCGGGCGATGATCTCGTCGTCGGTGAAGTCACGTTTTGGCTGATTAACTTCAGCCAGCAGGCTGTCCACTGCGGCGTCTTCTTCTTTCTTCGGTTTGCCTTTGCTGTCTTCTTTATAGCGCCAGAAGCCCAGACCGTTTTTCTGACCGAAGCGGTTAGCATCGAACAGAGCGTCTATAGCATCGCGATAATCTTTCTGCATGCGCTGCGGGAAGCCTGCCGCCATCACCGCCTGGGCGTGATGCGCGGTATCAATGCCGACGACATCCAACAGATACGCCGGGCCCATCGGCCAGCCGAACTGTTTTTCCATCACTTTGTCGATTTTGCGGAAGTCTGCACCGTCGCGCAGCAGCTGGCTGAAACCGGCGAAATAAGGGAACAGTACGCGGTTGACGAAGAAGCCCGGGCAGTCGTTAACCACGATCGGCGTTTTGCCCATCTTGCTCGCCCATGCCACCACTTTAGCGATGGTGTCGTCAGACGTTTTTTCCCCACGGATCACTTCGACCAGCGGCATCCGGTGAACCGGGTTGAAGAAGTGCATCCCGCAGAAGTTTTCCGGACGCTTCAGCACGCTCGCCAGTTCGCTAATCGGAATGGTGGAGGTGTTAGAGGCAAGTACGGTATCCGGACGAACCTTTTCTTCGGTTTCCGCGAGCACTGCTTTTTTAACTTTCGGGTTCTCAACGACGGCTTCTACTACCACGTCAACACGGTCGAAGCCGGTATATTCCAGCACAGGCTGAATGGTGGAGATCACGCCTGCGAGCTTCAGCCCGTCAATTTTGCCGCGTTCCAGCTGTTTATTCAGCAGCTTGGCCGCTTCGGTCATGCCCAGCGTCAGGGATTTCTCGCTGATGTCCTTCATCACCACCGGCACGCCTTTCCAGGCTGACTGATAAGCGATGCCGCCACCCATAATGCCAGCGCCGAGTACCGCTGCATGTTTCGGTGTCTCAACATTTTTGGTCAGCAGTTTTGCTTTACCTTTCACGAACTGATCGTTGAGGAAGATGCCAACCAGCGCGCGAGCTTCATTAGTGTGCGCCAGCGGGACAAAACTCTGATTTTCCAGTTTCAGGGCTTCATCGCGGCCAAAGCGGGCCGCCGCTTCAATGGTTTTCACCGCGGTGATGGGGGCAGGGTAGTGTTTACCTGCAGTCTGCATCACCATACCTTTGGCAATGGTGAAGCTCATGGCGGCTTCAATTTTGCTCAGTTTTAACGGCTCGAGCTTCGGCTGGCGTTTGGCTTTCCAGTCGAGATCGCCATTAATCGCCTGACGCAGAATGGCGACAGCACCTTCAACAAGCTTCTCTGGTTTAACGACGCCGTCGACCAGGCCGATTTTCTGTGCCTGTTCTGCACCGACATCTTTACCCGCGGCAATGATCTCAAGTGCGCTGTCGGCACCCAGCATGCGCGGCATACGCACGGAGCCGCCAAAGCCTGGCATGATACCCAGCTTGGTTTCCGGCAGGCCGATGCGCAGGTCCGGCGTCGCCAGACGGTAATCAGTGGCTAACACGCATTCGCAGCCACCGCCCAGCGCGTAGCCATTAACGGCAGAAATGGTCGGAACAGGCAGGTCTTCCAGACGATTAAAGACGCTGTTAGCAAAGTGCAGCCACTGGCTCAGTTGTTCTTCAGGCACCAGGAACAGCGAGAGGAATTCGGTGATATCGGCACCGACAATAAAGGCCGCTTTGTTCGAGCGCAGCAGCAGCCCTTTTAATTCAGATTGTTTTTCAAGTACATCCAGCGCCTGGCCAAGACTGGCCACCGTCGCGGTATCAAGCTTATTCACTGAGCCGGGGGCATCGAACACCAGTTCGGCAATGCCATCTTCCAGCCAGTTGAGGTACAGGGTGTCGCCTTTGTAGAGCATGTCAGTCTCCTGAATCCAGCAATTAGATCTGGTCATACCAGATGAATCGGAGTGTGGAATTTATGTTAATAAAATGCAAATTACTCATTAAGAAATTGCTGCATTGATCACGGTCGGTGTAAATCACGCAGCCGGAGTGAGGTGTGCTAAGATGCGATGACTTGAGGTCAAAAAAATGAAAGGAAGAATGATGGACTCACTGGCTTCGCTTTATAAAAATCATATCGTTACCCTACAGGAACGTACCCGTGATGTACTGGCCCGCTTTAAGCTGGATGCGCTGTTAATCCACTCTGGCGAGCTTTTGAATACTTTTCTGGATGACCATGCATATCCGTTTAAGGTCAACCCACAGTTTAAGGCCTGGGTACCAGTAACTCAGGTTCCAAATTGCTGGCTGCTGGTGGATGGCGTGAATAAGCCAAAATTGTGGTTCTATCTGCCAGTCGATTACTGGCACAACGTAGAACCGCTGCCGACCAGCTTCTGGACAGAAGAAGTGGACGTCATTGCTTTACCAAAAGCTGACGGTATTGGCAGCCAACTGCCTGCTGCGCGCGGCAATATCGCCTATATTGGCCCTGTGCCGGAGCGTGCATTGGGCCTGGATATTCCGGCTGACAAGCTTAACCCGAAAGGGGTGCTGGATTACCTGCACTACTATCGTGCGTATAAAACCGACTACGAACTTTACTGCATGCGTGAAGCGCAAAAAACGGCGGTGAATGGCCACCGCGCCGCGCATGAAGCATTCCAGTCTGGTATGAGCGAGTTTGATATCAATCAGGCCTACCTGACCGCGACCGGGCACCGTGACACGGACGTGCCGTACAGCAACATCGTCGCGCTGAATGAACACGCGTCTGTACTGCACTACACCAAACTCGATCACCGTGTACCGTCTGAGATGCGCAGCTTCCTGCTGGATGCGGGGGCGGAGTACAACGGTTATGCGGCTGACCTGACTCGTACCTGGGCGGCAAACGCGGATACTGACTTTGCGCACCTGATCAAAGACGTCAATGACGAACAGCTGGCCCTTATCAGTACCATGAAAGCGGGAACCAGTTACGTGGATTACCACATTCAGTTCCATCAGCGTATCGCTAAGCTGCTGCGTAAACATCAGATTGTGAAAGACATGAGCGAAGAGGCGATGGTCGAGAACGATCTGACCGGGCCATTCATGCCGCACGGGATCGGTCACCCGTTGGGTCTGCAGGTTCACGATGTTGCAGGCTTTATGCAGGATGATACCGGCACGCACCTGGCGGCACCGTCTAAATACCCATACCTGCGCTGCACCCGTATTCTTGAACCGCGCATGGTGCTGACGATTGAACCGGGGATCTACTTTATCGAATCGCTGTTAGCGCCATGGCGCGAAGGTCAGTTCAGCAAACACTTCAACTGGGAAAAAATTGAAGCGCTGAAACCGTTTGGTGGCATTCGTATTGAAGATAACGTGGTCGTTCACGAAAACGGTATCGAGAATATGACGCGAGATCTGAAGCTGGCCTGATGGAAAGCTGGCTGATACCGGCTGAACCGGTCACCTTTGTTGAGGAAATCAAGAAAAGCCGCTTTATTACACTACTGGCACATACCGATGGTGTAGAGGCGGCAAAGGCGTTTGTTGAATCTGTTCGGGCGGAGCATCCTGACGCACGTCACCACTGTGTGGCGTGGGTCGCGGGGCCTCCGGACGATTCGCAGCAGTTGGGCTTTTCCGACGACGGTGAACCGGCTGGCACAGCCGGTAAACCCATGCTTTCGCAGCTGATGGGCAGCGGTGTGGGTGAAATCACCGCCGTGGTGGTGCGCTACTACGGCGGGATCCTGTTAGGCACGGGTGGGCTGGTTAAAGCGTATGGCGGCGGGGTTCAGCAGGCACTGAATTTGCTGATAACTACCCGCAAAACACCGCTCACCGAATATACTTTACTGTGCGATTACGGTCAGTTATCCGGTATCGAAGCGTTGCTGAAGCAGTTTAATGGCGTTATCGCGCACAGTGAATATCAGGCAATGGTGCAATTACGCGTGGCGCTTCCTCAGGCGGAACTGGCTGCTTTTTCAGCAAAACTGGCTGATTTTAGTCGTGGTTCGTTGCAATTGCTGCCGATTGAAGAATAATCCCCACCTCACTTTTTTGAATACCAAAGGAAGCGGCAGAGATGCATTTTCGTGCCATAACCCGAATCGTTGGACTGCTGGTCATACTCTTTTCCGGGACGATGATTCTCCCAGGACTGGTGGCGCTTATCTACCGGGACGGTGCGGGGCGGGCATTTACCCAGACTTTCTTTGTTGCGCTGGCGATCGGCTCTCTGTTGTGGTGGCCTAACCGTCGTCAGAAGGGCGAGCTGAAATCACGCGAAGGATTTTTGATTGTCGTCCTGTTCTGGACGGTACTGGGAAGTGTCGGTTCTTTGCCCTTTATCTTCTCTGAACAACCGAATCTGAGCATCACGGACGCATTTTTTGAATCGTTCTCTGGTTTAACAACAACCGGAGCGACGACCCTGGTAGGACTGGATTCATTACCGCACGCTATTCTCTTTTATCGTCAGATGCTGCAATGGTTCGGCGGTATGGGAATCATCGTCCTGGCGGTGGCTATTCTGCCAATTCTGGGCGTCGGTGGGATGCAGCTCTATCGTGCCGAAATGCCCGGGCCGCTGAAAGACAACAAAATGCGTCCACGTATTGCCGAGACGGCGAAAACGCTGTGGCTCATTTATGTCTTGCTGACGGTGGCCTGTGCGCTGGCGCTATGGTTTGCCGGGATGCCTGCATTCGATGCTATCGGACACAGCTTTGCGACGATTGCTATCGGTGGGTTCTCCACCCACGATGCCAGCGTGGGCTACTTTGACAGCCCTACGATTAACACCATCATTGCTATTTTCCTGCTGATTTCCGGCTGTAACTACGGTTTGCACTTCTCTTTACTTAGCGGGCGCAGCCTGAAAGTGTACTGGCGCGATCCAGAGTTCCGCATGTTCATTGGTGTTCAGCTTACGCTGGTTATCATCTGTACCCTGGTATTGTGGTTCCATGATGTTTATAACTCAGCGTTGACCACGCTAAACCAGGCGTTCTTCCAGGTGGTGTCGATGGCGACGACCGCCGGGTTTACCACGGATAGTATTGCGCGCTGGCCGTTATTCCTGCCGGTGTTACTGTTATGCTCCGCCTTTATTGGCGGCTGTGCGGGTTCCACGGGTGGTGGCCTGAAGGTGATCCGTATTCTGCTGCTGTTCAAGCAGGGCAACCGTGAGCTGAAGCGTCTGGTCCACCCAAACGCGGTCTACAGTATCAAACTGGGGAACCGGGCACTGCCGGAACGCATCCTCGAAGCGGTGTGGGGTTTCTTCTCGGCGTATGCGCTGGTCTTTATCGTCAGTATGCTGGCGATCATCGCGACGGGAGTGGATGATTTCTCTGCTTTTGCGTCCGTCGTAGCAACCTTAAATAACCTTGGGCCAGGCCTGGGGGTTGTGGCGGATAACTTTGCCAGTATGAACCCGGTCGCGAAATGGATCCTCATTGCCAATATGCTGTTTGGTCGTCTTGAGGTCTTTACGCTGCTGGTGCTGTTCACCCCAACGTTCTGGCGCGAATAAGGAGCCGTTGATGAAAACACTTATTCTTTTCTCTACGCGAGACGGGCAAACGCGTGAGATTGCTGCGTATCTGGCTTCGGAATTAAAAGAGCTGGGAATTTACTCTGATGTGGTGAATCTGAATCGTGTCGGACAGATTACCTGGCAGGATTACGATCGCGTGGTGATTGGCGCGTCAATTCGTTACGGTCATTTTCATCCGGCACTCGATCGCTTCGTGAAAAAGCATACCGCGGTGCTCAACAAATTGCCTGGCGCGTTCTACTCAGTCAATCTGGTTGCTCGTAAAGCGGAGAAGCGTACGCCGCAGACCAACAGCTACACGCGCAAGTTCTTGCTGAACTCTCCATGGCAGCCAGACCTTTGTGCCGTCTTTGCTGGTGCGCTGCGTTATCCTCGCTATCGCTGGTATGACCGCTTCATGATCCGCCTGATCATGAAGATGACCGGCGGCGAAACTGATACGCGTAAAGAAGTGGTTTATACCGACTGGTCGCAGGTGGCCAGTTTTGCGCGGGAAATCGCGCATTTATCGGGCGATTCGCGGGTTAAATAAGCGTTGAGTCTGAAAAGTGAGCGAACGAAAAGTTTTTTGTATTTTATGCTTGTCACTTAAGAATAACTCCCTATAATGCGCCTCCACTGACACGGAACAACGGCACACACGCCGCCGGGTCAGCAGAGAAAAGCAAA
>NZ_JAWUEI010000023.1:0-78308 GCF_036663495.1 Enterobacter sp. 342
TATCGTCCGGGGACGTTAAGAATCCATGTCACTTTGAGTGCCCACACAGATTGTCTGATAAATTGTTAAAGAGCAGTTGCAACGCGGCTTTCGCTCACCGTTGCGAGGTGGCGTATATTACGCTTTCCTCTTTCAGAGTCAACCCGTTATTTCAGGATTTTTTCTCTTCAACCGACCGGGTTGTTTGTGAAGTGATTCACATCTGCCGTGTCGATGGAGGCGCATTATAGGGAGCCGCCGAGGAATGACAAGCGGAAAAATGCATTTTTATTTCAACCGCTCACCTTTTCATCAAAAAGGTTATTTTTGGTGCTTTTTGATCTCTTTCGGCAGCTCAGCCAGGCTATTAATCACCCAATCTGCTGCATTCTCTGCTTCTGGCGTCACTGGCTTACCGGTGCGTACTAATATTTTGGTGCCTACACCAGCTGCGGTTGCCGCCTGCATGTCTTCCAGTTTATCGCCCACCATAAAGGAAGCAGCCATATCAATGTGCAAAAATTCCTGCGCAGAGATAAACATCCCCGGATGCGGCTTACGGCAGTCGCAGGTCTGCCGATACTCTTCGACGGTACCTTGCGGATGATGCGGACAATAATAAATACCGTCGAGATCAACACCGCGATCGGCCAGCGACCAGTCCATCCATTCTGTCAGCGTTTCAAACTGCGCTTCGGTAAATTTACCGCGAGCAATACCAGACTGGTTGGTGACAACCACCAATGCATAGCCCATCTCTTTCAGCTGACGCATTGCATCTATTACGCCTTCGATAAACTCGAACTCATCAATCTCATGGACATAACCGTGATCTACATTAATAGTGCCATCACGATCGAGGAAAATTGCGGGTACTGATTTTGCCACCGGTTTGCTCCTGAAAAAGGCATGTACGGCTAGTATCTCATGAATCGCAGCGCAATAAAGTGCTCATCGTACAGAGTTGGATTGATTTAGACGTCTGGATGCCTTAACATCCATTTTGTTTACGGTCATCACCCGTATCTGGCAGAAGAAAATGCCACGGCTAACTTACATACGATAAAAATAATCTAATGATTAAACTTTCCAATATCACCAAAGTGTTCCAGCAGGGGAACCGAACCATTCAGGCGCTGAACAACGTCAGCCTGCATGTACCTGCTGGTCAAATTTATGGCGTCATTGGCGCATCAGGTGCGGGTAAAAGTACGCTGATTCGTTGTGTTAACCTGCTTGAGCGCCCAACTCAGGGCAGCGTAGAAGTTGGCGGACAAGAACTTACCGCCTTATCGGAGAAAGAACTCACCAAAGCGCGACGTCAGATTGGCATGATTTTCCAGCACTTTAACCTGCTGGCATCCCGCACCGTTTTCGGCAACGTCGCCCTACCACTTGAGCTGGATAACACGCCAAAAGAAGAAGTGAAGCGTCGCGTCATCGAACTGCTCGACCTCGTGGGTCTGGGCGACAAGCATGATAGCTACCCGGCCAATCTGTCCGGTGGGCAAAAACAGCGTGTGGCCATTGCCCGTGCGCTGGCCAGTAATCCAAAAGTACTGCTGTGTGATGAAGCCACCAGCGCATTGGATCCCGCCACTACACGTTCAATTCTGGAACTGCTGAAAGACATTAACCGTCGTCTGGGCCTGACAATTCTCCTTATTACGCATGAAATGGACGTGGTGAAACGCATCTGTGACTGCGTCGCAGTGATCAGCAACGGCGAACTGATTGAGCAGGATACGGTAAGTGAAGTGTTCTCTCATCCGAAGACACCGCTGGCACAGCAATTCATCCAGTCCACACTGCATCTGGATATTCCGGAAGATTATCTGGAACGCTTAAAAACAGAACCGACGGTAGATAGCGTCCCGATGCTGCGCATGGAGTTCACGGGTCAATCTGTCGATGCTCCCCTGCTTTCCGAAACTGCGCGTCGATTTAACGTGAACAACAACATCATCAGCGCGCAGATGGATTACGCCGGTGGTGTGAAATTCGGCATCATGCTGACGGAAATGCATGGGACACAAGAGGAAACCCAGGCGGCAATTGCCTGGTTGCAAGAACATCACGTAAAAGTAGAGGTACTGGGTTATGTCTGAGCCGATGATGTGGCTGCTGGTTCGCGGCGTTTGGGAAACGCTGGCAATGACCTTTGTATCTGGCTTCTTTGGGTTTGTGATTGGTCTCCCGGTCGGCGTGCTGCTGTATGTGACACGTCCGGGGCAAATCATTGAGAACGCGAAACTATACCGCACGCTCTCTGCGCTGGTGAATATCTTCCGTTCTATCCCGTTCATTATTCTGCTGGTATGGATGATTCCATTCACCCGCGTGATTGTCGGTACCTCTATCGGTCTGCAGGCTGCCATCGTTCCCCTGACTGTCGGCGCTGCGCCGTTTATCGCGCGTATGGTTGAAAACGCCCTGCTGGAAATCCCGACAGGTTTGATTGAAGCCTCCCGCGCAATGGGGGCCACACCGATGCAGATCGTACGCAAGGTTCTGCTGCCGGAAGCACTGCCAGGCCTGGTCAACGCGGCAACCATTACGCTTATCACCCTGGTGGGTTATTCCGCGATGGGTGGTGCAGTTGGCGCTGGCGGTTTAGGTCAAATTGGTTACCAGTACGGCTATATTGGATATAACGCTACCGTGATGAATACCGTTCTGGTATTGCTGGTTGTGTTGGTTTACTTAATCCAGTTCTCTGGCGATCGCATCGTCCGGGCTGTTACGCACAAATAACGTTACACACAACACAAACTCTACGAGTTAAGGATAAAACATGGCGTTTAAATTAAAGACCTTTGCAGCAGTAGGCGCGCTAATCGGCTCTCTGGCACTGGTGGGTTGCGGTCAGGACGAAAAAGATCCAAACCACATTAAAGTGGGCGTTATCGTGGGTGCAGAACAACAGGTTGCTGAAGTCGCGCAGAAAGTAGCAAAAGAGAAATATGGCCTCGACGTTGAGCTGGTGACCTTCAACGATTACGTTCTGCCGAACGAAGCGCTGAGCAAAGGCGATATCGACGCTAACGCCTTCCAGCATAAACCGTACCTGGATCAGCAGATCAAAGATCGTGGCTATAAACTGGTAGCTGTGGGTAACACCTTCGTTTATCCAATTGCGGGTTACTCCAAGAAAATTAAATCACTGGACGAACTGCAGCCAGGCTCTCAGGTTGCGGTACCTAACGACCCAACCAACCTTGGACGCTCTCTCCTGCTGTTGCAGAAAGTGGGTCTGATCAAACTGAAAGACGGTGTTGGCCTGCTGCCGACTGTTCTCGACGTGACCGAGAACCCGAAAAATCTGAAAATTGTTGAGCTAGAAGCACCACAGCTGCCACGCTCTCTCGACGATGCGCAGATTGCACTGGCTGTTATCAACACGACCTACGCCAGCCAGATTGGCCTGACTCCAGCGAAAGACGGTATCTTCGTTGAAGATAAAGACTCCCCATACGTTAATCTGATCGTGACTCGCGAAGACAACAAAGACGCGGAAAACGTGAAGAAGTTCGTTCAGGCCTATCAGTCTGATGAAGTTTACCAGGAAGCGAACAAAGTGTTTAACGGCGGCGCTGTTAAAGGCTGGTAATCTCACCTCAGTGTAATATCATCAGGACGGGCTTATGCCCGTCTTGTCATTTGTGCAGTCAACTGATTCAATATCTGACGTTTTGATTATCCATTGAGGAACTATTATGCGTGCTTTACCGATCTGTCTTTTAGCACTCATGTTGAGCGGCTGTTCTATGCTAAGCAGATCTCCCGTTGAACCTGTTCAAAGCACGGCAACCCCGCCAAAAACAGAGCCTGCGAAACCGAAAGTGGTTCGTCCTGCACCGGTTCGCATTATCACTAAAGCTGATGAGCTCGTCGGTAAACCGTTCCGCGAACTGGGTGAAGTGAGCGGCGAATCCTGCCAGGCGACCAACCAGGACTCTCCACCGAATATCCCGACAGCACGTAAACGCATGCAGATTAATGCCGCAAAAATGAAAGCTAACGCTGTTCTGCTGCACAGTTGCGAAGTGACCAGCGGCACACCGGGCTGCTATCGTCAGGCAGTATGCATCGGTTCTGCGCTGAATATTACGGCGAAATGAGTGTATTTCAGTTCGAGCAGATAGGCGTTATCCACTCGCCTTATAAAGAGAAGTTCGCCGTACCTCGCCAGCCGGGTCTCGTCACCAGCGGAAGTGGCGAACTTCACCTGATTGCACCTTACAATCAAGCCGATGCGGTACGCGGACTCGACGCATTCAGCCATTTATGGGTGGTCTTCGTGTTTCACCAGACGATGGAAGGTGGCTGGCGTCCTACCGTGCGCCCTCCCCGGCTTGGTGGAAATGCGAGAATGGGCGTATTTGCGACTCGCTCAACCTTCCGTCCAAACCCGGTTGGAATGTCGCTGGTCGAACTGAAAGGTATACGTTGCCAGAAGGACCAGGTGATACTGGAGTTAGGCAGTCTTGATCTTGTGGATGGCACACCAGTCATCGACATCAAACCCTATTTGCCTTTCGCCGAAGCTCTTCCGGATGCGCGCGCAAGTTATGCTCAGGACGCCCCACAGGCGGACATGCCGGTATATTTTACGCCTGAGATAGCAACGCAACTGAGCCAACTGGAGAAACACTATCCTCGTTTGCAGAATTTCATCAGCGAAGTTCTGGCACAGGATCCCCGTCCCGCTTATCGCAAAGAAGAGGAAGCCGGGAAAACCTACGCTGTCTGGCTGCTGGATTTTAACGTTCGCTGGCGCGTCACAAAGGCAGGTTTTGAAGTGTTTGCCCTGGAACCCAGGTAATTTTAATCTCCTCTCTTTTGGCATCTTTGCCACACTGGTAAACTAAACCACTTTTTTTGTGTCAGGTTGACCTTTCAGCCTGTCTCACTAGTCGAAACGGAACCGTAACAACATGCGTACTAGCCAATATCTGCTCTCTACTCTGAAGGAGACGCCTGCCGACGCCGAAGTGATCAGCCATCAGCTGATGCTGCGCGCCGGGATGATCCGCAAGCTGGCCTCCGGGTTATACACCTGGCTGCCGACCGGCGTGCGCGTCCTGAAAAAAGTCGAAAACATCGTGCGTGAAGAGATGAACAACGCCGGTGCTATCGAGGTGTTAATGCCGGTTGTTCAGCCCTCTGAGCTGTGGCAAGAGAGTGGTCGCTGGGAGCAGTACGGTCCGGAACTGCTGCGTATTGCCGATCGCGGCGATCGTCCGTTTGTCCTCGGCCCAACGCATGAAGAAGTCATTACCGACCTGATCCGTAATGAGCTGAGTTCATACAAACAGTTGCCACTGAACTTCTTCCAGATCCAGACAAAGTTCCGTGACGAAGTTCGTCCACGTTTCGGCGTCATGCGTTCTCGCGAATTCCTGATGAAAGATGCCTACTCTTTCCATACCTCTCAGGAATCTCTGCAAGAGACCTACGACAAAATGTACGAGGCTTACAGCAAAATCTTCTCCCGTATGGGCCTGGATTTCCGTGCTGTGCAGGCTGATACCGGTTCTATTGGCGGTAGCGCATCCCATGAGTTCCAGGTACTGGCGCAGAGCGGTGAAGACGATGTGATCTTCTCTGACTCCTCAGATTACGCGGCAAACATCGAATTTGCAGAAGCGCTGGCACCAAAAGAGCCACGTGCTGCTGCAACACAAGAGATGACGCTGGTTGATACGCCAAACGCAAAAACCATTGCCGAGCTGGTTGAGCAGTTCAATCTGCCAATCGAAAAAACAGTGAAAACGCTGCTGGTGAAATCCACCGAAGGCAGTGCTTATCCGCTGGTAGCCCTGCTGGTACGTGGCGATCATGAGCTGAACGAAGTGAAAGCAGAGAAGCTGCCGCAGGTTGCCAGCCCGCTGACGTTCGCTACGGAAGCTGAAATCCGCGCTGTGGTCAATGCTGGTCCAGGCTCTCTGGGCCCAGTAAACATGCCTGTGCCTGTTGTTATTGACCGTACTGTAGCGGCAATGAGCGATTTCTCTGCAGGTGCCAACATCGACGGTAAACATTACTTCGGCATCAACTGGGATCGCGATGTGGCGACACCTGAAGTGGCTGACATCCGTAACGTCGTTGCTGGCGACCCAAGCC
This sequence comes from Enterobacter sp. 342, assembly GCF_036663495.1. Lineage (NCBI taxonomy): Bacteria > Pseudomonadati > Pseudomonadota > Gammaproteobacteria > Enterobacterales > Enterobacteriaceae > Enterobacter > Enterobacter sp. 342. The sequence continues at coordinate 6,106 of NZ_JAWUEI010000023.1, forward strand.
CGGACGGACAGGGTACGCTGATGATCAAACGCGGTATCGAAGTCGGTCACATCTTCCAGTTGGGTGATAAATACTCTCGTGCGATGAACGCTGCCGTTCAGGGCGAAGATGGTCGTAACCAGATCCTGACCATGGGTTGCTACGGTATCGGGGTAACACGTGTTGTGGCCGCAGCGATTGAGCAGAACTATGACGAGCGTGGTATCGTCTGGCCGGACAACATTGCACCATTCCAGGTCGCGATTCTGCCAATGAACATGCACAAGTCTTACCGTGTGCAGGAACTGGCTGAGAAGCTGTACGCTGAGCTGCGTGCTCTGGGTATCGAAGTGCTGATGGATGACCGTAAAGAGCGTCCAGGTGTGATGTTTGCTGATATGGAACTGATTGGTATCCCACATACCATCGTCATCGGCGACCGTAACCTCGATAGCGACGAAATTGAATACAAATACCGTCGTAACGGCGAGAAACAGATGATCAAGACCGGCGATATTCTTGATTACCTGGTGAAAGCCATTAAAGGTTAAGAAACAAAAAACCCCGCTCCGGCGGGGTTTTTTAATGGGGCTATGTCGGCTTACTTGCTGTTGCAGTCTTTACCCGCGACAAACTTCGCGTCTTTATCTGCCACCAGCGTTTTCACCATCTCTCCGCTATCCGGGTTTGGCTCCAGCGTAAAGTGACCGTCGACCGTCAGCAATACCGGCTTACTGTCATTTCCGCGCGCAACAGCGTAATCACGTTCTAGTTGTGCGTTGTTCGCCACGCTGACTTTTCTGCCGGTTGCACAGTCGGTAAAGATCGCCGCATCAGCCATATAGAAATACATACCCCGCATTGCCATCGGCGTGGCAGGCAGGGCCGCCTTTACCGGTGCCAGCGTGTAGTTGAACTGGGACTCAATCGGATTACCTTCGCGGTCGAGCATCTCCATCCCCTCGCCCTTAGCGCGGAAATAGGTTTTCTCACCTGTGCTATCCGTCAGGACCAGCTTCTCAGCCGTACGCGCCCATGTCCCGTAAGTCGCAAAAGAAGACGGTTCTTTAGCGCCCTGATACCGCTGATTCATCACCCAGGTACCGTCTTTTTGCAGGAACAGAGACGTTTCAATGCCCTCACAGTCTGCGCAAGGCAATACGCCGCGCCAGCTCTGTTGCATGGGCTTTAACTCTTCATTCTGCGCGGGTTGCAAAACCTGCGTTTCAGAACGGTTGTTACACCCGAAAAGCGCAAACAGCGTACTCACTGCCAGCGCTGATAATAATGCTTTTTTCACAATGAATTCCTTCTGAAAATTGTGTTCCTTTTCGTCACTCCATGGGGCGACGAACTTTACCGCGTAGTGCTTTCACTGTGGATTTTTGGGCCTTCGACGACAGCCGACGCTCTTTCGATGCGCGAGTGGGCCGTGTTGCCCGACGGCTCTTTTGTACCGCGGTTAATTCTTTGATTACCGCCACCAGCCTGGCTATTGCCGCTTCCCGGTTCAATTCCTGGCTACGGTACTCCTGGGCTTTAATCACAATGACACCATCGCTGGTGATCAGGTGATGGCTGGCTGCAAGCAGACTTTCTTTATAATACTCTGGCAGGCTTGAGGCCCGAATGTCAAAACGCAAGTGGATAGCCGTGGAAGCCTTATTGACGTGCTGTCCACCGGCACCCTGAGCACGAATGGCGGTTATCTCCAGCTCATTGTCAGGAATGCTGACGTTACGGGACAAGACGATCATGAGGCGGGTTGCCACGCCGTCAAATGAATTTCCAGATTATTCTGAGAATCAGAGAGCCAGATTGCGCCATCCTGAATCGTCGCCTGCAGGATCATGGTCCGGCTGGCAAACTCACTCAACTGCGCCAGTTGCTCATCATCCAGATACCAGACGGTAAGATTGGCAAACTGCCTGCATTTGCTCTTATTTTGCTGCCACCAGATCTCCGCAGCACGCTGATTATACGCAAATAATGCAACTTCAGCAGACTGAGTGCAGGCCTTTTTAATACGACGTTCATCCGGCAGACCAAGTTCAATCCACAGATCGATACCCAGATGATCATTGCGCAGCCAGGCTTCTGGCTCGTCCTCTGCACTTAAGCCTCGGGTAAATTGCAGTCGCTCGTCAGCATACTTAATCCACGCCAGCAGGCGCAGCATCATGCGTTCCTGGGTTTCTGAGGGGTGGCGTGCCAGAGTAAGCGACGCATCCAGGAACTGGTTGCGATCAAGATCGGCCACATTGACCACTGCTTTATAAATTGTCGCTTTCAGCGCCATGAGAGAACTCCATTCGAATCAGGCGCACATTGTAGCGAAAACAGCGGCAAAAGGCTGTTACGAGGTGATAAATACACCACTATCAAGGCTCTGATATTGCTTAAATGAGTATGGTATAGTCACCTTGCTAAACCGAGTTTATCTTCGTAGGCTTAATGATATCTCACAGTAAGTCAGTGCGCTGGCGGGAGGGGATGTGAATAATTATTGTGAGTTAATTCGCAAACGGTATGCGGAAATCGCCAGCGGGGATCTGGGGTATGTCCCGGACGCGTTGGGCTGTGTATTGAAAGTGCTTAATGAAGTGGCCTCTGATGAGAGCCTTTCAGAGTCGGTCAGGGAGAAAGCAGCGTATGCTGCGGCGAATTTACTGGTGAGCGATTATGTCGATGAATGATACTTATCAACCCATCAATTGTGATGACTATGACAACCTCGAACTCGCCTGCCAGCATCATTTAATACTGACGCTGGAGCTAAAAGATGGCGAAGTGTTGAAGGCGAAAGCCAGCGATCTGGTTTCGCGTAAGAATGTGGAATATCTGATCGTGGAAGATGCCGGTGCGACGCGTGAGTTGCGTCTGGACAAAATAGCCAGCTTCAGCCACCCACAAATCGGCACCGTTGTGGTGAGCGAGTCCTAATCATACTAACGGGCAGTCAAACTGCCCGTTACGCTTTCTGCCATTCAAAACTGCCCCCCTCTTCTGCCCATCCCTCTTCCGTGATGAAAACCCCTGCAGCAGCAATCAGTGTTTCGCCGTAGAAAAGGAGTGGTGTTGTATCGCGCAGCCACGGTGGCACGTTACACTCCTGCCATATTTTCTTCAGCTTCCGCCCCCCGTTGCGCCCGACGATATGCAGCATGCCGCCAGCCTTAAAGCGCACGGTGATCTGTTCACCGGGCTCCGGTAGGCGCACATGGCCAGACGGTACCAGAGAGACTCGTCCTGCATCACAGGGTAATATCAGCGGTAATTCGGGTGACGCCCAGTTGAGTACGACATCGGTAAAAGAGGGGGTAGATTTTATCCACCAGAGCTTCCCTTTATAGCGCCTTACATCAAAACCATTCAGATGTACGCACGGGGACGCATCCTCCCGCGACTGAGCAACTTCGTCCCAGATACGGCTCAGCATTGCCCGCGATGGCATCGCTGCGCGATGAGTAGCCAGCCAGCGTCGTAGCAGTGCCGCCCGACGCATTGGGCTCATCGCTTCCAGCGGCGCGATCGCCAGTGCTCCGTCTTCAGAGATCAGTTCAGCCAGATCTTCACTCAACAACTCATCAAGCAATGCTTCCTGTTCGGCGCACAGCATGGCGCTTCTTGCTGTCGCGTCAGCAAAATGCGGCCAGCGCTCGCTCAACAGCGGAAGGACACGCAGACGCAGAAAATTACGGTCATAGCTGTCATCCTGATTGCTCTCATCTTCAATCCAGCTCAGCTGATATTCCCGTGCCCAGGCCTCCAGCGACGCGCGTGTCTCACCCAACAGCGGACGAAGTAATGTCGTCCCGGCAAATTCAGCTCGTTCGGGCATGGCAGAAAGCCCCGCAGGCCCGCTGCCCCGCTTAAGCGCCAGCAAAAAGGTTTCGCACTGGTCATCCAGATGCTGCGCCGTAACCAGCGCTTCGCCAGGCTGTAATACGCTGGTAAAAGCGGCATAACGCGCTTTACGCGCTTGTGCCTCAATCCCCAGCCCTTCATCCTGAAGCGTGACGCGTTCAGCAATGAACGGGATTGCCCACGCGGCACACAGCGCCTCGCAGTGTGCCACCCAGGTATCGGCATAAGAACTCAATCCGTGGTGGATATGTATCGCCCGAAGCTGAACATCAGGCTCCAGATCACGCCAGAGCTTCAAACGATGGAGCAGAACGGTAGAATCCAGGCCACCGCTAAACCCCACCAGCAGCTGGCGGTACGGTGAAACGGCTTGCGCGATAGCGGGTAAGGTCATAGGTGATTACACATAAAAAATGCCCGAACTGAGCGGGCATTATCACACAGGAAAATCATTACTGCTGATAAAGCTCCAGCGGCAGGCCGTCCGGGTCGCTGAAAAAGGTGAAACGCTTGTCGGTGAATGGATCGACGCGTATCGCTTCGCACGCCACACCGTGCACTTCCAGATGTTTTACTGCGCTGTCCAGGTCATCTACGCTGAAGGCAAGATGGCGCAGACCACAGGCTTCCGGGCGTGACGGGCGCGCAGGTGGGAAAGGAAAGGAGAACAGTTCTATCACATATTGCCCGTTTAACGCGAGATCCCCCTTCCAGGAGTCACGCTCCTCGCGGTAGGCCTCGCTCAATAGCGTAAAGCCAAGGATATCGCAGTAGAAAGCCTTACTTTTCGCGTAATCGGTCGCAATGATCGCAATATGGTGAACCTGTTTTAAACCCAGCATAGCTTCTCCTTTTTATGATCCCTGAACGTTACAACCGAAAACCCACACCTGGCAAGTGGCCATCTTTATTTTAGGACTCGCACCCAGTAAACGCCGTTCTCATCGCGCTTCGCACCGTGGATATCCGTCTCAAATCCGGGATAGTGGCGTCCTACCGAACAGAGCATCAGCAGGAAATCGAGCACGGCCCGACTCTCCTCGGTGATCATCTCTCCTGGCATCAGGAGCGGGACACCCGGCGGATAAGGCAGGATCATATTGGCTGAAACGCGCCCGACCAGATTTTCCAGCTCAACGGTTTCGACCTCCCCTTTCACCTGGCGCTGCCATGCCTTGTGCGGGGTAAATTTCATCTCTGGCAACACATCAAACGCCTGCAGCATCAGACGCGGCAGATCGTGCTGCCGAATAAGCCGATGGATCCCCTGAGCGAGATCCTGAATACGCATATTGCGATAGAAGTCAGGATCCTCCGCATAGAGATCCGGCAGCATGTTTTTCACACGCAGGTTGAGATCATAAGCGCGCTTAAACTCCATCAGGCCGCGCAATAGCCCCATCGCCCGGGTTTTATCAATGCCAATGCTGAACAGGAAGAGCAGGTTATAAGGACCCGTTTTTTCAACCACCACACCCCGTTCATCAAGAAATTTCGCGACCAGCGCGGCCGGGATACCTTCATCGCTCATCTTGCCTTGTTCATCCATACCCGGCGTCAGGATCGTGACTTTTACCGGGTCGAGAAACATATGATCGCTATCCGCTTCGCGGAAACCATGCCAGTTTTCACCGGGTGAGACGGGCCAGCATTCTGCTTCATCAATCTCTTCCGGTTGCCAGATATCGAAGAACCAGCCATCAGCTTCATCTTTAAGTCGCTGAACTTCTTTACGGAAATGCAGTGCTCGTTCAACCGAGCGGTTAATCAAACGCTTACCCGGATTGCCACGCAGCATCGCCGCTGCCGTTTCAATGGAGGCCACCAGCGGATAACTCGGCGAGGTCGTGGTATGCATCATAAAGGCTTCGTTAAATGTCTCTTCGTCGTACTCGCCTTTTATGTGAATCAACGACGCCTGAGAAAACGCTGCCAGCATTTTGTGCGTCGACTGCGTTTCAAAAAATACTTTACCCGGCACACGTTCACCACTCATCCCGCTTTTCCCTGCGTAAATCGGGTGGAAATTGGTGTACGGCACCCAGGCGGAATCGAAATGGATCGAGGGAACGTCCAGCGCCTGTTTGATCCAATTGGTGTTGTACAGCAAACCGTCATAAGTGGAATTGGTGATCACCGCGTGGACAGGCCAGCTTGCGCCTGGAACAGCCCCAACCTTTCTTTCAATGGCTTCATGTGCAAACTCCCGGCGTGGAATACCGCCGAGGATACCGAGCGCGTTACGCGTAGGTGAGAGCCAGAGCGGAACGACGTCGCTCATCATGAGCAGGTGCGCCAGCGACTTATGGCAGTTCCGGTCAATCAACAAGGTGCTGCCAGACGGTGCGGCGTACATCCCGACAATTTTGTTCGAGGTCGAGGTGCCATTGGTCACCATATAGCTTTGCTCAGCGCCGAACGTGCGGGCAATGTACTCTTCGGCTTCCAGATGCGGGCCAGTATGGTCAAGCAGAGATCCCAGCTCTGTGACCGAAATCGACACGTCCGCTTTTAACGTATTGCCACCGAAGAAATCATAGAACAGGCAGCCCACTGGACTTTTTTGATACGCCGTTCCCGCCATATGTCCGGGTGTACAGAAGGTATATTTGCCTTCTTTCACATAGGTAAACAGCGCACGGGTAAACGGTGGCGTGATGTTATCGAGATATTCACGTGTGTACTGCTGAATACGGGTCGCAATATCGTCCGCGACGCCAAGCGAATATTCAAAGAACCAGAGCGCCATACGCATATCATGGGCGCTGACGTCCATCGTCGAATGGGTATTGATAAACGCGTACAGCGGGAGATATTCGTTCAGCTTGTTGATATCGCTGCACAGCTCGAGGTCGTACTCATCCCAGTCGAAGATTACCCCACAAATACGCGGGTTGTGCTCAATAAATTTCAGCAGATCGGCGCTATTGTGTGGCCAGATCAGCTGATACCCGCGCGACTGCAGGGTTTGTTCCAGCTCCTTGATGGGCTCGTCTTTATAAAAGACGCCGTGCGGCCCCATAATGGCAATAATGTTCACGGTTTACCTCCTTGAAAAATATTAGCTAAGCATAGTTAAGGTAAACGGCAGGTATAAAAAAAGCCGCAACATTGTGCGGCTTTTCAGATAATTGTGAAGCTTATGCGTAACCGTAGGTCATCAGGCGCTGATAACGACGGTTCAGCAAATCTTCTTTGCTCAGTACATCGAGGTCCGCCAGGTCTGCCAGCAGCTGTGCTTTGAGGGAAGCCGCCATCACTTCAGGCTTGCGATGCGCACCACCCAGTGGTTCCGGGATAACGGTATCGATCAGTTTCAGCTCTTTCAGACGTGGGGCAATAATACCCATCGCCTCTGCGGCCAGTGGCGCTTTGTCGGCGCTTTTCCACAGAATAGACGCACAGCCTTCCGGAGAGATAACGGAATAGGTGCTGTATTGCAGCATGTTAACTTTATCGCCAACACCAATCGCCAGCGCACCACCAGAACCACCTTCACCGATAACGGTACAGATGACCGGCACGCTCAGGCGAGACATCTCACGCAAGTTACGTGCGATAGCTTCAGACTGGCCACGTTCTTCCGCGCCCACACCCGGATATGCACCCGGCGTGTCGATAAAGGTGATGATTGGCATGTTGAAACGCTCAGCCATCTCCATCAAACGCAGGGCTTTACGGTAGCCTTCTGGTGCTGGCATACCAAAGTTACGACGGATTTTCTCTTTGGTTTCACGACCTTTCTGATGACCAATGATCATCACCGGACGCCCATCCAGACGAGCAATACCACCGACGATAGCTTTGTCGTCGGCATAAGCGCGATCGCCAGCCAGTTCGTCAAATTCATCAAACGCCAGGCGGACATAATCCAGGGTGTACGGACGCTGTGGGTGACGCGCCAACTGGGCAATCTGCCATGCGCCGAGATCGGCAAAGATTTTGCGCGTCAGCTCTACGCTTTTTTCGCGCAGACGATGCACTTCTTCGTCGATGTTAATATCCAGTTTTTCATCCTGACGGCTTACCGCTGTCAGAGAATCGATTTTCGCTTCCAGCTCAGCAATCGGCTGTTCGAAATCAAGGAAATTCAGACTCATAGTATTCCTGTATTAGTCAAACTCCAGTTCCACCTGCTCCGAACCAATGAGGCCACGGAGATCGTTAAGTAAACGATCGCTCGGAGAGACACGCCACGTTGCACCAAAGCGCAACCGCGCACGTGCATCCGCCCTCTGATAGTAGAGATGTACTGGAATTGTCCCCGAGCGGTGGGGTTCCAGAGACTGACGGAGTCGGTTTAAAAGCTGGTCATCAATTTGCCTGTCCGTCAGCGAGATAGCAAGCCCGCGAGCATATTTTTCCCGGGCTTCGTCAATGTCCATCACTTCGCGGGCGGTCATTTTAAGCCCCCCGCTGAAGTCATCAAAGCTGACCTGTCCGCTGACGATAAGTATGCGGTCTTTTTCCAGCAATTGCTGGTATTTATCCAGCGCGTCGGTGAACAACATCACCTCCAGACGCCCGGAACGGTCATCCAGCGTACAGATGCCGATACGATTGCCGCGCTTGGTGACCATTACCCTTGCAGCAATCACGAGCCCCGCAGCCGTGGTGATTTTACCACGTTCTGTCGGATGCATGTCTTTCAGCCTGTAGCCTCCGACATAGCGCTCAATTTCTTTGATGTACTGGTTGATCGGGTGTCCTGTCAGGTACAAACCTAACGTTTCACGCTCGCCATCCAGCACCACCTGTTCTGGCCACGGCAGGCAGCTGGCGTATGACTGCTCGATCTGCTCTGGCTCTTCTGCCAGCACACCGAACATATCCGCCTGGCCAATGGCTTCCGCTTTCGCATGTTGATCAGCTGCTTTCAGCGCATCGCCGAGCGAGTTCATCAGTGCGGCGCGGTGCGGCCCCAGCCTGTCGAATGCGCCGGACATGATCAATTTTTCCAGCACGCGGCGGTTCAGTTTTTTGGTATCCGTACGAGCGCAAAGATCGAACAGCTCACGGAAATAACCACCGTTGTTACGGGCTTCGATGATCGCTTCGATCGGACCTTCACCCACACCTTTGATCGCGCCGATCCCGTAAACGATTTCCCCGTGTTCGTTAACGTGGAAATGGTACAAGCCGGAATTGATATCCGGCGGCAGGATCTTAAGCCCCATGCGCCAGCACTCATCCACCAGGCCAACCACCTTCTCGGTGTTGTCCATATCAGCAGTCATTACCGCCGCCATAAACTCGGCTGGATAATGCGCTTTGAGCCACAGCGTCTGATACGAGACCAAAGCATAGGCGGCAGAGTGAGATTTGTTAAATCCGTACCCGGCGAATTTCTCCACCAGGTCGAAAATTTTCATCGCCAGTTCGCCGTCAACGCCGTTCTGTTTCGCCCCTTCCTCGAAGGTGCCGCGCTGCTTGGCCATCTCTTCCGGCTTTTTCTTACCCATCGCACGGCGCAGCATGTCCGCGCCGCCAAGGGTATAACCAGAGAGCACCTGGGCAATCTGCATAACCTGTTCCTGGTACAGAATGATGCCGTAGGTCGGCTCCAGTACTGGTTTCAGGCTTTCATGCTGCCACTGAACGTCCGGATAGGAAATCTCTTCGCGCCCGTGCTTACGGTCGATAAAGTTATCTACCATCCCTGATTGCAGCGGACCCGGGCGGAACAGCGCCACCAGTGCGATCATATCTTCGAAACAGTCAGGTTGCAGACGTTTAATCAGATCTTTCATGCCGCGGGATTCAAGCTGGAAGACAGCAGTAGTCTCCGAGCGCTGCAGCATGTCGAAACTTTTCTTATCATCCAGCGGGATAGCGGCAATATCCAGCGGCGGCTCACCGTTCTTCTCACGGCGGGCGTTGATCATCTCCAGCGCCCAGTTGATGATGGTCAGCGTACGCAGGCCGAGGAAGTCGAACTTCACCAGCCCGGCATATTCCACATCGTTCTTGTCAAACTGGGTAACCGGATGCTGACCTGCTTCATCACAGTAAAGCGGCGCAAAATCAGTGATTTTGGTTGGAGCGATAACTACCCCACCCGCATGCTTACCGGCGTTACGCGTGACGCCTTCCAGCTTACGCGCCATATCGATCAGCGCTTTGACTTCTTCGTCAGCTTCGTAAATTTCCGGCAGTTGCGGTTCAGCTTCGAACGCTTTAGCCAGCGTCATCCCCGGATCGGGCGGGACCAGTTTCGAGATACGATCAACAAAGCCGTACGGATGTCCCAGCACACGGCCTACGTCGCGGATAACCGCTTTTGCCGCCATGGTACCGAAAGTAATAATCTGCGATACCGCATCACGGCCGTACATGTCCGCCACGTGCTCGATAACCTGGTCACGTTTCTCCATGCAGAAGTCGACGTCGAAGTCGGGCATTGAGACACGTTCCGGGTTAAGGAAACGTTCGAACAGCAGGTCGAATTCCAGCGGATCGAGGTCGGTAATTTTGAGCGCGTAAGCAACCAGTGAGCCCGCACCGGAACCACGTCCCGGACCTACCGGCACGCCGTTGTCCTTCGACCACTGGATAAACTCCATAACGATCAGGAAGTAGCCCGGGAAGCCCATCTGGTTTATCACCTGGAGTTCTATATCCAGACGTTCGTCATATTCAGGACGACGTTTTTTGCGTTCTTCTTCATCCGGGAACAAGAATTCCAGACGCTCTTCCAGACCCTCTTTGGATTTCATGACCAGGAAATCCTCCGTGGTCATATCTCCCGTCGGGAACTGAGGCAGGAAGTATTCGCCAAGGCGCACAGTAACGTTGCAGCGTTTTGCAATCTCGACGCTGTTTTCCAGCGCTTCCGGAATATCGGAGAAGAGTTCGCACATCTCCTCTTCGCTGCGCATATATTGCTGCGAGGAGTAATTACGCGGACGCTTTGGATCGTCGAGGGTGAAGCCATCGTGGATAGCGACGCGGATTTCGTGCGCGTCAAAATCACCAGACTCCAGGAAACGCACGTCATTCGTTGCCACCACCGGCAAGCCGCGCTCTTCAGCCAACGCGACAGCAGCGTGCAGATAATTCTCTTCGTCAGGGCGGCCAGTACGAATCAACTCCAGATAATAGCGATCAGGGAAGTACTCTTCATAAAACGAGATGCACTGATCCACCAATGCACTGTTACCACGCAGCAGGCATTTACCGACATCACCCATACGGCCGCCAGAGATCAGCAGCAGCCCTTCATTTAGCTCAGCCAGCCAGTCGCGGTCGATCCACGGCCCCAGCGCGCCATAGCCGCGTTGATAGGCTTTTGAGATAAGCAGTGTGAGGTTTTGATAACCCGTGTTGTTCATCGCTAACACGGAGATTTGCGTCATTTCATCGCCGATGAGATCGCTCTGCACATGAAAATCTGCACCGACGATAGGCTTCATTCCCGCGCCATGCGCCGTTCCGTAGAACTTCACCAGGCCACACAGGTTGGTAAAATCGGTGATCGCCAGTGCAGGCATGCCAAGTGAGGCCGCCTTTTTAACCAGCGGCCCGGTCTTCGCCAGCCCATCGATCATGGAGTAGTCGCTATGCACCCGCAGGTGTACGAAACGTGGTTCAGCCATCTTCAGATTCCGCGTTACTTAATTGCTTGCGTATTGATTCAGGACACCAGTCCCAGCGCGCGTTTCACCGGGCCAAAGCTGCGCCGGTGATGTTCGGTTGCGCCATGTTCAGCCAGCTTTTCCAGATGGAAAGCTGTTGGATACCCCTTGTGCTGGGCGAAACCATACTGAGGGTAAGTGAGATCCAGCGCGGCCATTTCGGCATCGCGTGTCACTTTGGCAATAATAGAAGCGGCACTGATTTCTGCGACGCGACTATCGCCTTTGACCACGGCCATCGAAGGCATCGGCAATGACGGGCAGCGGTTGCCGTCAATCAGGACATATTCCGGGGAAATGTTCAGCCCCGCCACCGCACGCTGCATCGCCAGCATCGTGGCGTGCAAAATATTCAACTCGTCAATTTCATGTGGTTCAGCGCGCCCCAGGCTCCAGGCCAGCGCCTTCTCCTGAATTTCACTAAACAGCGCCAGTCGACGCTTTTCGGACAATTTTTTAGAGTCGTTCAGTCCAATAATCGGGCGAGCCGGATCGAGGATCACCGCTGCGGTAACTACTGCCCCAACTAACGGGCCACGCCCCACTTCATCCACACCTGCCACAAGGTGGGTGTGAGGATAAACAAATTCCATCATTTTGCTAACTCCAGCACCGCATCAGCCGCTTGCTCATCGGCATTACAGCGGATCTGCTGATGCAGTTCACGGAACGTATTATGCATCTGGTGGCTGGTCTTGCCATTGGTAAGCAGCGGCAGCAACGCATCGGCAAGCAGCTGCGGCTGGCACTCATCCTGCAGAAGCTCTTTCACCAGTTCGCGCCCGGCAAGTAAGTTCGGCAGAGAGACATATTCCGTTTTCACCAGACGTTTAGCCAGCCAGAAGGTAAATGGCTTCATGCGATAGCCGACCACCATCGGGCATTTCGCCAGCATACACTCCAGTGCTGCCGTGCCGGAGGCCAGCAGCGCGGCGTCGCTCGCGATCATCGCCTCCCGGCCTTTCCCGTCCAGAAGATGAATCTGGAGGTCTGGAGCCACTTCGGCCTTGATGCGCTCAAATTGTTCGCGGCGCTTAGCATTCACCAGTGGCACAACGACTTCCAGATCGGGATACGTCTGGCGAAGAATTTGCGCTGTTTTCAGGAAATCAGCGCTCAGCATCTCAACTTCTGCACCACGACTGCCTGGCAGCAATGCCAGACAGTGCGCATCATGAGGAATACCCAACACGTCGCGCGCTGCGTTTTTATCCGGATCCAATGGCATCGCATCTGCCATGGTATGACCGATAAAGCGGCACGGAACATTAAATTTGTCGTAAAACGCTTTTTCGAAAGGCAGGAAAGCCAGCACCAGGTTGGTAGACCGTCCAATTTTGAAAACGCGTTTCTGTCGCCACGCCCAAACGGACGGACTGACGTAATGAATGGTTTTTATGCCCTGCTTTTTCAAATTCCCTTCGAGGGTAATGTTGAAATCAGGTGCATCAATACCGACGAACACATCGGGTTTCAGTTCGGTAAAGCGGCGAGTAAGATCGGCGCGAATATGTAACAAACGGCGTAGCCGCCCCAGCACCTCAACGATGCCCATCACAGCCAGCTCTTCCATTTCATACCAGGCTTCACAGCCTTCGGCCTGCATCAGCGGGCCAGCAACGCCAACAAATCGTGCATTGGGTACACGCGCCTTAAGCGCACGGATGAGACCGGCACCAAGAATATCGCCGGAGGTTTCTCCGGCGACCAGGGCTATCGTAAGCGGACGACTGTCGACCATTAACGAATCAGACCCCTTGTTGAACGGTCAAAGAATTCCATGAACGCGTTCACTTCCGGGTACTTATTCGCCAGCTCGGCAATTTCCGGCTTCGCCTCTTCCAGCGTTTTGCCGCTACGGTACAGCAGTTTGTACGCGTTGCGGATAGCGGTAATCGCTTCGCGGCTAAAACCACGACGCTTGAGGCCTTCGATGTTCACGCCAAACGGCGTGGCATGGTTGCCCTGCGCAATCACATACGGTGGGACGTCCTGCGCCACACCGGAGCATCCGCCGACCATCACGTGTGCACCAATAATGCAGAACTGATGGACTGCGGTCATGCCGCCAATAATTGCGAAGTCATCAACCGATACGTGTCCTGCCAGCGTTGCGTTGTTGGCAAGAATACAGCGGTCACCCACAGTACAGTCGTGCGCGATATGCGCATTAACCATAAACAGGTTATCGCTGCCCACCTTCGTCAACCCACCACCCTGTACTGTTCCACGATGAATGGTGACGCTTTCGCGAATACGGTTACGATCGCCAATTTCCAGACGGGTCGACTCACCAGCATATTTCAGATCCTGGTTAACTTCGCCGATGGAAGCGAACTGATAGATCTCGTTATTGCAGCCAATGGTCGTGTGACCATTCACCACAACGTGAGATTTCAGTACTGTACCCTCACCAATTTCGACATGGGGTCCAACAATACAAAACGGGCCAATGTGGACGTTAGCGCCAATGATGGCACCGGTTTCCACAATCGCGGTAGGATGAATAAAGGCAGATTTATCAATCACGTATCAGGACTCCCGGCTACGAGCACACATCATCGTCGCTTCGCAAACAACTTTGCCGTCAACCAGCGCTACGCCTTTGAAGCGAGTCAGGCCACGACGCGTTTTTTCAAAAGTGACTTCCATGATCATCTGATCACCAGGCACGACTGGGCGCTTAAAGCGCGCTTCATCAATACCCGCGAAGTAATACAGCTCGCCTGGCTCCAGTTTACCAACGCTTTTAAACGCCAGAATACCGGTAGCCTGAGCCATCGCTTCCAGAATCAACACACCCGGGAAGATAGGCTTACTAGGGAAGTGCCCCTGGAAAAACGGCTCGTTCACGGAAACATTTTTCACTGCGCGCAGAAAACGACCTTCTTCAAAATCCAGCACACGGTCTACCAGCAGAAACGGGTAGCGGTGCGGCAGAAGTTCTAAAATCTCTTCAATATGCAGAGTATGAGTGTCAGTAGTCAAAATACTCTTCCTGTCAAAATGTACTGATAACAATAATAACACGGCCTGCCGGTTTATTAGAAAGCCGACAGGCCGGGAAAAATAGCGTTAAACGAGTGACGTTTAGTCTTGTTGATCGATCTTGCGCTCAAGAGACTTGAGACGCTTGCTCATATCATCAATATTCATCACCAGAGCTGCTGTTTTACGCCATACCTTGTTGGGTTGCAGCGGGATGCCGGAGGAATAGACGCCAGGTTCAGTGATAGGGCGCATTACCATGCCCATTCCGGTCACTGTGACTTTGTCGCATATTTCCATATGGCCATTAATCACGCTCGCGCCGCCGATCATGCAGTAACGGCCAATTTTCAGGCTGCCAGCCATGATGACGCCCCCCGCTACCGCGGTATTGTCGCCAATCACAACGTTATGCGCAATCTGGCACTGGTTATCGATGATAACACCATTGCCAATGATCGTGTCGTCAAGTGCGCCACGGTCAATAGTGGTACAGGCCCCGATCTCCACACGATCGCCAATAATCACGCGACCAAGTTGTGGGATCTTAACCCAATTACCACGATCGTTAGCGTAACCAAAACCATCAGAACCAATCACAGTACTGGACTGGACGAGGCAGTTTTCGCCAATTTCAACTTCATGATAAATGGACACATTGGCCCATAAACGGGTCCCTGCGCCAATTTTCGTATTTTTCCCAACAAAGCAACCTGGTCCGATAACAACGTTATCACCCAGCACTACGCCAGATTCGATAACGGCATTCGCACCAACCGCTATGTTGTTACCCAACTGAGCCGTCGGATCAATCGCTGCACTGGCAGCAATGTTCTGGGCCGGCTGCGGCGTGGTATCAAGAATTTGAGCCATGCGTGCATACGTCAGGTAGGGATTTTTCACTACCAGTGCAGCGCTAGTGGCAAACGGAAGATCGTCCTGCGTCAGAACAACAGCTGACGCCTGGCATTGAGCCAGTTGTTCACGGTACTTAGGGCTTACCATGAAAGTAATAGTGCCAGCTTTAGCAGATTGCATGGACGCAACAGCGGTGATGACGATATCGCCATCACCGTGTAATTCTGCATCCAACTGCTGAGCTAAATCAGCCAGTCGAATTGAAGGCATTACTTATTTAACCTGTTTCAGAACATCAGCGGTGATGTCTTTAACATCGCTGCTGTTGAAAGCTACGGCGTTCGCATCAACAACCAGATCGATGCTCTGATCGGCAGCTACTGCTTTAACAGCAGTCTGAATGCGAGTCACCAGCTTGCCACGTTCTTCGTTAGAACGACGCTGACGATCCTGCTCGAAAGCCTGCGCTTTCTGGGAGAACGCCTGGCGCTGAGCCATTAAGTCTTTTTCCAGTTTGCTACGGTCGCTTGCTTTCATGGTAGAACCATCACGCTGCAGACGCTGCATTTTGGACTGAAGATCGTTTTCCATACCCTGCAGTTCGCTTGCACGGCCTTTGAATTCGTTTTCCAGAGTCGCAGAAACGCCAGTTTTCTGTGCAACCTGCTGGAACAAATTACCCATGTTGACGATTGCAATTTTGTCTGCTGCCTGAGCAGAAGTTGCCATCGCTAAACCGAGACCTGCAGCTAATAACCACTTTTTCACAATTAACTCCTTACCATCCCATTGGCACCAGAAGGTACCGTTCTTTGCGTGGCAAGGCGACCGTTTTACTGATCGCCAGTTGTCAGCGCTACACTGCCAACGCATTCCTTTGCAGCGGATTATTACCAGGTTTTACCAATGTTAAACTGGAATTGCTCCGACTTATCTCCATCATATTTCTTAAACGGCTGGGCGTAAGAGAAGACCAACGGCCCCAGCGGTGACATCCATTGTAATGCGATACCGGCAGACATGCGAATATTGCTCGGATCGCTATAATCTGGAACACCTGCCGCACGCATCTGGGCAGTATTCTGCCAGTTGGTATCCCACACAGTACCGGCATCCCAGAAGAAGGACGTACGGACTGAGTTTGCATATTTATCACTGATAAACGGCGTTGGTGTGATGAACTCCAGACTGGCCACCGCCATCGCGTTACCGCCCACCGCATCATCAGAACTACAGACTTCAGAAGAGGAAGACTTGTCGCAGTTATCCTTGTCGTTCCCACCGTAGTAGACCGCTTTCGGACCAATGTTGTTGGACTGGAAACCACGAACGGTGCTTGAACCACCAGCGTAGAAGTTTTCATAGAATGGCATTTCTTTGCCACCCAGACCATCACCATAACCCCAGCGGGTACGACCCAGAACCACCCACTTGTGGTCGTCATCAATCGGGAAGTAAGACGCAGTATCCAGCGTGACCTTATAGAACTCGTTATCGGAACCCGGTACGGTGACTTTACCGTTCAGGTTGACACGAGAACCTTCCGTCGGGAAGTAACCACGGTCAAGACGGTTATAGGTCCAGCCGTAGTTAAAGGTGAAGTCATCCGCAGCGAAACCGTTGTTATCACTGGAGGTACTTGCCGACTGGCCAATAGAGTCCAGGTAACGCCACATCGCCACCTGCGGTTGCATGTTGGACAGGTCGTTATGCACATAACCTAAGCCCGCACGCAGAGTGTTGTATTCATTAACCGGGAAGCCAAGCGTACCGTCTACACCGTAACTCTTGTTGGTGTAAGAGGACAGATCCGCGTCGTCAGCTTTAAAGTCGTTATAGAAGATACGACCGCCCAGACTCACACCGTCTACGGTGAAGTATGGGTTAGTGACAGAGAACTCAGAATAGGTCTGGTAGTCGTTTTTGGTACCATTAATACCAACAGAGTAACCCGTACCCAGCCAGTTATCCTGCTGTACACCAACCTGGAAGCTCACGCCGCTTTCAGTACCGTAGCCCACACCGAAGTTGAAGCTACCGGTGTTACGCTCTTTCACTTTATAGACGACATCAACCTGATCCGGGCTACCTGGTACACGCTGGGTATCCGTATCAACAGTTTCAAAATAGCCCAGACGGTTCAGACGCTCTTTCCCCTGGTCAACGAGATCGCTGCCTAACCAGGCTCCTTCCATCTGACGCATTTCGCGGCGCAGAACGGAATCTTTAGAGGTGTCGTTACCGACGAAGCGGATCTTACGCACGTAGAAACGGTTACCCGCATCAACGTTTACGTGCAACTTAACGGTTTTATCCGCGTCGTTGATTTCCGGCTGTGTTTGTACGCGCGGGTAGGCATAACCATAACGGCCGAGCAGCTTCTTAATGCTGTCTTCCATTTTGGTGACTTTGGAACCACTGTACAGATCGCCTGGCTGAATTTTGGTCAGCGATTCGATCTCAGCAGAATGCCCTGCCAGGTTACCACTTACTTCAACACCAGAAAGCTTGTACTGATCGCCTTCAGTGATGTTAATCGTAATGTAGATCCCTTTCTTGTCCGGTGTCAGACTCACCTGAGTAGAGTCGATGTTGAAACGGGCATAACCACGATCCAGATAGTAGCTACGCAGGGTCTCAAGGTCGCCCGCCAGTTTCTGTTTCTGGTATTTACGATCGCCCACCACGTTCCACCACGGCACTTCATCGCGCAGCTGGAAGGTAGAGATCAGTTCGTCGGTGCTAAACGCGTGGTTGCCGACAATGTTGATCTGTTGGATCTTCGCAGAAACACCTTCCTGGAAGACCAGCTTCAGGTCAACACGGTTACGTGGCAGAGGTGTTACCACTGCTTTCACGCTGGCACTGTATTTACCCACGCTGTAGTAGAAGTCTTCCAGCCCTTTTTCAATGTCTGAAAGGGTTGTGCGGTCCAGAGACTCGCCCACACGAACACCCGATGCTTCAAGGTTTTGCTTGAGCATGTCATCTTTCACCGACTTGTTACCGGAGAAAGTGATACTGGCAATCGTTGGACGTTCTTTTACCTGTACCAGCAGCGTATCACCATCGCGCAGGACGCGAACATCCTCGAAGTTGCCAGTGGCAAACAGAGCACGGATGGTGTTACTGATATCATCATCATTGACCGTATCGCCGGGGCGTACAGGCATACTGAGGAGGGCCGCACCAACGGCGACACGCTGGAGGCCTTCGAAATGAATGTCTTTCACTACGAACCCGTCAGCACCGTATACGGTGGCGCTGCTAAACAGCAGCGACGCTATGAGCAACTTTTTCATCGCCATCGTTATTATGCGTTCTTCCTAACACTCTCTTACAACCGAGAGAAATCATTGAAAAGTGCAAGCCCCATTAACAGCACCAGCAAAATCGAGCCAATGCGATAACTAAAGTCTTGAACTCGCTCGGATACCGGTCCGCCTTTTAGCTTTTCAATCGCTAAAAACAGCAGATGACCCCCGTCTAAAACGGGAAGCGGGAACAGGTTGATTATCCCAAGGTTCACGCTAATCAGCGCGAGGAACATGAGATAGTAAATCACCCCGAATTCCGCTGACATCCCAGCCCCCTGAGCAATCGAAATTGGCCCACTGAGGTTGTTCAGTTTCACATCACCGGTTATCAATTTCCCCAACATGTTGACCGTCAGCTTCATCAGTTGCCATGTTTTATCCGTGGCTTCAAGGATGGCGCTGAAGGGCCCATACTGGCGTATTGTCTTGTACTCATCTGGCAGCGGGATCACTTTTGGCACAACGCCTGCAAACCCTTCTGCCTTTTTGCCGACCGACTTCGTATCCGGGATCAGCGTCAGCGAAAGCGGACTACCTTGCCTCTCAACTTCCAGCGCGAGAGACGTTCCCGGATTATCGCGCACCAGAGTAACAAAGGTCATCCACTCTGTTAATGGTTGACCATCGACTTTAACGATCCTGTCGCCCGCTTGCAAACCCGCTTTGCTCGCCGCCGAATTTGCCTGTACTTCGGCTAATACCGGCTCAATCTGGGCACCGCGTGGACGAATGCCCAGTGCAGCGACGGGATCTTCTTTGTCTGGCTCGAAACGCCAGTGACGTAAATCGAGTACTTTGTCCTGACGCGTGTCGGAACCAAACGGCGATACGCTGATTGTTGTCTGCGGATCACCAATTTGGGCTACCAGTTGCAGTCGCACGGCATCCCAATCAGGGGTTTCGATACCATCAATCGCTTTAAGTTCCATCCCTGACGTAATTTGCGCACTCGCCGCGATGGAATTGGGGGCAATTTCACCCACAACTGGACGCACGCCGGGGACGCCAATGATAAACACCAGCCAGTAAGCGAAAATAGCAAAGATGAAGTTAGCTACCGGTCCGGCAGCGATGATGGCGGCGCGTTGTCCAACCGTTTTGTTGTTGAATGCGCTGTGTCGTAATTCAGGGGCGACAGGCTCAACGCGCTCGTCGAGCATTTTAACGTAGCCGCCCAGCGGGATAAGAGCGATGACAAATTCAGTACCGTGGCGGTCAGTGCGCGTCCAGAGTGATTTTCCGAAACCGATGGAAAATCGCTCTACCCGCACACCACAACGGCGAGCAACCCAGAAATGGCCAAATTCATGCACGGTAATCAGTACACCCAGTGCAACAATGAACGCCGCCAGATTCCAGAGAATGCTCAGCATAAAACCTTCCGTTAAATCGTCCCAAATACCAGTAAAAGCAAGCAAGCAAATACCGGAACAGCCGCTGTCAGGCTATCAATGCGATCCAGTATACCGCCATGCCCTGGAATCAGGTGTCCGCTGTCCTTAATCCCTGCTTCTCGCTTGAACATACTCTCGGTTAAATCACCGAGCACTGAGGCAAGCGCAGCAAAAATCGAGCACACCAACAGTATTGACGGTGCCACTTCCAGATTAGCCCAGACGCCATAGCCCCAGGAGATAATCGCTGCCGTAAACAAGCCACCGATGAAGCCTTGCCAGGTTTTACCCGGGGAAACCTTCGGAGCCAGTTTATGCTTGCCAAACAGTTTACCAAACATATAGGCCCCGGAGTCAGCCCCCCAGACGAGAATCATCACATAAAGCAGCCAGATCGCACCGCTGTAGTGGTTTTCGTCATAGTGCCAGGCACGAAGTGCGACCATACCCCAGAAAAATGGAACAATGGTGAGCAAACCAAAAATAAGCCGCAGTACTTTTGAATTACGCCAGATTGCAGCAGAACCGGGGTAGAAAAGCACCAGCAGCAGAGCAGCAACCCACCAGGCCAGCGATATCCACAGAGAACCGGCAACCAGCGGTTGATGAATATCATGGTGATATTCAGGCAACATAAACAGCATCATGGCCAGGATCAAACCACAGAGTACCGCAAGCCATACTCGCTGACTGCGTGAGGTAAAGCCGCTAAATTGACCCCATTCCCACGCAGCGAGCATACAGACCACCAGCGTAACAATAGCGAATCCCACTGGGGGCAGTAAAAACAGCGCCGCAATGACAATGGGTATTAATACAAAAGCGGAAATCAGGCGATACTTCAGCAAAAGCTACCCCCATCAGGCTTTGTCGCCACCAGGCTCGGTGCCGCCGAAACGACGCTCTCGATTGGCAAAGGCATGCAGCGCACCTTCAAAGTCTTGTTCATCAAAATCGGGCCAAAGAACATCCGTAAAGTAAAGTTCGGCATAGGCAATTTGCCATATCAAAAAGTTACTTATGCGATGTTCCCCCCCTGTCCTAATTACCAAATCCACAGGTGCCTGTTCATTCATGCAGATTTGCTTGTTCAGCGCCTCTTCATCAATTTGGTCGGGTCTCAACAGCCCTTCCTGAACCTGTTCAGCCAAATGCCGAACGCCCTGGATAATATCCCAGCGTCCGCCGTAATTCGCCGCAATATTGAGCGTCAGACCTGTATTATTCTCAGTCAGCGCTTCTGCTTTACGAATCCGTTCCTGCAAACGTGAGTTAAAACGACTGGTATCGCCGATGATACGCAGGCGAACGTTGTGGCGGTGCAGGCTTTTTACTTCGCTGTCGAGCGCCCACACAAACAATTCCATCAACGCAGTCACTTCCTGCGGAGGTCGATTCCAGTTTTCACTGCTAAAAGCATAGAGCGTTAACGCATCAATGCCGTTATTGGCGGCAAAAGAAACGGCGCGGCGAACAGATTTCGCCCCAGCTTTATGCCCAAAGGCTCGTATCTTCCCTTGTCTTTTCGCCCAGCGGCCATTGCCATCCATAATGATTGCTACATGACGACAGCCATGAGCTGGCAAGTTTTCGCTTATTGGTTGATTCGCAGACAACATAACGCGTTTTTAGTCCCTGAAAAGGATTTAACGGTACTCAGGAATACTGAAGCCTATACATAAAAAAGCCGTGTCAAACCACGGCTTACCTGACCACATTAAGTCAAATACCTGCGATCAGGTGGCGCAGACTATATCACTGAAGCCCAACGCTAACAAATAGCACGACGACTAGTGCTTGCTTTATCACCAGCTTGCGGGGCGTGTCACCTGTTGGCGCGCAATTTCGCGTGCAGCTGTATCGACCACCAGCACCTCTTCCACACTTTGTGGTTCACGCAAATCCATCTTTTCCAGTACCGATAAATTCAACGCCGCAATATCGGTAAAGCGGATCTGCTGATTCAGGAATGCTTCAACGGTAATTTCATTGGCTGCATTCAGTGCCGTTGTCGCCGCCTGCCCCTGGTCAAAGGCATGCATCGCAAGCTTCAGACACGGATAGCGATCGTAATCTGGTTCACTGAACGTCAGAGAACTTAGCTTGCAGAAATCAAGCGGCTTCACGCCAGATTTCACTCGGTTCGGCCACGCCATGGAATGGGCAATTGGCGTACGCATATCCGGCTCGCCCAACTGTGCCAGCACACTGCCATCCTGATAGCGCACCATCGAGTGAATCACCGATTGCGGGTGGATCAGTACTTCCATCTGTTTCGCTGACGCATTAAACAGCCAGCGCGCTTCAATGTATTCCAGACCTTTATTCATCATGGTGGCAGAGTCAACGGAGATTTTACGCCCCATTGACCAGTTCGGATGACGGCACGCCTGATCCGGCGTCATTGCGCTCAGTTCAGACAGTGGCGTTTGACGGAACGGACCACCAGACCCGGTAAGCAGAATTGACACCACGCCATTCTGCTCGAGGTCAGCGTACCCCAGGTTCTGTTGAAAAGGTTGCGGTAAACTCTGAAAAATCGCGTTGTGCTCGCTATCGACCGGTAAAATACGCGCCCCGCGCTGCTTCACCGCCTCCATAAACAAGCGTCCGCAGGTAACCAGAGACTCTTTATTGGCTAGCAGAACATCTTTACCAGCATCAATTGCGGCAAGGGTTGGCAACAGCCCAGCGGCCCCAACGATGGCCGCCATAACCTGATCAACCTCATCCAGCGCAGCCATCTCACAAGCCGCCTGCTGTCCACTCAGAACCTCGGTTCGACAGCCCTTTTCACGCAGTTGCACTTTCAGCAGACGCGCACTCTCTTCGTCATCCATCACCGCATAGCGGGGCGCAAACTCCAGGCACTGCTCGACCATTCGCTGCACATTCTTACCGGCCACC
This sequence comes from Enterobacter sp. 342, assembly GCF_036663495.1. NCBI lineage: Bacteria > Pseudomonadati > Pseudomonadota > Gammaproteobacteria > Enterobacterales > Enterobacteriaceae > Enterobacter > Enterobacter sp. 342. Next base: position 29,050 of record NZ_JAWUEI010000023.1, read on the forward strand.
AGCGCTGTCACGGTGTAAAGTTCAGGATTATGGCGAACGACGTCGAGAGTACTGCAACCGATAGAGCCGGTTGAGCCGAGGAGTGTTAAATGCTTCATGAGATGCCCGAAAAAAGTTAGACCAGATAAAAGCAAAACGCCGCCAGCAAGACCCGAAGTCCCTCTGAACGGCGTTTATCAGTGTACGACAGAAATCAGAACTGCATCAGTTCCGCTTCTTTATCTGCCAGCGCCGCATCAATTTTCTTGATGGCAGCATCAGTCATTTTCTGAACATCGTCCTGGGAACGACGATCATCATCTTCACTGATCTCTTTTTCTTTCAGCAGCGCTTTGACTTTATCGTTCGCGTCACGACGTACGTTACGCACAGAAACACGCCCCTGCTCAGCTTCACCACGAACGACTTTGATCAGGTCTTTACGACGCTCTTCCGTCAGCGGAGGCAGTGGAACGCGGATGTCAGCGCCCGCAGAGCTTGGGTTCAGACCGAGGTCAGACGCCATGATCGCTTTCTCAACAGCCGGGCCCATAGAACGATCGAATACGTTGATTTTCAGCGTACGGGTATCTTCAACCGTCACGCTCGCCAGCTGACGCAGAGGGGTTGGCGTACCGTAGTATTCTACGATGATGCCATCCAGCAGGCTTGGGGAAGCACGGCCAGTACGGATTTTGCTGATTTGGGTTTTGAACGCTTCTACGCATTTTTCCATGCGTACTTCAGCATCTTTTCTGATGTCGTTAATCACGTTACGAATCCTTGGAAACTTGTCTCAGGCAGACTATCCGCCAGCACAGCGCTACAGGTGTGCTAAGTATAGTCGCGTTTAATTCATGACAACGCCAAAGGCGCGCCTTGGTAAGATACCACTACAAAATAAAGCGGAATCTTACCTGTATTTAGCGTCAACGGAAATTATTCCGTGATCAAAGTGCCTTCTTTTTCACCCATGACCACGCGACGCAGTGCGCCTGGCTTGTTCATGTTGAAGACACGGATCGGCAGTTTGTGGTCGCGAGCCAGCGTGAAGGCGGCAAGATCCATCACTTTCAGCTCTTTATCCAGCACTTCGCTGTAGCTCAGCTGATCGTACATGGTCGCAGAAGGATCTTTTGCCGGGTCGGCAGTAAACACGCCGTCTACTTTGGTCGCTTTCAGTACCACATCGGCTTCGATCTCGATACCGCGCAGACAGGCAGCGGAATCGGTTGTAAAGAACGGGTTACCCGTACCGGCGGAGAGGATCACCACGCGGTTGTTGCGCAGCAGGCTAATCGCTTCTGCCCAGCTGTAATTATCGCATACGCCATTCAGTGGAATCGCGGACATCAGGCGGGCATTCACATAGGCGCGATGCAGTGCATCACGCATTGCCAGGCCATTCATGACGGTTGCCAGCATACCCATGTGGTCGCCCACAACGCGGTTCATCCCCGCTTTCGCCAGACCAGCACCACGGAAAAGGTTGCCACCGCCAATGACCACGCCAACCTGGATACCCAGTTCGACCAGTTCTTTGATTTCCTGTGCCATGCGATCAAGGATGCTTGCGTCAATACCGAAGCCTTCCGATCCCTGCAGCGCTTCGCCACTCAGCTTAAGCAGAATGCGTTTGTACACGGGTTTTGCATTGGTAGCCATGTTTCTTTCCTGAGACTGTCAACGATTAAGATGGGGGTTAATTCTGGCGACATGATATGCCGCAAATCAGCACAGCGATACTGGAGCCTGTCTGATTTCCTGTGACGGGTGACAAAAAGAAGCCGCCCTCAGGCGGCTCCTTTTCAATCATTAAGACTGCTTGGACATTGCAGCAACTTCTGCTGCGAAGTCAGTCTCAACTTTCTCGATGCCTTCGCCCACTTCGAAGCGGATGAAGCCAGTTACGTCAGCGTTGTGCTCTTTCAGCAGCTGAGCAACAGACTTGCTTGGATCCATTACGAATGGCTGGCCAGTCAGAGAAACTTCGCCGGTGAATTTCTTCATGCGGCCTTCAACCATTTTCTCTGCGATTTCTTTTGGTTTACCAGACTGCATCGCGATGTCCAGCTGAACCTGGTACTCTTTCTCTACCACTTCAGCAGACACGTCTTCTGGCTTAACGAATTCTGGTTTGCTTGCAGCGATGTGCATAGCCAGCTGTTTAACCAGCTCTTCGTCAGCGCCTTTAGCAGCAACCAGAACGCCGATACGCGCACCGTGCTGGTAAGAGCCCAGAACGTCACCTTCCAGAGAAGCAACACGACGGATGTTGATGTTCTCACCAATTTTAGCAACCAGCGCAACACGTTCTTCTTCGAACTGTGCTTTCAGAACTTCAACGTCAGTGATTTTGCCAGCAACTGCAGCGTCCAGAACTTTGTTAGCAAATGCCTGGAAACCACCATCTTTAGCAACGAAGTCAGTCTGGCAGTTAACTTCCAGAATGATGCCGTAGGTGCCGTCGATTTTAGTGATGATCACGCCGTCAGCAGCAACGTTGCCTGCTTTTTTAGCTGCTTTGATCGCACCGGATTTACGCATGTTTTCGATTGCCAGCTCGATGTCGCCGTTCGCTTCAGTCAGCGCTTTTTTGCAATCCATCATGCCTGCGCCAGTACGCTCGCGCAGCTCTTTTACCAGGGATGCGGTAATTTCAGCCATTCTTAAATCCTCGGGAGATGTGAACTGCCCGGCCTGCGGCCAAACAGTGTAAATTGAAAAAAGGGGCCGATAATGGGCCCCTATTCATACACGGTACTAATAAGGGGTGAAACCTTATTATTCAGCTTCTACGAAGCTTTCTTCCGCCTGAGAAGCCAGATCCTGGGAACGGCCTTCACGAACGGTAGCAGCTACAGCGCTCAGGTACAGGCTAACAGCACGGATTGCGTCGTCGTTACCCGGGATAACGAAGTCAACACCGTCCGGATCGGAGTTGGTATCAACGATAGCGAATACCGGAATACCCAGGTTGTTAGCTTCTTTGATTGCGATGTGCTCGTGGTCTGCATCGATTACGAACAGCGCGTCTGGCAGGCCGCCCATATCTTTGATACCGCCCAGGCTGTTTTCCAGCTTGTCCAGCTCACGAGTGCGCATCAGCGCTTCTTTCTTAGTCAGCTTGTCGAAAGTACCGTCCTGAGACTGGGTTTCCAGATCTTTCAGGCGTTTGATTGACTGACGAACAGTTTTCCAGTTAGTCAGCATGCCGCCCAACCAGCGATGGTTCACGAAGAACTGGTCGCAGCTGTTAGCAGCATCTTTCACAGCTTCGCTTGCAGCGCGCTTAGTACCAACGAACAGAATCTTACCTTTACGGGAAGAGATCTTGTTCAGCTCAGCCAGGGCTTCGTTGAACATTGGTACAGTTTTCTCAAGGTTGATGATGTGAACTTTGTTACGTGCGCCGAAGATGAAAGGCTTCATTTTCGGGTTCCAGTAACGGGTCTGGTGACCAAAGTGAACACCAGCCTTGAGCATGTCGCGCATGGAAACAGTTGCCATGTTTAAAACCTCTATATTGAAAGTTGGGGTTATGCCTCCACGTATCCCATATTACCGACCCCGAAGGGCACCCCGGAATATGTGCCGATACGTGTGTGTTGTTACACAAAGTGAGATTTGTCGCTTCCGTCCAGCTTGTGTATCTGAGATGGATCGGAAGTCCGGCGCGCTTTATACCACAAAACACGACCAGAAACCAACAGTTGTTGGCGGAGTGTGCTGTTAATGATTCTCAATTTGGCACGAGGTGTGCCTGACTGATACCATTGGCGACACTTAGACTAGTATTGTCGAAAAAATCGACACCGATGGACAGATTACATGGCTATCTCTATTAAGACACCTGAAGAAATTGAAAAGATGCGCGTCGCCGGTCGTCTGGCCGCGGAAGTGCTGGAAATGATCGAGCCGTTCGTGAAGCCGGGCGTCAGCACCGGTGAACTGGACCGCATCTGTAACGACTACATCGTGAACGAGCAGCACGCGGTATCCGCGTGCCTCGGCTACCACGGTTTCCCGAAATCCGTCTGCATTTCTATTAATGAAGTGGTTTGCCACGGTATTCCGGACAACGAAAAAATGCTCAAAGATGGCGACATCGTCAACATCGACGTGACGGTCATTAAAGATGACTACCACGGTGACACCTCTAAGATGTTCATCGTTGGCAAGCCAACCATTCTGGGCGAGCGTCTGTGTAAAGTGACGCAAGAGAGCCTGTACCTGGCGCTGAAAATGGTGAAACCGGGTATTCGCCTGCGTACCATTGGTGCCGCAATTCAGAAGTTCGTGGAAGCGGAAGGTTTCTCCGTCGTTCGCGAATACTGCGGTCACGGCATTGGCCGTGTGTTCCACGAAGAACCGCAGGTTCTGCACTATGATGCAGATGATGGCGGCGTAGTGTTGCAAAAAGGCATGACCTTCACCATCGAGCCGATGGTCAACGCTGGCGACTACCGCATCCGCACCATGAAAGATGGCTGGACGGTGAAAACCAAAGACAGAAGCTTGTCTGCGCAGTACGAGCATACTATTGTGGTAACAGACAACGGCTGCGAAATTATGACGTTGCGCAAGGATGACACTATCCCGGCGATACTGACGCACGATGAATGATAAAAAAGCCGGCAAATGCCGGCTTTTTTAATGGCTATAGTTTTTTCTTATGGGTGGCGCACGATGAGTAATCTTTTACCCGAACAGTATGCTAACACAGCACTTCCCACCCTCCCCGACCAACCCGATAACCCGGGTGTCTGGCCGGCGCACGAGCTGACCTGCGCGCATATTAAAGCCCATATGGATGTTTTCCATCGCTGGCTGGGTAGTGCGTTCGACGCAGGCGTGTCGGCCGAGCAACTCATTGAAGCGCGCACCGAATTTATCGACCAGTTGCTGCAGCGACTGTGGATCGATTACGGTTTTGGGCAAATTAGCGATGTTGCACTGGTTGCCGTTGGGGGCTATGGCCGCGGTGAGCTGCATCCACTTTCCGACATTGATTTACTGATCTTAAGTCGCAAAAAACTGCCGGACGAACAGGCGCAAAAAATTGGTGAACTGCTGACTCTGCTCTGGGATGTGAAGCTGGAAGTCGGCCATAGCGTACGCACTCTTGAAGAGTGCCTGCTGGAAGGATTATCTGACCTGACCGTCGCCACCAACCTGATTGAAACCCGCCTGCTGATAGGCGACGTGGCGCTGTTCCTGGAGCTGCAAAAACACATTTTTAGTGACGGTTTCTGGCCGTCAGAAAAGTTCTTCGCTGCGAAGGTTGAGGAACAAAACCAGCGCCACCAGCGTTACCACGGCACCAGCTATAATCTGGAGCCTGATATCAAAAGCAGCCCCGGCGGTCTGCGCGATATCCACACCCTGCAGTGGGTAGCCCGTCGCCACTTCGGCGCGACCTCGCTGGATGAGATGGTGGGCTTTGGTTTTTTAACCGAAGCCGAGCGTAACGAATTAAATGAGTGTCTGCACCTGCTGTGGCGCATTCGCTTTGCCCTGCACCTGGAACTTAATCGCTATGATAACCGCTTGCTGTTTGACCGTCAGCTCAGCGTAGCTCAGCGTCTGAATTACCAGGGCGAAGGCAACGAGCCGGTTGAACACATGATGAAGGATTTCTTCCGTGTCACCCGCCGCGTTACCGAACTGAACCAGATGCTGTTGCAGCTATTCGATGAGGCAATCCTGGCCCTGACGGCGGATGAAAAGCCCCGCCCTATCGACGACGAGTTCCAGCTGCGCGGCACGCTTATCGATCTGCGCGACGAAACGTTATTTATCCGCGAGCCGGAAGCGATCCTGCGCATGTTTTACACCATGGTGCGTAACAGCGCGATCACCGGGATCTACTCCACCACTCTGCGCCATCTGCGCCATGCGCGCCGCCATTTGACGCAGCCGCTGTGCTATATCCCGGAAGCGCGATCGCTGTTTCTGAGTATGCTCCGCCACCCGGGTGCAGTCAGCCGCGGCTTACTGCCGATGCACCGCCACAGCGTGCTTTGGGCCTATATGCCGCAGTGGTCACACATTGTCGGGCAGATGCAGTTCGATCTGTTCCACGCCTACACGGTAGATGAACACACGATCCGCGTGATGCTCAAGCTGGAAAGCTTTGCCAGAGAAGAGACGCGATCCCGCCACCCGCTGTGCGTAGAATTGTGGCCGCGCCTTACCCACCCGGAATTGATCCTGATTGCCGCCCTGTTCCACGATATTGCCAAAGGTCGCGGCGGTGACCATTCAGTGCTGGGTGCCCAGGACGTGCTCAAATTTGCCGAACTGCACGGTCTGAACTCGCGTGAAACACAGCTGGTCGCCTGGCTGGTACGCCATCACCTGCTGATGTCGGTCACCGCGCAGCGTCGAGATATTCAGGATCCTGAAGTGATCAAGCAGTTCGCGGAAGAGGTGCAAACGGAAAACCGTCTGCGCTATCTGGTCTGCCTGACGGTGGCGGATATTTGTGCCACCAACGAGACGTTGTGGAACAGCTGGAAGCAGAGCCTGCTTCGCGAGCTGTACTTTGCCACCGAAAAACAGCTGCGTCGTGGGATGCAAAACACCCCGGACATGCGCGAGCGTGTGCGCCACCACCAGTTGCAGGCACTGGCGCTGCTGCGGATGGATAACATTGATGAAGAAGCACTGCATCAGATTTGGGCGCGCTGCCGTGCTAACTATTTTGTTCGCCACAGCCCAAATCAGCTGGCCTGGCATGCGCGGCATCTGCTGCAACATGATTTGTCGCAACCAATGATCCTCCTCAGTCCGCAAGCCACGCGCGGTGGTACGGAGATTTTCATCTGGAGCCCGGATCGACCTTATCTGTTTGCCGCAGTCTGCGCCGAACTGGACAGGCGTAATCTGAGCGTTCACGACGCGCAGATTTTTACGACCCGCGACGGCATGGCGATGGATACCTTCATTGTGCTGGAACCGGACGGCAGCCCGCTGTCATCGGACAGGCACGAAGGAATACGCTTCGGTCTGGAACAGGCCATCACCCAGCGCAGCTGGCAGCCTCCGCAGCCGCGTCGTCAGCCTGCAAAATTACGCCACTTTACCGTCGATACCGAGGTCAATTTCCTGCCGACCCACACCGACCGTAAATCGTTCCTGGAGCTGATCGCGCTCGACCAGCCAGGGCTGCTCGCCCGTGTCGGCCAGGTTTTTGCCGATCTGGGAATTTCGCTTCACGGGGCCAGAATTACAACCATTGGCGAGCGAGTAGAAGATTTATTTATAATCGCCACTGCAGACCGGCGTGCCCTTAATAATGACCTGCAACTTGAAGTGCAACAACGGTTGACAGCAGCCCTCAATCCAAACGATAAAGGGTGACGTGTTTTTTAGTGAAATGGAAAGAGTAAACAATGCAGCAGTTACAGAACGTTATTGAGTCCGCTTTTGAGCGTCGCGCCGAGATCACCCCGGCCAATGTGGATACCGTTACCCGTGAAGCGGTAAACCAGGTCATTTCCCTGCTGGATTCCGGCGCATTGCGTGTGGCAGAAAAAATCGACGGTCAGTGGGTCACTCATCAATGGCTGAAGAAAGCCGTGCTGCTCTCTTTCCGTATCAACGATAACCAGGTTATCGACGGAGCAGAAAGCCGCTACTTCGATAAAGTGCCAATGAAATTCGCTGATTACGACGAAGCGCGTTTCCAGAAAGAAGGTTTCCGCGTGGTTCCGCCAGCGGCGGTTCGTCAGGGCGCATTCATCGCACGCAACACCGTGCTGATGCCATCCTACGTGAACATCGGTGCCTACGTTGACGAAGGCACCATGGTAGATACCTGGGCTACCGTTGGCTCCTGCGCGCAGATCGGTAAAAACGTTCACCTGTCTGGCGGCGTCGGTATCGGTGGTGTTCTGGAACCACTGCAGGCTAACCCAACCATTATCGAAGACAACTGCTTCATCGGCGCGCGCTCTGAAGTGGTTGAAGGTGTCATCGTTGAAGAAGGCTCCGTGATCTCCATGGGCGTTTACATCGGCCAGAGCACCCGCATTTATGACCGTGAAACCGGTGAAGTGCATTACGGTCGCGTTCCGGCGGGCTCCGTAGTGGTTTCCGGCAACCTGCCGTCAAAAGATGGCAAATACAGCCTGTACTGTGCGGTTATCGTGAAGAAAGTCGATGCGAAAACGCGTGGCAAAGTTGGCATCAACGAACTGCTGCGCACCATCGATTAATCGGGTATAACAAAAAGCGGGGGCAACCCCGCTTTTTTTATATCTGAGGGTGGCGAAAATAGATTTTTTCGTTAATTATTCAAAGGTTATGTTGAGATCAAGGGTACCGCTATGTACGATAATTTGAAAAGTCTGGGCATTACCAATCCTGATGAAATTGATCGTTACAGCCTCCGTCAGGAAGCCAATAACGATATTCTGAAAATCTATTTTCACAAGGACAAAGGAGAGTTTTTCGCCAAGAGCGTGAAGTTTAAATATCCACGCCAGCGTAAGACCGTCGTCGCTGACGGTGTAGGGCAAGGGTACAAAGAAGTTCAGGAAATCAGCCCTAACCTGCGCTATGTGATCGATGAACTCGATCAGATCTGCCAGCGCGACCGCACTGAAGTCGATCTCAAGCGTAAGATCCTCGACGATCTGCGTCACCTTGAAAGCGTTGTGACGAATAAGATCAGCGAGATTGAAGCGGACCTTGAGAAATTAACGCGGAATAAATAAGTCAGGTGTGGCCTGTTGCCCTCACTCCAGCCCTCTCCCACCGGGAGAGGGTGAAATTCTTATCTCTGCTCATCCAGCTGCAGCGCCACATACAGCAGCAGCCTGTCGTCAAAACTCCCCAAATCCAGCCCTGTCAGCTCCGAAATCCGGTTAAGCCGATATTCCAGAGTATTACGATGAATAAACAGCGCTTTCGAGGTCGCCAGCGGCTGCACGTTATGACGAAACCACGCCTGTAGCGTCCGACGCAGCAACCCGTTGTTGTCCATGGCTTTCAGGCGCGCTAATGGTCGTGCCAGCTCATTGGCCTGCCAGCCCCCACGCAGGCTATCGAGCAGCACCGGCAGCATCAGATCCTGATAAAAATAACTGCGGCTTTCCGGCATCCGCTGTTTACCCACCATCATGGTGGTGCGAGCAGTACGCCAGGAACGGGCAATACTGCCCGGTCCGGTAAAGTAATTGCCGAGCGCAACGCGAAAACGCAGTTGACCATTTTCCTTCATCCGGGAGATCAGCAGCTCCACGCGACGACGATGATCGTCCGCATCCCAGCGGCCGAATGCATTGAGCGCCGGTTTGAGCACCACCATTTCCGTCAGAGACACGATTGCCACCAGGTTATCGCGCTCCGGTGTCGCCAGCGCATTTTGCAGTTGCTGCAGTTCGGCCATCGCGCTGTCGACGCCAAGCTGGCCGCTATCGACCTCAATCACCGCCACCACGCGCGGCTGGTTCAGATCGATCCCCAGACGCTGCGCCCATTCGCTCAGTGCCGGCGTATGCTCTTCCGCCTGGATCAGGTTCATCACCAGCTCTTCACGCAGGCGGCTGTCCTGAGCCAGCAGGTGCATCAGGCGCGACTGCTCCAGCATCATCTCTGCCGTCATGCAGACCAGCTCGCCATATTTGCGCAAGGATCCCGGCTCGCCTGTCAGGCCAATTACCCCCACAATTTCGCCTTCAATGCGCAGCGGCAAATTAATGCCCTGACGAACACCGTGCAGATGTTTTGCCACTGCATCGTCGATATCCACGACCCGCCCCTGGGAGAGCACCAGCAACGCACCTTCGTGCAATTCACCAATACGCTCACGATCGCCGCTACCAATAATGCGCCCGCGGGCATCCATTACGTTGATATTGGTATCAATGATTCGCATGGTGCGCGCCACAATATCCTGCGCCATTTTGGTATCAAGGTGCCAGCCAGCCATGTAACCCTCCTCTGAGCAGAGCTCAAGCATAGGGAAGTTCAGTGACGGCTGCATTGTGCGAATGCACAAAGAGAGAGGAAGATGTATGGAGTTGTGGTAAGAGTCACAGAAAAGAGAAAGCCCCTGCGTACAGGGGCTTTAGAGGATTACTGCATCAGCAGATAGAGAGAGGTATCACCACGCTGGATATTCAGCGCCAGCACGGAAGGCTTGCTATCGAGAATTTTGCGCAGTTCAGCAATGTTTTTCACCGGCTGCTGGTTAGCACCCATGATGACATCACCTTTTTTCAGGCCGATACGGGCTGCCGGTGAATTCGCTTTCACGTTGTTCACCACCACACCTTTATCTGCACCTTTATTGCTCATCTCGGCACCTTCAATACCGCTGAAGATGGTGCTGGAATCGACCTGATTCTGGCTGCTCTGCTGCAGCTCCAGGCTCACGTTAACCGGCTTACCGTCACGCAGCAGGCCAAGGGTCACTTTGCTGCCAATCGGCATAGAGCCCACTTCCGCACGCAGGGCGGCAAAGCTGCTGATCGGTTTACCGTTCAGAGAGGTGATCACATCCCCCGCTTTAATACCCGCTTTTGCCGCAGAGGAGTTAGGCATCACCTGGCTGACGAATGCCCCACGCTGAGCATCAACTTTCATCGCCTTAGCCAGTTCGGAGTTCAGTTCCGTACCGAGGATACCCAGCTCACCACGTTTCACCTGGCCATACTGCACCATCTGCGCGGTCAGGTTTTTCACCATATTACTTGGGATAGCAAAGCCGATACCGATGTTGCCACCGTCCGGTGCCAGGATCGCGGTGTTGATCCCGATCAGTTCGCCGTTCAGGTTCACCAGCGCACCGCCGGAGTTACCGCGGTTGATCGCCGCATCCGTCTGGATGAAGTTTTCGTAGTTTTCCGCATTCAGACCGCTACGCCCCAGAGCGGAAACGATACCTGAGGTTACGGTTTCACCCAGACCGAACGGGTTACCGATCGCCACGGTGTAGTCACCCACGCGCAGCGCGTCGGAGTCGGCAATTTTAATCGCCGTCAGGTTTTTCGGATCCTGAATCTGGATCAGCGCAATATCAGAGCGCGGATCTTTACCCACGACTTTTGCATCGAATTTACGGCCATCACTCAGCTGAACTTTGATGGTGCTGGCGTTATCAACAACGTGGTTGTTCGTCACCACGTAGCCTTTCGCCGCATCAATAATCACCCCTGAACCAAGCGCCATGAATTTCTGCTGCTGGCCGCCGCCCTGGCTGTCATCCCCTGCGCCACCGCCCTGACAGAACGGAGAGCTCTGGAAAGGAGAACCGTCCTGACAGAACGGTGAGTTGTCACCAAAGAACTGCTGGAAGTTACGCGGCATACGCGGCGTGTTGACGGTCGTGCTACCCTCAACGTTGATACTCACCACCGATGGCATCACTTTTTCGAGCATCGGTGCCAGGCTTGGCATCTGCTGCGCGGTTGCCGACGACGACGCGGTCTCGGCTGCAGTAGCAGTCAGAGGAGACAGCGCTAAACCTAAACTCAGAGCCAGTGCACTCATTGCTAATGTGGTTTTTTTCATGTTTCTCAATCTCGATTTACAGGTAACGCAAAATTGCTGTGTAACTCAGATTCGTTTTATACCGCTTAGTTCCGGCGATAAGTTTATGGAAAAGGTAAAAATTTATTGGCCGTCTTTACAAAACTCAGCGCTTATTCCACAGCCATGAGCTTGCGGTATTCATCCCAGGCATACAAATCTGTCATACCGCTGATATAGTCCTGGATAAGACGACAGCGATAATAATATTCCATCACTGGCCATTGGGGAGAATGGCGATCCAGCTTACCGATCGCTTCAACATACGCCAACCGATGACGGGTTGAGAGTTTCTGATAAAGCCGGGATTCGATGGGTATTCCACGCACGCGTTCTTTTTCCACCAGTTCACTGAACTCATCGACCGATAACTGAAGCAATGGGGAATAAATTTCCAGTAACCCACTGATTACCCGGTATCCCTGTAGCTCTAACTGTTCGACATCCGGATGGCTGAATACATGCCGCATTGCCACATGCTTATAAAGCTCAAGGAGTTGACTGAAACTGCTGTCATCTTCCAGCAGCGCGTGATTGAATTCCCCGCTGTAAATCAGCGGCAAATTATCAATAAAACGCGACGCAGCATATGGCACCAGTTTATTTAGTGTATTGACCCGCAAATACATAAAGAACTGATCTTCAGTGCTGCGGCTTAATGTATTTGATCGCGATTTCTCCCAGGCATTTTCGACAACCTGAGCAAACAGCGACCCTTTTTCATGCGTTCCCCAGGCAGTATAAAGATGCTGATAAAGCTCCTCGACGCTGAATATTCTTTTCTCAACGGCATCTTCCAGGTCAGCCACACAATAGGAAATATCGTCGGCGGCTTCCATAATCCACGTTAATGGAAAACGGCCGTTTGGCGTCAATGAGAGTTCTTTACGTAGCCGTTCAATATAGGCTTCTTCAGAAAGGTAATAGCCCGGCTTTTTCATCAAATAGCTGTGGGATGCGGGCGTCTCTCCCATCCACCAGGCGGGACGCGTATATTTCAGGATACAGCCGACCTGCGCCCAGGTCAGGTTCATACGCATCAGGGAATGGACCAGTCTGATCCCCTGCGCATTACCCTCGAAGTGACACAGATCCTGGCGCACTTTGCGACGCAGATCGTTCAGCCCCTCTTCGCCTTCGCGCAGACGTAAATCGCGTACGATGCAGCGGTCATCGCTGAGCGGCTGGCTTACCGCATCCGAAGGGTAAAGTCGTTGTTTAAACCAGTCATTGATTGCCGCTTCGCCAAAGTGACCAAAAGGCGGGTTGCCAATGTCATGCATCAGGCAGGCCATCTCAACGATACTCTCAAAGGGGCCTGTCAGTTCGTCCAGACCATAGGTTTCCAGCAAACGTTGCTCTTTGAGACGGCTCAAAATCTCTTTGGCAATGTAACGGCCAACCTGCTGCACTTCCATTGAGTGGGTTAAGCGCGTGCGCACTGCAGCGTTACGTTCAAGCGGAAATACCTGGGTCTTTTGCTGCAGACGACGAATGGCAGGCGAGTTAATGATCCGCCCACGATCGCTTTCGAAGATACGCAGGATCTCATGCTCGCTCTTGTCGCCCTGCGGCGAACGGAAACGTCGGTGCCAGTTAATTTTGGTGCGAAAATCGATCTGCGCCATGTGCTCCCCCGCGTGAGAAATGCGCTTCCACTAAAGCCCATGATAGACTATGCATCTTAACAAGGCACATCGCGAGTAAATCTATGAAAATCGGCATTATTGGTGCAATGGAAGAAGAAGTTACGCTGCTGCGTGACAAAATTGAGAACCGTCAGACGCTCTCTCTGGGGGGTTGTGAGATCTACACCGGCCAACTGAACGGTGTTGACGTGGCTCTGCTGAAATCAGGCATCGGTAAAGTGGCTGCTGCACTGGGTGCAACCCTGTTGCTTGAGCGCTGCAAGCCAGACGTGATCGTTAACACCGGCTCTGCGGGCGGTCTGGCACCGTCGCTGAAAGTGGGTGATATCGTCGTCTCCGACGAAGCACGTTACCACGATGCTGACGTCACCGCGTTCGGTTATGAGTACGGCCAACTCCCGGGATGCCCGGCAGGGTTTAAAGCGGACGATAAACTGATTGCGGTGGCAGAAACCTGCATTGCCGAGCTGAACCTCAACGCTGTGCGTGGTCTGATTGTGAGCGGTGATGCCTTCATCAATGGTTCTGTTGGCCTGGCTAAAATCCGTCATAACTTCCCGCAGGCCGTTGCCGTTGAGATGGAAGCGACCGCGATCGCTCACGTCTGCCATAACTTCAATGTACCGTTTGTGGTGGTACGTGCCATCTCTGACGTAGCAGATCAGCAGTCTCACATCAGCTTCGACGAGTTCCTGACCGTTGCGGCAAAACAGTCCACCGTGATGGTGGAACGCCTGGTGCAGAAACTGGCACGTGGCTAAACATATCGTCAGGGCGCTGGCCGCCCTGCTTCTGCTTGCACCGGTATGGCTCTATGCTGTGCCACGTGTGATTACACTCTCTCCCGCCAACACCGAACTGGCGTTTGCCGCCGGGATCACGCCCGTTGGCGTGAGTAGCTTTTCGGATTACCCCCCACAAGCGGCAGGTATTGAACAGGTTGCATCCTGGCAAGGAATGAACCTTGAGCGCATCATCGCACTTAAACCGGATCTGGTGCTGGCGTGGCGTGGTGGTAATGCCGAGCGACAGGTCAACCAGCTCACCTCGCTTGGGATCAACGTCATGTGGATTGATGCCGTGAGTATTGAACAAGTCGCTCAGGCGCTACGCTCTCTCGCCCCTTATAGCCCAACGCCCAAAAAAGCCGAGAGCGCGGCGAAACAGATGCTCAGCGACTATGCCGCGCTAAAATCGCGATACGACACCCCAGTTAAAAAGCGCATCTTCCTGCAGTTTGGTAGCCAGCCGCTGTTCACCACCGGGAAAGGCTCAATTCAGAACCAGGTGCTGGAAGTTTGCGGCGGTGAAAATATCTTTGCTGCCAGCCGGGTACCGTGGCCTCAGGTCAGCCGTGAACAGGTACTGGCACGCCAACCACAGGCCATTGTCGTGGTCGGAAATGCGAGCGAGATTCCTAAAATTGAACAATTCTGGCGAAGCCAGCTAAAAATTCCGGTGATCCCACTCAACAGTGACTGGTTTGAACGCGCCAGCCCGCGTATTATCCTCGCCGCAAAACAGCTCTGTGCCGCGTTGGCAGAGAGTCACTAACATAAGACCCCGTTCGAGGATTTAACGATGCTCGTGTATTGGCTGGATATTCTTGGCACAGCCGTTTTTGCTATCTCCGGTGTCCTGCTGGCCGGGAAACTACGCATGGATCCATTTGGCGTGCTGGTGCTTGGCGTGGTTACCGCCGTTGGTGGTGGGACTATCCGCGATATGGCACTGGCAAATGGCCCCGTGTTTTGGGTAAAAGATCCCACCGATCTGGTGGTAGCGATGGTCACTTGCCTGTTAACCATCGTTCTGGTGCGTCAGCCCCGCAGATTACCAAAATGGATACTTCCCGTGCTGGACGCCGTCGGTCTGGCCGTATTCGTAGGCATTGGGGTCAACAAAGCCTTCAATGCGGGAACGGGCCCGATGGTGGCAATCTGTATGGGGGTCTTAACCGGCGTCGGCGGCGGGATCATTCGCGATATTCTGGCGCGTGAAGTGCCGATGATTCTGCGTACTGAAATTTACGCAACGGCCTGCATAGTGGGCGGGATTGTTCACGCTACCGCGTACTACACCTTTGCCCTCCCGCTGGAAAACTCCGCGATGCTGGGGATGGTGGTCACGCTGGTGATACGTTTAGCGGCGATACGCTGGCATCTGAAGCTGCCGACGTTTGCGCTGGATGATAACGGAAGGTAAAAGCAAAACGGTAACCGCCAGGTTACCGTTTTTTGGTCATCAGATGCTGAACGACGAACCGCATCCGCAGGTGCTGGTTGCGTTCGGGTTAGTCACAACAAAGCGTGAACCTTCCAGACCTTCAGTGTAATCCACCGAACCGCCTACCAGATATTGCAGGCTCATCGGGTCAACCACCAGTGCAACGCCCTGCTTCTCGATAGTCATATCACCATCGTTAACCTGGTCGTCAAAGGTAAAACCATACTGGAAGCCGCTGCAGCCGCCACCGGTAATATAGACACGCAGTTTCAGATCCGGATTGTCTTCATCGGCAATCAGGGTTTTCACTTTGTTGGCTGCTGCTTCGGTAAATTCCAGCGGCAGCGCTACGTCATCACTCATCTTATGCTCCCATGAATACTGCTATTGGGCAAAATTCACCCAATTCTTTATGTCATTATCTAATACCCTGGTATTTCATTCAAGTATTCTGCGTGGCCGCCCGTTCAGCCTCTTGTTTTGCCAGGGTACGTGCAAGGATGGTGGAGTATAGCGGTTTTCCACCCAGGAATTGGGCTAATAGTGTCGCGCCGAGACAGGTAATGATCATTGGCAAAATGAGCTGGTAATTATCCGTCATTTCCAGCACCAGTACGATGCCAGTCAACGGCGCGCGCAAGGACGCGGCCAGCAGCGCGCCCATTCCGGCCACCGCAAACGTCCCGGCGTCCAGATGATAAGCCGGGAAACCCACTTCAGCCGCCATCCCAAACGCGGTCCCCAGCAGCGTGCCCAATGCCAGCATTGGCGCGAAAATCCCGCCGGGTGCACCGGAGGAGAAACACAACACCGTTGTGATGACGCGTGAAATAAACATAAACAGCAGAAGACCCACGCTGAAATTGCCCGCCGCCGCGATGGGAATCAGCCCGAAGCCACCGCCAGCGGCATTGGGCTCAATAAAACCGAGTAGACCACACATCCCACCCAGCAGGCCGCCCATCAGCACCCATTTGGTAGTATTTCCGCCGTGAATGCGCTGGAACATATCCTGAGCGCGGAGGATAAAGGTGTTAAATAGCGGGCCAACCACGCCGAAAATCATACCGAGGATCAGGTAAAGCCACAGGGTATTCACCGGGGCATTGGTGAGTTTACCGACCTCAATCACCGCGCCTTCGCCATTAAAGATGCGAAAAACAATGCTCGACATAATGACGCCGGTAAACACCGCTTTGATAGAAATCAGGTTGTAGCGAAACTGCGCGCGCATCTCTTCGATGATAAACAGGATCCCCGCCAGCGGCGCGTTAAACGCGGCCGAAAGTCCCGCCGCTGCGCCCGTGGCCAGCAGGGTATGGCGCGCTTCGGCGCTACGCATCCGAAACAGATCGCCCACCATGCGCCCGACGTTCCCGCCCAGTTGTACGGTTGGACCTTCTCGCCCCAGAACCATGCCCGCCCCGAGCGTTCCCATACCGCCGATAAATTTTACCGGGATGACGCGCCACCAGCGCACCGGGCGTAACTCCTCCAGCGCACCTTCAATTTCCGGGATCCCTGAGCCGCCAGCTTCCGGTGCAAACTTGCGCACCAGAAAGTATCCCACCATGGCAAACAGCGCCGACAGTCCGAACGCCCATACCCAAACCAGCCACCGACTATCGGCGAAACCGGCTACAGTGCCAACTCGCCAGTTCAGTACCGCATTGACCGCTTTTTCGAATAGTACGCCCACCAGCCCGGCGACTGTACCGACCACGGCGGCAGCCAGCAGAATAGCCAGAGGGGTTTTATCGCGATTGAGCAAACGCCGAATACTGATACGGTGCTGTATGCGTCTGAACTGTTGTTCTTCAAAAGTGGGGATGTTTGCTTTCATTACCATTTCTTATCGTCATACAAATAGCCCCGTGGATTCTACCAGACTGCGTCATGTCATCCCGTGAAAAATACTTAACAATTGTTCAGGGAAGAAAGAGGCAAAAATTTCATTACCTTCCGCGGATCACTTAGAATAGTGTGCTTAATCATTTTATACGAACCAGGAACGACGCCATGAGCAAGTCTGAAAACCTCTACAGTGCAGCCCGCGAGCTTATTCCGGGTGGCGTGAACTCACCTGTACGCGCCTTTACCGGGGTAGGCGGCACGCCGCTGTTTATCGAACGTGCTGACGGCGCGTACCTGTTTGATGTCGATGGCAAAGCCTATATTGATTATGTCGGTTCCTGGGGACCGATGGTACTTGGGCATAACCACCCTGCTATTCGTAACGCGGTGATTGAAGCAGCTCAGCGTGGTCTGAGCTTCGGCGCGCCAACCGAGATGGAAGTGAAAATGGCGGAGCTGGTGACTGAACTGGTGCCCACCATGGACATGGTGCGCATGGTGAACTCCGGTACCGAAGCCACCATGAGCGCTATCCGTCTGGCGCGTGGTTTTACTGGCCGCGACAAAATCATCAAGTTTGAAGGCTGCTACCACGGCCACGCGGACTGCCTGCTGGTGAAAGCGGGCTCCGGCGCGCTGACCCTCGGCCAGCCAAACTCTCCGGGTGTACCGGCTGATTTCGCAAAGCACACGCTGACCTGCACCTATAACGATCTGGATACCGTTCGCGCAGCGTTCGAGCAATATCCACAGGAGATCGCCTGCATTATCGTTGAGCCCGTTGCGGGCAACATGAACTGCATCCCACCGCAGCCTGATTTCCTGCCGGGTCTGCGCGCACTGTGTGATGAATTCGGCGCGCTGCTGATCATTGACGAAGTGATGACCGGCTTCCGCGTGGCGCTGGCGGGTGCCCAGTCTTATTATGGCGTTGAGCCTGATCTGACCTGCCTCGGCAAAATCATCGGCGGCGGCATGCCAGTCGGTGCATTCGGTGGCCGTAAGGATGTGATGGAAGCCCTGGCACCAACAGGCCCGGTTTACCAGGCGGGTACGCTCTCCGGTAACCCGATCGCGATGGCTGCGGGCTTCGCCTGCCTGACCGAAGTGGCTCAGCCAGGTATTCATGAAACCCTGACTGACCTGACCACTCAGCTGGCAAACGGTCTGCTGGAAGCCGCTGCAGAAGCGGGGATCCCTCTGGTGGTGAACCACGTGGGTGGGATGTTCGGGATTTTCTTCACCGACGCGAAAACCGTCACCTGCTATCAGGATGTGGTGAAATGTGATGTCGAGCGCTTCAAGCGCTTCTTCCATCTGATGCTGGAAGAAGGGGTATACCTGGCTCCGTCTGCGTTCGAAGCAGGCTTTATGTCCGTGGCGCACAGCGAAGACGATATCAATAACACCATCGACGCGGCGCGTAAGGTGTTCGCGAAGTTGTAAGGGCATTGCCGGGTGGCGCTAACGCTTACCCGGCTTACCTGCTCTGCTTTCTCAACAGATAAATAAAGTACGGCGCGCCAATAAAGGTCGACAGCAGACCTGCCGGGATCTGATACGGGAACAGCACCATTCTTCCGCACCAGTCCGCAAACACCAGCATTATCCCGCCCGTCAGGGCCGACATGACAATATGCGGCATGGTCCGACGAAAACCCATCATTCTGGCGATGTGCGGCGCCATCAACCCCACAAAACTTAGCGGTCCTATCGTCATGGTGGCCGTCGCCGTCAGACACGCAGCCAGCAGAAGAAGCGCCACGCGCGTTGGTGTTAGCGCTAACCCGACCGCACGTGCGGTTTCACCACCCAGCGGCAGGATGGTCATCCAGCGACGACACAGCGGCACAACCGCCAGCAACACGATCATCACGATCCCGGTATGAACAACCTGGCTGCCGGTAGCACTGTACGTTGAGCCGGAAATCCAGGTCAGGATCTTCGCCATACGCGGATCGCCACTCGCCTGCAACAGCATCAGTAACATGGTAAATGCCGTACTGAGCGCCATCCCGGCCAGCAGCATTCGGTGCGGGGAAAAACCACCGCGACCAGAGGCAATCAGGATGATTAACAGCGTCACCGCCGCACCAATACTCCCGGCAGGCATTAACCAGCCGAAGGCATTTCCCGGCACGAAGAACAGCATCAGCACCACACCAAATGCCGCGCCAGAACTAATCCCCAGCACTTCCGGGCTGGCCATCGGATTGCCGGTCAGGCGCTGGATAATACAACCCGCGACAGCCAACATGACACCGGCAATTAACGCAGAAAGAACACGCGGCCAGCGCCACTGCAGCAGTTCATGGAATAAATCGCCCGTCGCCCAGTGCCAGCCCGCCGCATCACGCCCAAAAGCGAATGCGGCAAACGAGGCAATAATCAGCAACACCAGACCGGCAAGGCTAAACCACAGTACTGACTGACGTTCAGCATGAACCTTATCGCCGACATCCATCGCCGGTGCGCTAATACTGCGCAGACGCGGGAGCAGCCACAGCAGCAGCGGCGCACCAATAAGCGCGGTCACCGATCCCGTTGACACTTCCCTCCAGACTTGCGCCAGCCAGAGAATGATCTGATCGGAAAGCCAGAGGATCAGCGCGCCAATTAGCGGCGCCAGCATCAGACGCGCCAGAAGACGCCGTGCACCGAGCATTTTTGCCAGCAGCGGAGCAAAGAGGCCAATAAACCCGATGATGCCAACAGCGTTTACCAGCAAAGCGCTCAATACAATCGCCAGCGTCAGCGCTGCAAGACGAGCCAGCGACAGCGCCAGCCCCAGGTTACGCGCCACACCATCATCCAGCCCCATTAACGTTAACGGACGCAGGAGCAGCAGGGTCAGCAGTACTCCGCCAATTAGCTGCGGCCACAGACGCTCAACACCGCTCCAGTCAGTCTGGGTAAGGGTTCCGGTACTCCACAGGAACATGCTTTGCAGTTGATCGTGATGGAACAGCACCAGTAGTTGATTAATCGCGCCACAATAGAGACTGACCACCAGCCCGGCCAGGATTAGCGTCACAGGGGACAGGCGTTTACCCCAGGCCACGCCAAAGACCAGTGCCCCCACCACACATGCCCCCACGAGAGCTGCAAACTGTGTGGTTAACGCGCCGGGCAGCGCCCACAGCGTGGTAATGGTGATCCCAAGCTGCGCACCTGTTGCAACACCCAGCGTTGTCGGCTCTGCCAGAGGGTTACGCAGTACCTGCTGGAACAACACCCCCACCAGGCCTAACCCGGCCCCGACCAGCAGCGAAATCGCCAGACGCGGTAGCAGGCTGTAGTGGAACACCATCTGCTGAATGTTGTCGATATCCGGGGCTGTCAGCGCCGCGCCCCACTGCCCGCGCGGCAATGCCGTCGACAAGTTGAACCAGGTTAAGACCAGCGCAGCAAGGAAGAGTAAGGACAACAGCAGTGCCGGGAAGCGTGCAATACGCGTACTCATGCTTTACCTCCCAGCGCATTATCCAGCACGCTGGCAAAATGCATAGCCGACAGCGTCGCGCCGTAGAACCATACCGCTGGCACGCGCTGGAAGCGCTGCTCACGCACAAACGGCATCGCCTGCCAGAGCGGAGTGGCCATCAGCGTTTGCATATCCCGTTCATTGCCATGGTCGAAACACAGCACGTCGACATCACGAAATGCCGCCAGGCGGTCAATACCCACGGTCGTACTGCCCCAGAAGTTCATCTCACCTTCCCAGGCATTGCGAATACCAACACTGTCGAGCACGTCCTGGAACAGACAGTTTTTGCCGAAGACCAGCATATGGCGGGCATCCAGTAACGTCATCATCAACAGCGGGCGATCGCCCCGGTGGGTAAAGCGCGGTTTCAGGGAGTCAATCAGGGCGTCGAATTCGTCGAGATGCTTTTTGGCCTCCGCCTCTCGGTTGAGGAGATGCGCCATCTCGTTAATAGAGTGTTTCGCCATGGTCAGCGGTTTTTTACCGTCACTGAAGGAGAAACCTCGACCGGGCGCAATGCGGGCCATGGTCTCTTCTGACGGACCGTACCCCGCTGACCAGAACAGGAATGACGGTTTCATCTGAGTGAGCAGCTCAAGGTTTGGCTCAGTACGCAGGCCGACGTCGATTACCGAGTCCGGCAGCTTCGGCTCGCTCACCCAGAGGTTATAGTTGGGAATGTCCGCTACGCCATAAGGCGTGACGCCGAGCGCCATCATCAACTCGACTGGCAACCACTCCAGCGCCACGATACGGTGCGGATCGACGGCGGCGGCATGCGCCGTATTCATTTTTAATAACAACGGTGATAGCGCCATTGCCGTCAGCAGGCGACGGCGGCTCAGTAGCATTGAATCCAGCATCAGTATACAAAGCTCACCGGTGCAGCCCCGGCCGGGTGAGGCAGAATACCCATTGGAATTCCGTAAATGTGTTCCAGCGTTTCGCTGCACATCAGTTCGGATGGTGTGCCCTGCGCAATCATTTCCCCGCCACGCAGCGCGACAAGGTAGTCACAATAACGCGCGGCCATGTTGATATCGTGCAGGACCGCAATCACCGTCAACCCACGCTGCTGGCTTAAGCGATGCACCAGCGCCAGAACGTCAACCTGATGGGCAATATCCAGCGCAGAGGTGGGTTCATCCAGCAGCAGGCAACGGCTGTCCTGCGCCACCAGCATCGCAATCCACGCGCGCTGACGTTCGCCCCCGGACAGGCTATCCACCAGACGGTGTGCCAGTGGTTTTAATCCCACCA
The DNA here is from genome assembly GCF_036663495.1 of Enterobacter sp. 342. Classification (NCBI taxonomy): domain Bacteria; kingdom Pseudomonadati; phylum Pseudomonadota; class Gammaproteobacteria; order Enterobacterales; family Enterobacteriaceae; genus Enterobacter; species Enterobacter sp. 342. The sequence continues at coordinate 51,046 of NZ_JAWUEI010000023.1, forward strand.
GCGAAATCGCCTCTTCCACTTTTTCTCTGTCGGCGACACCGAAACGCCCAAGCGCCCCGTGCCACGGATAACGCCCAATCGCTACCAGTTCACGCACCGTCATCCCCTCCGCCTGCGGCAGTTGTTGCGGCAAATACGCGACTTTGCGGGCAAAGGCTTTACTGCTCCAGCTCTCCAGCGGTTGGTCATCCAGCAGAATATCGCCTTCTGAAGGCGGCTGATGGCGGCCCAGCATCTTAAGCAAAGTCGATTTACCGGAACCGTTGTGACCAATCAGGCCAGTGACTTTACCGGCAGGGAATGTCAAAGAGAGCGGATGCAGCAAGGTGCGCCCGGGTACGCGAAAGGAGAGATTGCTGAGCGTAAAAGTGGTGTCGGATTGCGTTTTATTATCCTGCATGTCAGCCAACTTAAATAAAAAGGGCACGGCGAACCGTGCCCAAAGAGAGATTAGAAGCGGAAGGTCGCCGTGGCCACAACCTGACGTTCAGCACCCCAGAAGCAACCGTAGGTGTTGAAGCAGCTGGCAACATATTCACGATCGAACAGGTTGTTCACATGAAGCGCGACATTTGAGCCTGCCATCCCCACACGCGCCAGATCATATCTGACAAGTGCATCAACCACGGTGTAGCTACCTACCGTGAAGGTGTTCGCCGCATCGCCCTTGCTGGAGCCGGTGTAACGAACACCGGTACCCAGCGTCAGGCCAGACAGCGCACCGTCATACAGCGTGTAGTCGCCCCACAGCGATGCCATGTGTTTTGGCACCTGCGCTGGCGTGTTGCCTTTGTAGTTGGTGTCCGTGGTGTATTCCGCATCGGTATAGGTATAAGAACCTACAACGTTAACACTCGCAGACAATGCCGCTTTCGCTTCCAGCTCTACGCCACGGGCACGGATCTCACCGCCTTCAACGGAGAAGAATGAACCCGCTGGGTCAGCCATCAGGTTGTTGGTTTTAGTCAGCTGGTATACCGCACCGGTAATTACGATCGGACGATCGTTCGGCACGTATTTCACGCCCGCTTCGTACTGTTTGCCTTTAGACGGCGAGAACAGTTTGCCCTGGGCATCGGTCTGCGAAGCGGGCTCAAACGATTCACTGTAACTAAAGTACGGGGTTACGCCGTTATCAAACAGATAGTTAACGCCACCGCGCCAGGTGAACTGGGTATCATTACGTTTGGAAGTGGTATTATACACGCGGTTATAGGACTCTTGATCGGCCCAGTCATAACGGCCGCCAAGGGTTACCAGCACTTTATCCCACTGCGCCTGATCCTGAACGTACAGACCTGTCTGTTTCTGGCGGTTGAGAATTTGATAAGGACCAGAGGTTGCAGGATCTTTCGAGCCGAAATCAAAATCGCTGTTCACCGGATGGTAGAGATCCAGCAGCGGTACAGAATCGTCATAACCAAACCAGGAGTTGATGTCATTACGCATACGCATAAAGTCAACGCCGGTCAGCAGAATGTGGTCCACCTCACCGGTAGAGAATTTGCTCTGCAGTTGAGTATCAACGGTGAAGTTCTGCAGTTTTTCATGATCGACAACGTATTTACGCGCCAGGTAATGGCCTTTGTCAGCAGGTGCTAACGCTGCACACTGCTTGTTGCCGACATTCGCCGGGTCGGAACAAACGCCATAGCCGTAAACGCTGTTTTGCGAGGTTTTATTCTCGGCAAAACGCAGGTTCTGACGCACGGTAAAGGTATCGTTGAATTCGTGATCGAAGCTATATCCCACCATTTTCTGGTTACGGGAATAGGTGTTGTTCTTCGCACCCTCGTTGAAATCAGTCGGCAGACGATCGCCGTTTGGCAGCGGATCAACCGTTCCCTCTTTTGGCAGCCAGCCGTAATAGCCCGTTTCAGGCTCGTTCTGGAAATAGGAGAGGAACGTGAAGGTGGTTTTATCATCCGGACGCCAGGAGAACGATGGCGCGATAGCATAACGCTGTTCTTCCGCACGTTCCTGCTGGGCATTATTAGAACGCGCCACGCCGGTTAAACGGTAGGAGTAAACGCCGTCGTCGTCGAGCGCATCGCTAAAGTCAAAGCCAGTCTGGAACAGGCTGTCAGTACCCACTTTGAACTGGATCTCTTTCAGCGGCTCAGTCGTTGGGCGCTTACTCACCATATTCAGCAAGCCACCAGGGCTGCTTTTTCCGTACAGAACAGAAACCGGACCACGCATGATTTCAGCGCGTTCCAGCATATAAGGGTCAATCACCGCGTCGTTATAGAAGTTGCCCTGCATCTTCATACCGTCGAGGTAGTTATTCTGGCTCTGACCATCGGCCGCGAAACCGCGAATGACCAGGTAGTCATAGGTATTGGAGGCACCACGCGTGCCGACCGCAACGCCCGGGGTATAACTCAGCGCTTCTTTAACAGAGCGTGGTTGATGCAATGCCATCTCTTCGGCAGTCACTACCGAAATGGACTGTGGAACCTTTTGAATCGGGGTATCCGTTTTCGTTCCGGTCGCAGATTGCCTTGCAGCGATAGTCGCAGCAGGCCCCCAGGCACTTTCCTGTGCAGCCGGAGCGGCAGTAACGGTGATGGTTTCTTCTTTTTTCGGTGTTTCGGCAGCGTGGGCATAAGCAGACATGCCAGCAACCGCGGTGGCGACGACAACTGCGATTTTATGCAGCGACGTTTTGCCTGGCTGAGCAGTATTGGAAAGCGCCATGTTTAATCTCTGATGGAAAAGTGAATGATAACGTAAACGAGAATTATTATTATGAGCGCCAGAATAATATGCGAAACACTGACTGCATAGCAAGCAATAAGCGGCCCTACAAGATTTAAGGGTTTAAGAATTAAACAAGAGAAAACGAAGGGTTAATCTGAATTAAATTTTCAGTTAAGGAAATGAGACGGGCTGGTGAAAAAATATCCCCTTCCGAAGAAGGGGATATTAAGGAGTTAGTTACCGCCGAACATATCTTTAATCCAGCCTGCGACACCGTCGCTGTCTTTCTTCTCATTCTGCTGCTGCGGCTGTTGTTGCTGCGGCTGCTGTGGCTGAGAAGACGAATCAAACGGATTGCCCGATGGTTGTTCTGGCTGACTTTGCTGACACAGCGCGTCCGGGTTGGTCGTCCAGACCGGCAAGGTACGCATCCCGCCGCCACAGACAAAGTTACCGGAACCATCCACGCCCATATCAACAATGTCTTCCGGCGCGACCAGATTCAGCGGTACAGGAGACTGATTCGCCAGATAACGCTGGTAAATCGACATTGCCCCGCTTGCGCCGTACAGTTTGGTCGGCTGGTTGTTGTCGCGACCTACCCAGGTGATCACCACTTCACGGCCGTCGATACCGGCAAACCAGGTATCGACGTTGTTGTTGGTGGTCCCGGTTTTACCCGCCAGATGCAGACCCGGATACTTCGCTCCCAGTTGACGCCCGGTACCACGCTGCACAACCTGTTGCATCGTCCACAGCGTCATATAGGCGGCCTGAGCGGGCACCGCACGTTCAGCTTGCGGGAAGCTCTGATACAGCACAGAGCCATCTTCAGCTATCACTGAGCGCAGCGCAGACAGCTGTGCGCGGTTCCCGCCGCTGGCAATGGTCTGGAACGCCTGTGCCACTTCGATTGGCGTCAGGTTAAGCGCACCCAGAATCATCGCCGGTACAGGATTCAGCTGATCTTTCGAAATACCCAGTTTCTGCCAGGTATCAACAATCGCAGGCAGGCCCAGTGACATCCCCAGATTAACCGTTGGTACGTTCATGGAGCGGGTTAACGCATCCACCAGCATCACCTGGCCGCTGAACTGTTTATCATCGTTCTGCGGTGACCATACCTGGCCGTTAGGCTGACGCAGGGAAATTGGCGCATCTGCAATCCAGGTATTCAGGCGATACTGGTTTGGCTGGCTCAGCGCAGTAAGATAGGTCGCTGGTTTTGCCAGAGAACCAATCGAACGACGCGCCTGCATAGCGCGGTTGTAGCCCGCAAACTGTGGCTCAGCCCCGCCCACCATCGCGCGAACTTCACCAGTGTTACGGTCAACTACCACCATCGCGGTTTCAAGATCGGAGAGCTTACGCTGTTTCTTCAGCGCCGGAATGCCTTCCACTGCCGCTTTTTCCGCGGCATCCTGCGCTACGGAGTCAAAGGTGGTGAAGATCTTCACGCCGGAGAGATCTTTAACCTTATCACCGAGCTTACTTTGCAGTTCCTGACGCACCAGTTGCATAAACGCAGGCTGAGGCGAAATCACGCCACCGCGCGGCTGCACGCCGAGTGGGCGAGCGCTCAGCATCTCGTACAACTCCTGATCGATCACCTGCTGTTGTTGCAGCAAACGCAGCACCAGATTACGACGCTCAAGCGCCAGTTTTGGGTTACGCCACGGGTTATAAATGGACGCCCCTTTCACCATGCCGACCAGCAGCGCCTGCTGGTCAAGGCTCAGCTCTTCAACCGGGCGACCAAAGTAGTACAGACTTGCCAGCGGGAAACCACGGATTTCATTATCACCGCTTTGACCGAGGTACACTTCGTTCATGTACAGCTCAAGGATACGATCCTTGCTGTAACGCGCGTCCATCAGCACGGCCATGTACGCTTCGTTGGCTTTACGCCAGTAAGAACGTTCGCTGGAGAGGAACAGGTTCTTCACCAGCTGCTGGGTGAGCGTACTCGCCCCCTGCACCGTGCGCCCTGCTGTCAGGTTCGCCAGTACTGCACGCCCGATGGAGTAGAGGCTGATACCGTCGTGCTCGTAGAAGTGACGGTCTTCGGTTGCCAGCAGCGTATCCACCAGCAGATCCGGGAAGCCATTACGCGCCACAAACAGACGCTGTTCACCGTTTGCCGACGAGAGCATGGTGATCAGGCGAGGATCAAGGCGGAAGAAACCGAACTGGCGGTTGTTATCCATGTTCTCGATAGTGTCCAGACGATCGCCGTCAAAGGTCAGACGCGCCCGCACCTGTCCCTCTTTGCTGTCCGGGAAATCAAACGGACGGCGGATCATCTCGATGCTGTTCGCCTGCACGGTGAATTCACCTGGGCGCGTCATCTTAGACACCTGACGATACTGGGTGGCTTCCAGCAGTTTCACCATCTCGTTCTTACTGATGGACATATCTGGCTCAAGGTTCACCATGCGGCCATATACTGCCGCAGGCAACTGCCAGACTTTACCGTCGATACGGCTGCGGATCTTCTGATCCAGATAGACGCCGTAAATCGCCATCAGCACAACAAAAATAATGAACAGCTTCAGCAGCAGCCAGAACCAGCCGCGTTTACCCCGAGGCTTACGCCCTTTGCCTTTCCCTTTACGCGGCATCGGTTCTTCATCCTCATAATCGTCTTCATAGTCATCGTCATAGTCCTCATCTCTGAGGCGACGACGGCTTACCTTTTCTTTCGCCGGACGCGTTGGTTTTCCCTTACGTCCTATTGGCTCGCGGTCATTCCCCGCCATGCTTTTTCTCCGCAACTTTCAGGCGCAAAGGCCCGATTCTCTTTTCTTCCACATCACCGTGAAAGAAGAAATCTCTCAATTAAGAATATTTCTTCGTACGCCGTGTCGGCGCGGTATTCGCCGGATCGTCCGGCCAAACGTGTTTGGGATATCGCCCTTTCATCTCTTTTTGTACTTCCCGGTAGCTTCCCGCCCAGAACGCCCCCAGATCGCGGGTGATTTGCAGCGGACGATGAGCAGGCGACAACAGTTCAAGCACCACCGGCACACGTCCTTCAGCGATGGATGGCGTGGTCGCCTCACCAAACATCTCCTGCATGCGTACCGCCAGCGCCGGTGGATTATCCTCGTGATAACGAATGGCAATCCGGCTTCCGGTCGGCACAGTGTAATGCCCTGGCAGTTCACTATCCAGACGTTGACGTAATGACCAGTCCAGTAAATTCTGTAACGCGACCTTAACATCAAGGGCTTTTAGTGCCCGCAGCGAGTGTACACCGCGCATTTGCGGCAGCAACCAGCTCTCCAGAGAGGCAAGCAACGTCTCATCATCCACCGCAGGCCAGGCATATTCTGGCAGCCAGCGCGCGGCACAGTGCAGACGAATACGGTATTGCTCCGCCTCTGGCGTCCAGTTCAGTACGTTCAACCCTTTTTCCCGAATACCGTTCAGCATCGCCTGATGCATCTCTTCTTCTGACGGCTTCGCCAGTGGCTTCGTGCTGAGGGTCAGTTTGCCAATCTGGCTACGCCGAAACGCCTTCAGGGTGCCCTGGGTGTCATCCCATTCGACGATATCAGATTGCTGAAGCAGTTGCGGACATGCACGTGTCAGGGCCTCAATATCGACAGCTATCGCCTGTAATATCCGCGCATCCGGCGACTGGCTGCCCTGCAGCAGGAGCGGCGCGATCAGCCACTCATGGCGCGTCATGGCATCGTCGCTGTCCAGCATCGCGCCCATGCCATTTGCCAGCTGATATCGACCGTCCAGCCCACGTCGGCGCGCAATTCGGTCCGGAAATGCTTGTGCCAGCAACTGCGCGGTAATATCGCTGTCTGGCAAGCCGCCACGGCTGTTTAGCCGTTTGCTGAGCTGCTGCGCCCGTTGCTGCCAGTTCCCCTGATTACGTGAAAATGCCTGCGCCAGATCGCTGCTGCCACCGCGCGGCGGCTCCTCAAGAATAGCTGCCAGTTTCGCCGCCGTGGCAATTTCATCTTCCCCTTGCGCGGCCACCAGCATTGCGGCCAGACGTGGATCGTTGCCCAGCGCAGCCATTTTCTGGCCGCGCGCCGTCAGACGCTCACCTTCAAGCGCGCCAAGCTGGGCCAGCAGTGTACGTGCTGCGGTAAGGTTTACGACAGGAGGCGGATTAAGCCAGGTCAGTTGTCCCGGATCCGGGCAGCCCCATTGCAGCAGATCCATCACCAGACCTGACAAATCACTTTGTAAAATTTCCGGGGTGCTTTGTTGCGCCGCGCGTTCAGCCTGCTCTGCGCTGGTCAAATGCAGGCAGATACCCGCCTCAAGACGTCCTGCACGGCCTGCGCGCTGTACCATCGACGCCTGGCTAATACGTTGCGTCAGGAGTTTCGTCAGCCCGGTACGCGGGTCAAAGCTTGCCACTCTCTCCTGCGCGCTATCCACCACCAGGCGAATACCTTCGATGGTCAAGCTGGTTTCCGCAATATTGGTTGCCAGTACCACTTTGCGCTGCCCCGCAGGCGCCGGGAGAATCGCTTTACGCTGGTCGGCCAGCGACAGCGCACCGTAAAGCGGACACAACTGTACATCGCTGCTGACACGGGAGGCCAGGTGCTCCTGCACACGCTGTATTTCGCCCACACCGGGTAAAAACAGCAGCAGCGAACCGGGTTCCTGACGCAGCAGTTCTGCGGTGGCGATGGCGATCGCTTCATCAAAACGCTGATGGGCAGGTAGCGGTTGATAACGTCGCTCAACGGGGAACGCTCGCCCTTGCGAGGCTATCACCGGTGCATCAGGCAGCGTCTGCTGCAGCCGTTCGTTATCCAGCGTCGCCGACATGATAAGCAGCCGAAGGTCATCACGCAGACCCTGTTGAACATCCAGTAATAGCGCGAGAGCCAGATCCGCCTGCAGACTGCATTCGTGGAATTCATCCAGAATCACCAGCCCGACGCCGGTCAGTTCAGGATCGTTTTGCAGCATGCGGGTGAGTATTCCCTCGGTCACCACTTCAAGCCGCGTGGTCGGGCCGATGCAGATTTCAGCGCGCATACGGTAGCCCACCGTCTCGCCCGGTTTTTCGTTAAGCAATTCCGCCAGGCGTTGTGCCACATTGCGCGCGGCCAGCCTGCGCGGCTCCAGCAGGATAATTTTCCCGCTGATATTCCCGTCTTTCAGGATCTGCAGTGGCAGCCAGGTGGATTTACCAGCCCCTGTCGGGGCATTCAGCAAAACCTGCGGGGCATGTTGTAAGGCAGCGAGAAGCTCGGGAAGGACGACGGCGACCGGCAATGAGGACACTAACAGCTCCAGAGGGTTAACATTAGTCGGCGTACATTGTAGCATCGGCGCATATCATTACCGAGTCCCCCGTATGTCTGAGTCGAAACGGCTGTTTTTTGCCATTGAATTACCCGCCCCAATACAGCGGCAAATTGTTCGCTGGCGCGCTGAGCACTTCCCGCCGGAAGCGGGTCACCCTGTTGCCGCGGCTAACTTGCACCTGACGCTGGCCTTTTTGGGTGATGTGAGCTCCGATAAACAGCGGGCCCTGGCATCAATGGCCGGACGGATCTCTCAACCGGGATTTACGCTACACCTTGATGATGCCGGGCAGTGGTTGCGCTCGCGGGTAGTCTGGCTGGGTACGCGCCAGCCGCCTCGTGGGATATTACAGCTTGCAAATATGCTGCGCGCCCAGGCGGCACGCAGCGGCTGTTACCAGAGCCCGCAGCCGTTTCATCCGCATATCACGTTGCTGCGCGATGCAGGTCAGGCCGTTGCCATCCCGCCACCAGGTTTTCACTGGGCCTTTCCGGTTAATGAATTCGCACTTTATGAATCCGTCTTTGCACAAGGACGCACCCGCTACACGCCGCTACAGCGCTGGACGCTGGGCAACACCGTTAAGGACGCCTGATGAAGTTTAGCCCTCCCCTGCAGCACGCCACACTGATTCAACGCTACAAACGCTTCCTCGCAGACGTAGTCACGCCTGAAGGAATACAGCTCACCCTGCACTGTCCCAACACCGGTGCCATGACGGGGTGTGCGACACCGGGTGACCGGGTCTGGTATTCCACATCAGAAAATACTAAACGCAAATATGCCCATACCTGGGAAATGACCGAAACACAAAACGGGGCATTTATTTGTGTTAACACCCTGCGTGCCAATCAACTGGTTAAAGAAGCGCTAATGAATAATGCCCTTCCCGAACTGGTGGGTTATGACACGCATAAAAGTGAAGTGAAATATGGCGATGAAGGCAGCAGAATTGACTTCATGTTACAGGCGCAAGACAGGCCTGAGTGCTATATTGAAGTGAAATCAGTGACGTTAGCGGAACAGGAAAATGGCTACTTCCCGGATGCGGTAACGCTACGCGGGCAGAAGCATCTGCGAGAGCTAATGTGTGTTGCGGCGGCGGGCAAACGCGCCGTATTGCTGTTTGCGGTTTTGCATTCAGCCATTGAACGATTCTCTCCTGCCCGCCATATTGATCCTAAATACGCGCAATTGTTGAATGAGGCACAAAAGCAGGGGGTAGAGGTTTTGGCTTATAAAGCGGAACTTTCTGCCGATAATATGACTCTGAGATCCTCTCTTCCCATTGTCTTATAAGGGATTAGACGATTGATGATTAAGTGTTCTGGCCGCGTGCGTAAATACGCTTTTCCTCACAGGCTTGTCAAGTGTTACGTTTAGATAATTGCCATCCGGAAAAGCATCTGCTATTTATAGCGACCTGATTTTTCCCCCAACACGGGGATCGATAGTGCGTGTTAAGGAGAAGCAACATGCAAGAAGGGCAAAACCGTAAAACATCGTCCCTGAGTATTCTCGCCATCGCTGGGGTGGAGCCGTATCAAGAGAAACCGGGCGAAGAGTATATGAACGAAGCCCAGCTGTCGCACTTCAAGCGTATTCTTGAAGCATGGCGTAATCAACTCAGGGATGAAGTCGATCGCACCGTTACTCATATGCAGGATGAAGCTGCTAACTTCCCTGATCCGGTCGACCGTGCCGCTCAGGAAGAAGAGTTCAGCCTCGAACTGCGTAACCGTGACCGCGAACGCAAACTGATCAAAAAGATCGAGAAAACGCTGAAAAAAGTCGAAGACGAAGATTTTGGCTACTGCGAATCCTGTGGTGTTGAAATCGGCATTCGTCGCCTGGAAGCGCGTCCAACCGCCGACCTGTGCATCGACTGTAAAACACTGGCCGAAATCCGCGAAAAACAGATGGCCGGTTAATACCAGCGCTGTTTACACACTCCAAAGGCGGGAGTCACTCCCGCCTTGTTACTGTTGATATGTCTGAATCACACTATATTGGGCGCTTCGCGCCATCTCCTTCCGGTGAATTACACTTCGGCTCATTAATTGCCGCGCTCGGCAGCTACCTGCAGGCTCGTGCCAGCCAGGGCAAATGGCTTGTTCGCATTGAAGATATTGACCCTCCGCGTGAAGTTCCCGGTGCAGCAGACACCATTCTGCGTCAGCTGGAACATTACGGTCTTCACTGGGATGACGAAGTACTCTGGCAATCAAAACGTCACGACGCTTATCAGGAACGTCTGGCCTGGCTTAGCGCTCAGGGGCTTTCCTATAACTGTACCTGCACCCGCGCACGTATTCAGAGCGTAGGGGGTGTCTACGACGGCCATTGCAGTACGCTTAACAACGGTCCGGAAAATGCCGCTGTACGGATTCGACAGCGTTCACCGGTGACACACTTTAACGATTTACTCTCCGGCGAGATCCACGCCGATGAACGTCTGGCGCGTGAAGATTTTATTATTCACCGTCGTGATGGTCTGTTCGCTTACAACCTGGCCGTTGTCGTGGATGACCATTTCCAGGGCGTCACGGAAATCGTTCGTGGGGCAGATCTTGTTGAACCTACCGTGCGGCAAATATCGCTCTATCACCAGTTTGGCTGGAAAGCGCCGGATTACATTCATCTGCCGCTGGCGGTCAATGAGCATGGTTGTAAGCTGTCGAAGCAAAACCATGCGCCAGCCCTGCCATACGGCGATCCACGCCCGGTTTTGATCGACGCGCTGCGATTTCTCAACCAGAATGTAACCAACGAATGGCAGGATCTGCGTATTGACGAACTGCTGAAAATGGCGATCGCCCACTGGACGCTCACGGCGGTGCAAAAAATCCAGCATTCTCAAATGCGTTGCGCTGAGCTATGATTAGCCGCTTTTTTCATAACAAAACACACTACGAGGTGTACCATTTTTACCCGAGTCGCTAATTTTTGCCGTAAAGTGCTAAGCCGCGAAGAGAGCATGGCGAATGATGCTATTGCACAGCCACACATGTCGGTTATTCCGCGTGAGCAGCACAATATTTCCCGCAAAGATATCAGTGAAAATGCCCTCAAGGTGCTCTATCGTCTGAATAAAGCGGGCTACGAGGCCTATCTCGTGGGCGGTGGGGTGCGTGATTTACTGCTGGGCAAAAAACCTAAAGATTTCGACGTGACGACCAGCGCCACGCCTGAGCAGGTGCGTAAATTATTCCGTAACTGCCGTCTTGTTGGCCGTCGTTTCCGTCTGGCTCACGTGATGTTTGGACCGGAGATCATCGAAGTGGCGACCTTCCGCGGCCACCACGAAGCGGGCGCATCTGATCGCACCACGTCGCAGCGCGGCCAGAATGGTATGCTGCTGCGCGATAATATCTTCGGTTCTATCGAAGAAGATGCCCAGCGTCGCGATTTCACTATCAACAGCCTTTACTACAGCGTGGCGGATTTCACCGTGCGTGATTACGTCGGCGGCATGCAGGACCTGAAAGAAGGCCTGATTCGTCTGATTGGCACGCCGGAAACGCGTTATCGTGAAGATCCTGTGCGTATGCTGCGCGCCGTGCGTTTCGCCGCCAAGCTGAATATGCGCATTAGCCCGGAAACAGCAGAGCCTATTCCGCGTCTGGCGACGCTGATCAACGACGTGCCCCCTGCCCGTCTGTTTGAGGAAGCCCTGAAACTGCTGCAAGCCGGTTTTGGGTTCGATACCTATAATCTGCTACGTGAATACAACCTGTTCCAGCCGTTGTTCCCGACCATTACCCGCTACTTCACCGAAAGCGGTGACAGCCCGATGGAGCGCATGATTGCGCAGGTACTGAAAAATACCGATACCCGTATTCGCAACGATATGCGTGTCAATCCGGCGTTTCTGTTTGCGGCGATGTTCTGGTATCCACTGCTGGAAACGGCTCAAAGAATCACTCAGGAGAGCGGCCTCGCCTATTACGATGCCTTCGCACTGGCCGCGAACGACGTGCTGGACGAAGGGTGCCGTACGCTGGCGATCCCGAAACGTATTACTACGCTGGTGCGTGATATCTGGCAACTTCAGTTGCGTATGTCCCGTCGTCAGGGCAAACGTGCCTGGAAGTTGATGGAACACCCTAAGTTCCGCGCGGCATTCGATCTGCTGTCACTGCGGGCTGAAATTGAAAGGAATCAGGAGCTACAGCGTCTGGCGCAGTGGTGGGCCGAATTCCAGGTTTCCGCCCCGCCTGAACAGAAAGATATGCTCACCGGGCTGGATGAAGAGCCGGAACCACGCCGCCGTCATCGTCGTCCGCGCAAACGCGCGCCGCGTCGTGAAGGTGCTTCATGACCCTCGCATATATCGCCATCGGCAGCAATTTAGCCTCTCCACTGGAGCAGGTTAACGCTGCCGTACAGGCATTGGGTGAAATTCCGCAAAGCCGGATCGTGGCAGTCTCTTCGTTTTACCGTACTCCACCATTGGGCCCGCAGGATCAGCCTGATTACCTCAATGCCGCCGTCGTGCTGGAAACCACTCTGGATGCCGAAACGCTGCTGGATAATACTCAGCGCATCGAACTGCAACAGGGTCGCGTACGCAAAGCCGAACGCTGGGGGCCACGCACTCTCGATCTCGATATTATGTTGTTTGGTCATGAGATCATAAACACCGACCGCCTCACTGTTCCGCACTACGACATGAAAAACCGGGGTTTTATGCTCTGGCCGCTGTTTGAAGTCGCCCCCGATCTCACCTTTCCGGATGGTATCTCGCTGAAGGCCGTTCTGGACACTCTCAATGCGGAAAGACCCGCTCGCTGGTGATCCTGCATCTTACCGATTAACCCTGAAATATTTGCAGTTAATCGGTTACCTAAAATCATTGTTCCCCCGAATGTTACTGTTAAAATGCGCAAAGATTCGCTTTTGGGCTATCAGGAAACAGTATGAAACCAACCACCATCTCCTTACTGCAGAAATGCAAACAGGAAAAAAAACGCTTCGCCACCATCACCGCGTATGACTACAGCTTCGCCAAACTCTTTGCCGAAGAGGGTATCAACGTCATGTTGGTCGGAGATTCGTTAGGGATGACGGTACAAGGACATGATTCCACCCTGCCGGTTACAGTTGAGGATATTGCTTACCATACCCGTGCCGTGCGCCGTGGTGCGCCAGCCTGCCTGCTACTTTCCGACCTGCCGTTTATGGCCTACGCCACGCCAGAGCAAGCCTTTGAAAATGCAGCAGCCGTGATGCGTGCCGGGGCCAACATGGTCAAAATCGAAGGTGGTGCCTGGCTCGTTGATACGGTGAAAATGCTCACCGAGCGCGCCGTGCCGGTGTGCGGTCATTTAGGCCTGACGCCACAATCCGTGAATATCTTTGGCGGTTATAAAGTGCAGGGCCGTGGCGATGCCGCACAAACGCTGTTCGATGATGCTCTCGCCCTGGAAGCCGCTGGTGCACAACTGCTGGTGCTCGAGTGCGTTCCGGTTGAACTGGCAAAACGCATCACTGACGCGCTATCGATTCCGGTGATTGGTATTGGCGCAGGTAACGTGACGGATGGCCAGATCCTGGTGATGCACGACGCTTTTGGCATTACCGGTGGACATATCCCGAAATTTGCCAAAAATTTCCTCACAGAAGCGGGCGACATGCGCGCTGCGGTCAGGCAGTATATTGCCGAGGTTGAGTCCGGCGTTTACCCGGGCGAAGAACACAGTTTCCATTAAGGAGTCTCGTTGTGCTAATCATTGAAACCCTGCCGCTGCTGCGCCAGCACATCCGTCGCGCACGTCAGGAAGGTAAACGCATCGCACTGGTCCCAACCATGGGTAACCTGCATGACGGCCATATGAAGCTGGTCGATGAGGCGAGAGCCCGGGCAGATATCGTGGTGGTCAGTATCTTCGTTAACCCAATGCAGTTTGACCGCGCCGACGACCTGGCACGCTACCCGCGCACCCTGCAGGAAGATTGCGAGAAGCTCAAAAAACGCCATGCGGATATTGTCTTCTCTCCTGCGCCGGCCGATATCTACCCTCAGGGTACCGATGAGGCGACCTACGTTGACGTTCCGGGCATTTCCACCATGCTGGAAGGCGCGAGCCGCCCGGGTCATTTCCGCGGTGTGTCCACCATCGTCAGCAAACTGTTCAATCTGGTGCAGCCAGACGTTGCCTGCTTCGGCGAGAAGGATTTCCAGCAACTGGCATTGATCCGCAAGATGGTTGCCGATATGGGTTACGATATCGAGATCGTCGGCGTGCCGATTGTGCGTGCCAAAGACGGTCTGGCGCTCAGTTCCCGTAACGGCTATCTGACGGCCGATCAGCGAAAAATCGCGCCGGGCTTAAGCAAGGTCATGAATACCATGGCTGAGCAACTTCTGGCTAAGGAGCTGAGTGCAGAAGAGATTATTGCCCTCGCCGAACAAGCGCTGAACGAAAAAGGTCTTCGCGCTGACGACGTTCAAATTCGCGATGCCGATACGCTGCTGGAGCTTGCAGAGACCAGCAAACGTGCGGTGATCCTGGTGGCGGCATGGCTCGGTCAGGCCCGCCTTATCGACAATAAAGTGGTTGAGCTGGCGTAGTTTTTCTACCCGGACGATTAAAGGTAAACGTAATGATTCGCAAAATGCTGCAAGGTAAGCTTCACCGTGTGAAAGTCACCCAGGCCGACCTGCACTATGAAGGCTCCTGCGCAATCGACCAGGATTTTCTGGACGCGGCTGGCATCCTTGAAAATGAAGCGATTGATATCTGGAACGTGAACAACGGCAAACGCTTCTCTACCTATGCGATTGCTGCCGAGCGCGGCTCTAAAATCATCTCCGTCAACGGCGCGGCAGCACACTGCGCTGACGTGGGTGACATCGTAATCATCGCCAGCTTCGTCATGATGTCCGACGAAGAAGCGCGCCGCTGGCAGCCGAAAGTGGCCTACTTCGAAGGCGACAACGACATGAAGCGCACCGCGAAGGCGATCCCTGTTCAGGTTGCCTGATATAAAAGCCCGAATTATATTTTAATTGAATAATTCGGGCTTTCAGATAAATTCATCAAAAACAAATGCCCCGCTAGTCTTTTTTATTTTTTAAGATTTCATTTACTTTCCACGCAACAATAACATTAACCGTCTGGTATATTTAAAGAAAAAGAATAACTAAATTTAACTTTAAGTATATTTAAAATTACTTTTTTTAGTGTGCACACTATTATCCACCAGCCAAAAACAATGTTTGGCCTTTTAATCTTTTACATGGATATTGTTATGTCACTGAAAAAAATTAGCATGGCAGCTGCTACCGTCGTTCTCGCACTGGGCACCTCTTCTTCTTTCGCTGCTACCGATCTTGGCCTGATCACATTTGACGGTGCTGTTACTGATACTACCTGTACCATCACCACCAACAACGGTGAAGGCACTAACAACATCACTATCGCACTGCCTGTCGTGAAAAAATCTGACGTTGAAGGCACTACGCTGGACAAAGGTGTTGGCGCGAAAAACTTCGAACTGCTGCTGACAAACTGCCCAGGAACTGTATCTAAAGCTTCCGCAAACTTCATGTCTAAAAACATGGGTTCCGTGGCTAACGGTACCGTTGATCCAGATACTAACGTTGCAGGTTCAGCAACCAACGTAAGCCTGGCGATGTATAACAACTCCACCAGCAATACCGATCGTATTATGGTAGGTCAGCCTGACAATAACACCCAGGTTGCGACTGTCACCAGCGGTTCCGGCAAACTTTACTACCGCGTTGCTTATGTTCCGGGTTCTGCCTGGGTGAAAGACACCAACCCAGTCACTGCGGGTAAAGTCTCTGCGAACGCTTACTTCACCATGAGCTACGAATAATCGTCGATTATTTATTTAATAATGCGCCCGCTTAGCCGTGGGCGCTTGTTTATCTCAATTATCCAGGAGTGGATATGCGACAGCTTAATGCAAAAATGATCAAAGGAATGAAAGCACTCTCTTTTGTGCTGACCAGCATAATGGCATGTCATGCCCACGCTGATATTGTTATCTCCGGAACCCGTATTATTTATCCTGAAAAAGCAAAAGATGTTGTGGTGAATCTGGAAAACAGAGGCGCACATCCTTTACTCGTTCAGTCATGGCTGGATGATGGCCGTGACACGACCGACCCTCAGGAGCTTAAATTACCGTTCGTCATTACTCCGCCAGTAACTCGTGTAGATGCACAAAAAGGCCAGGCTATCCGCATTACCTCACTCGGCCAGTCATTACCCAAAGACCGTGAATCACTGTTCTGGTTTAACGTGCTGGAAGTACCACCAAAAGCCAAAACCAGTAGCGATCAGAATATGCTGCAACTGGCATTCCGTACACGTATCAAACTCTTTTTCCGCCCAAATGGACTCAAAGGTTCACCCGATGAATCAGCAAAGCAGCTGACATGGTCGCAGAAAAAAGAAGCTAACGATGTCGTTCTGGTGGCGAAGAATGATTCTGCTTACAACGTATCAATTGCCTCCGCTTCTCTGACGGTTAATGGCAAAAAATATGAAGTGGAGAGTAGCTCTGTGAAACCGTTCTCCAGCGAAACAATGAAAGTGAAAGGGCTGACTGGCATTAGCAACGGCAAAGTTAACTATGCATCCATTAATGACTTTGGTGGCATGCAAGAGCACGAAGCAGCACTCAACTAATAATAATCATATTACATGGCTATGCCGAGTACGTTATCGGCAACTCACGGATCGGGATAATAATGTTTTTTCGACGTTCATTTCTTTGCCTTTCTATTAGTGCGGCAATACCTCTGAATGCCATAGCGGATGATATTCAATCCACTGTCAGTTCTGCAGCGGATGATGTCGAGTTTAACGATCAGTTTTTGTTTAATACGGGCAGCAAAATTGACGTGGGTCGTTTCTCACGAGGCAACCCTATTTTACCCGGGAAATATCAGACCAAAATAACGGTTAATGGCAAAGAAAAAATAACTGCAGAAGTCGAGTTTAAAGATAACGGTACACCGCGCGCTACGCCGTGCATGACATTAACAATACTGAAACAGATCGGTATTAATACTGAATCGCTTGAAAAAAATGATTCGGGTGATGCGGCAACCTGTATTGATATTGCGAAAGCATTCCCTGGTGCGACGGCGAATTTTAACACGTCAACACAAGAGCTGGATCTGACCGTTCCCCAGCTGTACGTGCTTAAACTTCCTCAGGGGTATGTCGATCCTTCACTTTGGGAAGAAGGTATTCCTGTCGCGATGGCGTCTTACGACCTCAACGCCTGGCACAGTGAAGGTACGGGCAGCAACAGTGACAGTGCCTATGCGGGTTTACGTTATGGCGCCAATTTAGGTCCATGGCGTTTCCGCTCGCGCGGGAGTCTGAACTGGAATGAAAAAGACGGAAGTGATTACTCAAACCAGGATATTTATCTGCAACGAGATATCACTCCGCTTAAAGCTCAAATGCTGATTGGCGACTCTTACACTCGCGGTGACGCATTCGACTCGATCGGCCTGCGCGGTTTACGTCTTTATAACGATGACCGCATGCTGCCGAATGGGCTATCTAACTATGCACCAGTCATCCGCGGTGTTGCTAACAGCAACGCCCGTGTCTCTGTGACGCAAAGCGGGAATAAGATTTATGAAACGACCGTGCCACCGGGTGCGTTTGAGATTTCCGATCTCAGCACCACGGGCTACGGCAACGACCTGCTGGTGACTATCGAGGAAGCCGATGGCAGTAAGCGCTCCTTCTCAGTCCCGTATTCATCCGTGACTCAAATGTTACGTCCGGGCTTCGCACGTTGGGATGTTGGGGCTGGCGAGTTACATGACGATTCACTGCATGACTCACCAAAAGTGGCGTATGCCACTCTCTATTATGGGCTGAACAATACCTTCACCGGGTATACCGGCCTGCAATATATGGACACTGGTTTTTACGCGGGTCTCGCGGGTCTTGCCATGAACACAGAGCTCGGTGCATTTGCGCTGGATGTCACTCATTCCAGCGCAGATATCGATGGGCTTCGCACGCTGACAGGCCAGAGTTATCGACTCTCCTTCAGTAAGATGCTCTCGGCAACCGATACATCGTTAAACGTGGCAGCCTACCGCTTCTCCACAGAGGACTACCTCAGCTTGCACGATGCGGCCTCACTGGCCGATCGCGTGAAGTATCGCGATCAAGCGCTGAAACCGGGCAGTGACAGCCAGGATGTGTATAACACCTTCCAGCGTATGAAGAACCAGATTCAGGTCAACATTAGCCAGCCATTACGCCATGGTGAAGTGGATTATGGTTCGATGTACGTCAACGGAAGCTGGCAGGATTACTGGGATGGCAGTCGTTCAAGCGCCAACTATACCGTGGGCTATAGCAACGCCTTTACCTATGGCAGTTACAGCGTTTCGCTGCAACGTACCTATGACGAGTTTGGTGAACAGGAAGACAGCGTTTACCTCAACGTCAACCTGCCTTTCGATTCGCTGTTTGGCGCGGGTAAACACCCTGCCGGTTTCAACAGCGTTAACGTAGGTCTGAACTCTGATTTCAAAGGCAGCACGAGTCTCAATACCACCGCAAACGGCAATACCGAGGACAACCGCTTCAACTACAGCGTGACGAGCAGCAATAGCCGCGCTGATGATAATACGCTCAATCAGCTCAGCGGCTATGGCAGTTATAACAGTCCTTATGGACCGCTAAGCCTTTCCGCCTCAGCGAGTGATGACAACCAGCAACAATATTCCGCCAGCTACAGCGGCGGCATGCTGCTGCATTCCGGTGGGATCACGCTGGCACCAGGCAGTATCAGTGATACCGACTCGCTGGCACTGATTAAAGCCAGTGGCGCAAAAGGGGCACGTCTGAGCAACGGCGAAGGTGAAATCGGCAATTCCGGCTACGCCATCATGCCTTATCTTTCCGCCTACCGTGAAAACCGTATCGGTCTCGACACCAGCACCATGAGTGCTGACGTCGAAGTGAAAAATACCAGTACGGTTGCCGTACCGCGTAGCGGTGCCGTAGTGCTGGTGAATTTCGAAACCAACGAAGGTCGTTCGGCAATACTTGAGCTCCAGCGTACTGATAACGGCTTCATCCCTCTCGGTGCCGATGTGCTGAACGAGAAAGGAGAGATCGTCGGCAGCGTGGGCCAGGCAGGACAAGCCTATGTTCGCGGTATTGAAGACGAAGGCACACTCAGGGTTATCTGGGGGAATGGGCAGAAAAGTGCCTGTAATGTGCATTATCAGATTCAACCCAATGCACAGAAAGCGGGTCTGACCACGCTTTTAACTCATCAACTTTGCCGGATGTAATTCATATATAACAGGGAGTTTTCACTCATGACATTCACTTTGAATCATTTCGTTCGCTGTATTTACGCAGCAACGCTCTTATCTGTTACCTGCGGCTACGCCCAGGCTGCGGATAATCTCGATGTAACCTTCACTGCCAACATCCGGGAAACCACCTGTGATATGGCCATCAGTGGTGGTACAGGTAATGGTACAAACAACACTATTACGCTCGGAACCAGCGGGAAAACCCGTATCGATACGATTGCAACAGGTACAGCAACAACCGATTTCAAACTGGTCCTGACGGAGTGCCCATCCAGCCTTACTTCACTGAAAACGACCGTAAGTGGTTCGGTATCAAATCTAATGAATACGGCCATTGCCAACAACATTGCCTCGGCTTCTGGCGGAGCCAGTTATGTCGGGGTGTCGATTGCACGCAGTTCGGCACCGACAACGCCTTTTGAGATCAACTCGACAGATGACAGTAAACGTATTGTCTGGACCCCGGGTGAAATCACGGCAAAAGAAGTGCCTTTAACCGCCAAACTGGTGGAAACCCAGGCAAGCAGTGCAACGACAGGTATGTTTAGCGCCGTCGCCACTTTTAACTTCTACTACGAATAACCAGACAGAAAACGGAGAACCTATAATGGAATTTAAACCTACGATCTTTGCCCTCTCTGTTCTGGGATTAGTATCCACTGCCGCGTCTGCAACCATTACCGGGACGAGCAGTGTCTCAGCCACCTTTAACACTACCATTGAAGCGGGAACCTGTATCGCACAGGTACAGAATGCCTCTGGCTCACCAACATCCCAGATTAGTTTTGGTGACGTCTTCAAATCCGACCTGGCCAATAAAACCCGCGAAGAGGCGTTCAAAATTGCCTTCACCGGCTGTGCGGGTGTGAGCTCAGCAGCAATCAGAGCAACCACTGGCGCGGGTGGCAGCTGTTCTTCCGCGTCCAGCCTGAACTTTGGCGCAAATAACAATACGGCATTCGAACTGTGGAAAGGGGGTTCAGCGACTGGTACCCAGTTGAGCTGTAAATCACCTCAAACCGAAACCGTGACTATTTCGTCAGGGACAGCGACGTATGATTTGAGTTCGCGCATTGTGGTGGCAGACGGTAAGACCGTTGCTGATGTCACTACAGGATCGGTTACCTCACCTGTCACGTTTCTGGTCACCTATCAATAAGTCATAAAGAACAGGCGGTAGCTTGACGATGCGAAATACACCGTTATTTATAAAAAAATACAGGCTGCTGCTGGCCGTTATTTCAGGTTCTCTGTTCCCTGCCTCATCCCATGCGGATGGGGCATGGATGGACGTTAATATCAGAGCCAATATTGTCGCCAATACCTGCAAAATTAACGTGTCTGACGGCGGCCAGGTTCAGTTGCCAGTGGTTCCCCGCAACTGGTTTTTCAATACCGATGGCAGTAATAAATACAGTGCAAACCAGGATGCAGGTGGAACGCGCTTTACTGTGCAAGTGACGGATTGTGACGATATTGCCAGTGGCGCAGCAAGCAAATTACATTTCAGTTTTTCACCGCAATCAGGTTCTCTGGCTGTGGGGAATAAACAGGTATTTGCTAATGACAAAGAGCAAGAGAGTGATGGTGCGAAAAATGTCGGTATTGTCATCTTTTCAGACGCATTCCATCAGAATGTTTTAAGTCAGGATGGCCATTCCGATGTCATCTATGACGTGACCTCAAAGCAAAATAATTTCGCGTATTTAACCGATTACGCCTTTTATGCTCGTTACCAGAATATCGGCCAGGTGATGTCAGGACGCGTTACCAGCAATGTGCTGGTGAGTGTGATTTATGAATAATCCCCCGGCCAGCTAAACAGCATATTTTTGGTAATACCCATCACAGGAAGAGAATATTCAGGTTTATGACAATGACAGGATGTTTAAATAAAAAATCAATAATAGCGATAGCGCTCACAGGAGGACTGTTTTCAGTTTCCTCTGTGTGGGGAGCCACCGAATGTCGTTTTGGAAATGGCTATGGTGGGACAACAACATTAGTAAATGGCCCGACCAACGGCCCTGCTCGCGCGGCCCCACGCCCAAGCTCTGGGGGGACAGTATTAATGCAATTTAAAACAGATATTTCACCAGGTATCCAGATTGGCTGCAGTTTAGGTAACGATGGTACCAGTGAATGGGGGATGACCGATCCTTCCGTCTATGCTGGTTCTCTGTATCAGGACGGAACGTTTCAAACCAATATCCCAGGCATTGTCTACACGGTGAATATCGAAACAGTGGATGGCATTGGCCACACTTTTGGCACCAATACAACGGCCTATAAAGAACTCTATGTGAATAACGTCCCCAGTAACTGGGATGGCAAATGGGTTAACGCCAAAATTCAACTGTGGCAAACATCTAATTACCACGGCAACCCGAATAAAGTTAGCGTCATCAAACCTGTTGCCGGAACATTAGGGCTAATGGGGCTCGGGGATCCAAACGACTCTAATAACCGTCCATGGTATTTTAAAGTCACCGAAGATACTTTTCAGATCCCGTTAGTTCTACCGACTTGTGATGTCGTCACTCTTGCGGATGGAGGGAATACCGTCGAACTGGGTGACTATTTTGTTTCCGATATTCAAAAAAACCAGACACGCGATGTACCGTTTGCCGTACAAGTGAGTAACTGCACCAGCGTGGCGAAATTCACGACTAAGCTAACGACATCAAAAATCACTGGTGGTGCAAAAAAACTGCTTGCCAATACATTGGCCAGTAATGCTGCGGCAGGGGCAGGCGTGAAAATTATCGACGCGAATAACCAACAGCTTATTCCTAATGATACGAATTCAGCTTTTGTACAGACAGATGCTAACTTACCTGCGGTAAGAAATTTTGATTTTATCGCCAGACTGGAAGCAGACGGGAATGCCATTAAATCCGGTGCATTCAGTGCTGTGGGAACATTCACCCTGACGTACGAATAATCACCCCTGCGGCTGGTTACTGATCAGCCGCGACATCGTCTCCAGCGAATCCGTTCTTAAGATGTACAGGCGTTTCAGTAAGAACGGATTATCCCCCGGCTTCACCTTTCCCCGCACCGTCGTCACCGCCAGGTGGAACCCGGCATCGTTCGCCGCTTTTATCGCTTTCTCGTCGTATCCCCCAAACGGATATGAGAGATACAGTACATGCGGATTAAACTGCGCCAGACTGCGCCGGGAACGTTTAAAGTCGAATAAAATAACGTGGTAACTGCGGCTGAGTAAAATGGGCTGACGGTTATCATCCACACGGTGCAAAAAGTGTGTATGGGACTGGATATCAAACACATCCTGGATCTGTTCAAGCTCCGAAACACTCATAAACTGCAAGGACTTTGGTGCCCACTTCTGCGGGTGGCGCTTAATGCGTGACGAAATGATAAACGCCGTCGCCTTAAATCCATACTCTTTCAGAATGGGGTAAGCGTAACGGTTCACGGACTTCAGCCCGTCATCGAAGGTGATCACCACAGCCTTTGCAGGCAGGTTCATTTTATTTCGGACATACCCTTCCAGCTGATACATGGTCAGGGTGGTATAGCCCTGGTCGCGAAGCCAGGTCATCTGGTTGTTAAAGGCACGTACGCTGGTGGTTGTGGAGGTATGACGAAAACGGGTGTTCTCTTCATCACGCAAAATATGGTGGTAAGTAATAACCGGAATACCGTTGTCTTCCTGTGCATCCAGACTGCTGACCCATGCCAGACGGTTGCCGATGCGGATCTGGAACCAGGTCTGGTTCAGACGGTCCTT
Source organism: Enterobacter sp. 342 (assembly GCF_036663495.1). Taxonomy (NCBI): domain Bacteria; kingdom Pseudomonadati; phylum Pseudomonadota; class Gammaproteobacteria; order Enterobacterales; family Enterobacteriaceae; genus Enterobacter; species Enterobacter sp. 342. The sequence goes on from NZ_JAWUEI010000023.1 coordinate 74,139, forward strand.
GAGTTTGTTCAGTATAGGGTAGCGGAGATTGGCGCTTAACGTCCCGAACGGCGCGCTACCGCTGGAGGGCGCGTTATAGACCGGCGTGTCTTTCCAGGTAATGAGGTTCTGATTGCTCAGCGGTTTATTCAGATCACCAAGGCTGTCCTCGACGCGCTGTTTCCCCTGAACCGGCTCAAGGTGCCCCTTGTCGATAAAACCCGTACCAAAACCGAAGCGAAATTCATAGTAATCCGCCGCCGCAGGCACGACGGCCAGGATCTGCCCCGCGCGCACATTGCCAACGTTAATGACGCTGTTTCCCACCTGCGCCCAGATCGCCGCATCTTCGGTGGTTTGCATATATTGAGCAGGCAGGCTTTGCTGGCTGAGTAAACTGGCTGAGCTGACGCCAGAAATAAGCATCAAAAACAAGAAAAGGATACGCGATAGCATGGTGTCTTATTCGGTACGGAAAACAGCTGCCATTGTAACAAATGAGGCATCAATACCAATGTTTAATTCTTATACAGGTCATGGAGCAGAACAAAGGGAGGATTTTTTTGCTGTTGGTGCCACAAGCTGCTGACGCCCGGTCCCCCCTGCGCCACAATTGCATTGCGAAACTCGGCGCTGCTTAATGATTCACGCTGTGGATACATTAACGTCAGCAGGGAAAGGTTTATACCGGAGATAACTTCACAGCACTCATGCTTATGACTCAACAAAGCGGCTGAGCGATACGGTGCCGCACCCGATTTATCGGTAAGAAAAATCACGCCATCGCCGGTATCAGTTTCATGCAGGGCATCGCACATCATGCGGCTAAGCATGTTGGTGCTCAACCCACGCCAGTAATTTACCGCCCGGCATTGCACCAGTGGGCCAAATCTGGTTTCAAGCTTATCCAGCATATTCTGCGCCTGCTCATCATGGCAGGTAATCACCCATCCCAGCATAAACCTCTCCTTAGCAGGCAAGTAGTTTAGCGGAGTGAAGGTTCGCTTTCGGTGATAACTGTCAAAGAAAAATACCCGGCAACCAGAATGTCGCCGGGCAGAGGGTAGACGGTTAGCTGCGCAGACCGCGCCCGCGCTGGATCAGATACCAGCACAGCAGATAGAAGAAGAGGATAAATACCACCAGCACCGCCACCGTGGTAAACAGCGGCACATCGGTAATGCCAAGGAAACCAAAGCGGAAGCCGCTGATCATGTAGACAATCGGGTTCAGGTGCGACAGCGCCTGCCAGAATGGCGGCAGCAGCGTCAGGGAGTAGAACACCCCACCCAGATAAGTCAGTGGCGTCAGCACAAAGGTCGGGATCAGGCTGATGTCGTCGAACGTTTTAGCGAACACGGCGTTCAGCAGGCCAGCCAGCGAGAACAGGATTGCCGTCAGCAATAACGTAAGCGCGACAAACAGCCATGAATGTACCTGGAACGGCACAAAGAACAGCGAAATCGCCGTGACCAGGATCCCCACGCAGAGACCACGCGCCACGCCGCCACCGACGTAACCGGCGATAATCACGTGCGTTGGCACAGGCGCAACCAGCAGCTCTTCAATATTACGCTGGAACTTGGCGCTAAAGAATGACGATGCCACGTTGGCATAGGCGTTGGTGATCACCGCCATCATGATCAGACCCGGCACAATAAACTGCATATAGGTAAAGCCGTGCATCTCACCAATACGGGAGCCAATCAGGTTTCCGAAGATGATGAAATAGAGCGTCATGGTGATCACCGGCGGCACCAGGGTTTGCACCCAGATACGCATAAAGCGGTTAATCTCTTTCGCCCAGATACTTTTCAGCGCGACCCAGTAAAGATGCGTCATGCCTTGTCTCCTTGTTTATCCTGCACCAGAGAGACAAACAGCTCTTCCAGTCGGTTCGCTTTGTTACGCATACTTAAGACCTGCACCCCCTGAGCACTCAACTGGGAGAACACACTGTTAATCCCCTGCTCACGCAACACTTCCACTTCCAGCGTTGAGGTATCCACCAGGCGATACTGATACCCTTCCAGTTTTGGCAGTGGGCTTTTCGGCGCCAGGTCGAGGATAAAGGTTTCTGATTTCAGCTTAGAGAGCAGATCTTTCATCGAGGTGTTTTCCACCAACTCACCATTCTGAATGATACCGATGTTGCGGCAGAGCATTTCGGCTTCTTCGAGGTAGTGGGTTGTCAGAATAATGGTGGTGCCTTTGTCGTTAAGATCTTTCAGGAAGCCCCACATGGAACGACGAAGTTCAATGTCTACACCGGCAGTGGGTTCGTCGAGGATCAGCAGTTTTGGCTCATGCATCAGCGCACGGGCAATCATCAGACGGCGCTTCATACCACCGGACAACATACGCGCACGTTCGTTACGTTTTTCCCAAAGATCGAGTTGTTTGAGGTACTTTTCGCTACGCTCAAGCGCCTCTTTACGCTCAACGCCGTAATAACCGGCCTGGTTAACGACAATTTGTTGCACCGTCTCAAACGGGTTGAAGTTGAACTCCTGCGGTACTAACCCCAGCTGGCGCTTGGCGTTCACCACATCTTTTTGCAGGTCGTAACCAAAGACACTAACCCGGCCAGAGGTTTTATTGACCAGCGAACTGATAATACCGATCGTGGTGGATTTCCCCGCGCCATTCGGCCCCAGAAGCGCATAGAAATCACCTGCTTCTACTTTTAGATCTATCCCGCGTAGCGCCTGAACGCCACCCGGATAGGTTTTTTTAAGCTGCTCAAGCTCCAGTGCAATAGCCATGAATTTAACTTACCTTCAGTTCTTACACACGTTGTGTGGTTTCATTAAAAGTCGGGTTACCCTATAGTAGCGCAACGCAATTACTTGGTTACAGGTCGCTAACCTCCATGAACAACATTGATACACTCATTAGCAACAATGCACTATGGTCAAAAATGCTGGTGGAGGAAGACCCCGGATTTTTTGGAAAACTCGCGCAAGCCCAGAACCCACGCTTTCTGTGGATTGGGTGTTCCGACAGCCGCGTCCCGGCCGAACGCCTGACCGGCCTCGAGCCCGGCGAACTGTTTGTTCACCGTAATGTCGCCAACCTGGTGATCCATACCGACCTCAATTGCCTTTCTGTGGTTCAGTATGCCGTTGACGTTCTGGAAGTCGAGCACATCATTATTTGCGGCCACTATGGCTGCGGCGGTGTACAGGCGGCAGTCGAGAACCCGGAGCTGGGGCTCATCGATAACTGGTTGCTGCACATCCGCGATATCTGGTTCAAACATAGCTCACTGCTCGGCGAAATGCCGCAGGAGCGTCGCATGGACACCCTTTGCGAACTCAACGTGATGGAGCAGGTCTATAACCTGGGCCACTCAACGATTATGCAATCGGCGTGGAAACGCGGGCAGAAGGTCTCTATCCACGGGTGGGCGTACGGTATCCATGATGGCCTGTTACGCAATCTGGAAGTGACTGCAACAAACCGCGAAACGCTGGAACAGCGTTACCGTTCGGGAATTGCGAACCTCAAGCTGAAGCATGTGAACCATAAATAAAGCCGGGGATTTTCTCCCTCTCCCTGTGGGAGAGGGCCGGGGTGAGGGCATCAGCCCGCAGTTACTCGTCCAGCAATACCACCTTCCCAACATACGGCAGATGACGGTAACGCTGCGCGTAGTCAATGCCGTAGCCGACAACAAATTCATCAGGAATAGAGAAACCGACGAACTCCACTGGCACCTGCACTTCACGGCGGTCAGGTTTATCCAGCAGCGTGCAAATCGCCAGTGATTTTGGCTCACGCAGGCTCAGGATCTCGCGCACTTTAGAAAGCGTGTTACCGGAGTCGATGATGTCCTCAACGATCAACACATCTTTGCCACGAATATCTTCATCCAGATCTTTCAGGATTTTCACATCACGGGTTGTGGACATGCCGCTGCCGTAGCTGGAGGCGGTCATAAAATCGACCTCATGTGGCACATGCACTTCACGGCACAGGTCTGCCATGAACATGAAAGAGCCACGCAACAGACCGACCAGCACCATTTCGCTGCCGCTGTCCTTGTAATGTTCGGTGATTTGACGACCCAGTTCGGCGATACGCGCTTTGATCTCGGCTTCCGGGATCATCACTTCAACAATATGTTTCATAATCTATATATCTCACTGATTTTAATCAGTTAAAACCCAACCCAGACTACGCAAACCA